>NZ_JAHUWS010000059.1:0-211 GCF_019218965.1 Pseudomonas sp. PDM31 | reverse complement strand
CGGTCAGGGTGTAGCTGAAGGTCTCGGTGCCGTCACCGCCGCCGTGCAAGGCTTTGAAATCAGCGTCAGTGGTGTTCAGGGTGTAGGTGTACGTGCCGTTGGCGTTGAGCACCAGGGTGCCGTAGGTACCATTGAAAGTGCCGGGAGTGATCGGTCCGGAGTTTTCACCGACAGGTACGCGGTCAGCGCCCTGCACATCGTTGGTCAGCAC
>NZ_JAHUWS010000058.1:0-215 GCF_019218965.1 Pseudomonas sp. PDM31 | reverse complement strand
CACCCTCAACACCACGGACGCCGACTTCAAAGCCCTGCACGGCGGTGGTGATGGCAGCGAGACCTTCCAATACACCATCACCGACGCAGACGGCGACACCAGCACCGCCAACCTGGTGCTGCAGATCCACAACAACGACGACACCGTGACCCTCGACGGCCTGAACGTCTACGGTGGAGAGCTGACCGTCTACGAGAAAAACCTCAGCGACGGCA
>NZ_JAHUWS010000057.1:0-220 GCF_019218965.1 Pseudomonas sp. PDM31 | reverse complement strand
CGGCGATGCCGCCGACGGTCAGGGTTTGCAGGCCGTCCAGCGCCGTCACGGTGAAGGTGCCGCTCTGGGTCAGCGCCGAGGTGGCTGGGTTGCTGCCGTCGCTGAGGTTTTTCTCGTAGACGGTCAGCTCTCCACCGTAGACGTTCAGGCCGTCGAGGGTCACGGTGTCGTCGTTGTTGTGGATCTGCAGCACCAGGTTGGCGGTGCTGGTGTCGCCGTC
>NZ_JAHUWS010000056.1:0-240 GCF_019218965.1 Pseudomonas sp. PDM31 | reverse complement strand
AGGTGTACGTGCCGTTGGCGTTGAGCACCAGGGTGCCGTAGGTACCATTGAAAGTGCCGGGAGTGATCGGTCCGGAGTTTTCACCGACAGGTACGCGGTCAGCGCCCTGCACATCGTTGGTCAGCACATTGCCGTTGAGGGTCAGCAGGGATTCCGAGGCAGTACTCGCATTGCTGTCGTTCACCCCGGCAGGCAGGTCGTCCACAACGTTGACGTCGAGACTGGCATTGGCGGTGGTGC
>NZ_JAHUWS010000055.1:0-241 GCF_019218965.1 Pseudomonas sp. PDM31 | reverse complement strand
AGACCTTCAGCTACACCCTGACCGACGCGGACGGGGATACCAGCACCGCCAATCTGGTGCTGCAGATCCACAACAACGACGACACCGTGACTATCGGTGGTCTGGACGTCGCCGGTGGCGAGTTGACTGTTTTCGAGAAAAACCTCGGTGACGGCAGTGCTGCGGATAGTAATGCCCTGACCCAGAACGGCACCTTTACCATCACCGCGCTGGACGGTGTGACGACCCTGACGGTGGGCGG
>NZ_JAHUWS010000054.1:0-244 GCF_019218965.1 Pseudomonas sp. PDM31 | reverse complement strand
GTATTTAGCCTTGGAGGATGGTCCCCCCATATTCAGACAAAGTTTCTCGTGCTCCGTCCTACTCGATTTCATGACTAAGAGATTTTCGCGTACAGGGCTATCACCCACTATGGCCGCACTTTCCAGAACGTTCCGCTAATCTCAAAGCCACTTAAGGGCTAGTCCCCGTTCGCTCGCCACTACTAAGGGAACCTCGGTTGATTTCTTTTCCTCAGGGTACTTAGATGTTTCAGTTCCCCTGGTT
>NZ_JAHUWS010000053.1:0-249 GCF_019218965.1 Pseudomonas sp. PDM31 | reverse complement strand
GTGGCGAGTTGACTGTTTTCGAGAAAAACCTCGGTGACGGCAGTGCTGCGGATAGTAATGCCCTGACCCAGAACGGCACCTTTACCATCACCGCGCTGGACGGTGTGACGACCCTGACGGTGGGCGGCATTGCCGTGGTCACCAATGGCGTGGCGGCGGGCTTCCCGCAATCAGCGGTCACTCCATTGGGCAGCACCCTGACCATCACCGGGTTCAATGCCACTACCGGCGTGGTCAGCTACAGCTACA
>NZ_JAHUWS010000052.1:0-252 GCF_019218965.1 Pseudomonas sp. PDM31 | reverse complement strand
CGGCTGTTTTCTACGCGGTCGCTATGGTTGTGACACGCCAACATTGTCGCAATGAACATCCACTTGTATTGGCTCTGGGCTTGAATGTCGCTTTTCTTGTCGCCGCCGTCATCGGAGGCATCGCATCAGTGAGTCCACTGTCGCTGGTGCCGCGTTTTTACTCTCTCCATGGCAGACGCCTGGCTGGCAGGAGATGCTTTTTATCTTCTGTTACGCCTGTGCCCTGATTTTCATAAATACAGCTACCGCCAA
>NZ_JAHUWS010000051.1:0-255 GCF_019218965.1 Pseudomonas sp. PDM31 | reverse complement strand
TGGGTTGGGAAATGCCCTTCAATCTGGCGGGAGTGGGCGGCGAAGCCAACCTGCCCGGCAAAGGCTCGATTCGTATCGCCGATCGAGCGCTGCAGCGCTCCACCGAAGCGCAATACACCGAAGACCGAGAGTGGTTTGCCCGCTGTGCGGTCACAGGCAGCAAAGCGCCGCAACAGGTCGCGAACGGCCTGCCAGCATTCGTCAGTCGTGGTTTCAGTTGGGAAGAAAGGGCTGAAATTTCCCACTGGGTGAAGT
>NZ_JAHUWS010000050.1:0-255 GCF_019218965.1 Pseudomonas sp. PDM31 | reverse complement strand
TGAACAACGCGACCCAGTTCATCTACATCGAAAACCAGTACTTTCGCTGGCCGCCGTTGGCCGAACTGATCAAGCAGGCAGCCGCCGCCCAGCTCGGGGGCGGGCGCGATCCCGGCCTCCATGGGGCGCTGCACCTGTTCGTCATCACCAACGCCGGCGACGACAGCGTAGGCGCCGGCACCCGCAATACCCAGCGCATGCTCGAAAGCCTGGGGCGCGCCGAGACCATTCCTGAAGTGACCAAGCTGCGGCGCA
>NZ_JAHUWS010000004.1:0-497508 GCF_019218965.1 Pseudomonas sp. PDM31 | reverse complement strand
GGATCAAGTCGAACTCAGGCTACGAAAAGCATGGAGATGGACTCTCCTGGTCGAAAACCTGCGACCTGAGGATCAAGTCGAACTCAGGCTACGAAAAGCATGGAGATGGACTCTCCTGGTCGAAAACCTGCGACCTGAGGATCAAGTCGAACTCAGGCTACGAAAAGCATGGAGATGGACTCTCCTGGTCGAAAACCTGCGACCTGAGAACTCAAGTCGAACTCAGGTTCCGAAAGGCATGGAGATCGGCTCTCCTGGTCGAAAACCTGCGACCTGAGAGCTCAAGTCGAACTCAGGTTCCGAAAGGCATGGAGATCGGCTCCCTTTCCCCCTCGCCCCCTTGGGGGAGAGGGCTGGGGTGAGGGGGAAGGCGGTCAGCGCGGTACTACTGGCTTGCGCGCAGGCTTGGGGCCTTTGCCCTTGGCTGCATCCTTGCGCTCCTTGGCCGCCTGCTGGTTGCGGGCAAATGCCGCCGCCTTGGCCTGTTCGCGCTTGTCCCACGGGTTACTGCCATCGCTGGCGCGCGGAGGCAAGCCAGTGTTCTGGGTCAGGATTTTGGTGGTCTTTTCCCCGGCAACCTTATGGCTGCCGGCCGGCGTCGAGTTCTTGCGACGGGCGCTCTGGTAGCTGTCAGTGGACGGCTGGTGCAGCGGGATCAACTGGTTCTTGCCCGGCCCGATCAAATCGGCGCGGCCCATGCGGGTCAGCGCTTCACGCAGCATCGGCCAGCCCTTCGGATCGTGATAGCGCAGGAACGCCTTGTGCAGACGGCGCTGCTCTTCGCTCTTGACGATAGTCACGCCGTCACTCTTGTAGGTGACCTTGCGCAGCGGGTTCTTGCCCGAGTGGTACATCGCGGTGGCGGTGGCCATCGGCGACGGGTAGAACGCCTGCACCTGGTCGGCACGGAAACCATTGCCCTTGAGCCACAGGGCCAGGTTCATCATGTCTTCGTCAGTAGTACCCGGGTGGGCAGCGATGAAGTACGGAATCAGGTACTGCTCCTTGCCCGCTTCCTTGGTGTACTTCTCGAACATGCGCTTGAACTTGTCATAGCTGCCGATGCCCGGCTTCATCATCTGGTTGAGCGGACCTTCCTCGGTATGTTCCGGGGCGATCTTCAGGTAACCACCGACGTGGTGGGTCACCAGCTCCTTGACGTATTCCGGCGACTCGACCGCGAGGTCATAGCGCAAGCCGGAAGCAATCAGGATCTTCTTCACACCCGGCAAGGCACGGGCGCTGCGATAAAGCTGGATCAGCGACGAGTGGTCCGTGTTCAGGTTCGGGCAGATGCCCGGGAACACGCAGGACGGCTTGCGACACGCAGATTCGATTTCCGGCGTCTTGCAGGCGATGCGGTACATGTTCGCGGTCGGGCCGCCGAGGTCGGAAATAACGCCGGTAAAACCCGGGACCTTGTCGCGAATCTCTTCGATTTCGCGAATGATCGACTCTTCGGAACGGTTCTGGATGATCCGCCCTTCGTGCTCGGTGATCGAGCAGAAAGTACAGCCACCGAAACAGCCACGCATGATGTTCACCGAGAAACGGATCATCTCGTAGGCCGGAATCTTTTCCTTGCCGTAAGCCGGGTGCGGTACACGCGCATAAGGCATGCCGAACACGTAGTCCATTTCTTCGGTGGTCATCGGAATCGGCGGCGGGTTGAACCAGACGTCGACTTCGCCATGCTTCTGCACCAGCGCACGGGCGTTGCCCGGGTTGGTTTCCAGGTGCAGCACGCGGTTGGCGTGGGCGTACAGCACCGCGTCACCGCGGACTTTCTCGACCGATGGCAGACGAATCACGGTCTTGTCGCGGGTCATCTTCGGGCTGGCCAGGATCTGCACGACCTTGGCTTCGCTCGGATCGTCGACCGGCCCCTTCTCCTGCTCAATAGCGCAGGCCTGGGTGTCCTGGGTGTTCACATACGGATTGATGATCTTGTCGATCTTGCCCGGACGGTCGATACGCGTGGAGTCGACTTCGTACCAGTCCTTGGGTGTATCACGACGGATGAACGCGGTGCCGCGCACGTCGGTGATGTCTTCGATGTTGTGGCCAAACGACAGACGCTGGGCGACTTCGACAATCGCCCGCTCGGCGTTGCCGTAGAGCAGGATGTCGGCGCAGGCGTCGATCAGGATCGAGTTGCGTACCCGGTCCTGCCAGTAATCGTAGTGCGCAATGCGGCGAAGGGAGGCCTCGATGCCACCCAGGACGATCGGCACATTCTTGTAGGCTTCCTTGCAACGCTGGCTATACACCAGGCTGGCACGATCCGGACGTTTGCCCGCCATGCCGCCCGGGGTATAAGCGTCGTCGGAACGGATTTTCTTGTCGGCGGTGTAACGGTTGATCATCGAGTCCATGTTGCCGGCCGCGACACCGAAGAACAGGTTCGGCTCACCGAGCTTCATGAAGTCGTCTTTGGACTGCCAGTTAGGCTGGGCAATGATCCCGACGCGGAAGCCCTGGGACTCCAGCAGCCGGCCGATGATTGCCATGCCGAACGACGGATGATCGACGTAGGCATCACCAGTGACGATGATGATGTCGCAGGAATCCCAGCCGAGCTGATCCATCTCCTCCCTGCTCATGGGCAGGAATGGCGCTGGCCCGAAACATTCGGCCCAGTACTTGGGATAGTCAAATAACGGCTTGGCTGCTTGCATGTCGATAACCGGTGTTGGCTTTCATTGAATTTCGCGGGCGCGGAATATAGCACAAATTTTGACCAATTCCGACGGCTGTGGTCGGAAATTGGTGGGAGCTACTTCAGTGCAAATTCCACAGACCAATTAAATACCTGTGGCGAGGGGGCTTGCCCCGTTCGGCTGCGAAGCAGTCGTCAAAGGCTTAACAGAGGGAAAACAGGGGCCGCTTCGCTGCCCAGCGGGGGGCAAGCCCCCTCGCCACAGAGGCCCTGCATCAACAGTTATTCGTCATCATCGAAGTTATAGCTACCCGGCGCCAGGTTTTCGAATCGGGTGTACTTACCGATAAAGGCCAGGCGGATAAAGCCGATCGGGCCGTTCCGCTGCTTGCCGATGATGATTTCGGCGATGCCTTTATGCTCGGTCTCCGGGTGATACACCTCGTCCCGGTACACGAACATGATGACGTCGGCATCCTGCTCGATCGCTCCGGATTCCCTGAGGTCGGAGTTGATCGGGCGTTTGTTCGGCCGCTGCTCGAGGGAACGGTTGAGCTGGGACAGTGCCACCACCGGGCAGTTGAATTCCTTGGCCAGGGCCTTCAAGGAACGCGAGATTTCAGAAATCTCGTTGGTTCGGTTGTCGCCGCCGGAACCTGGAATCTGCATCAACTGAAGGTAGTCGATCATGATCAGGCCGATCTCACCGTGCTCACGCGCCAGACGCCGGGTACGCGCACGCATTTCCGACGGGCTGATACCGGCGGTGTCGTCGATGAACAGCTTGCGGTCATTGAGGAGGTTGACCGCCGAGGTCAGGCGCGGCCAGTCATCATCTTCCAACTGACCGGAACGCACCTTGGTCTGGTCGATCCGGCCGAGAGACGACAGCATACGCATGACCAGCGATTCGCCTGGCATCTCGAGGGAATACACCAGAACTGCCTTGTCGCTGCGCAGTACGGCGTTTTCCACCAGGTTCATCGCGAAGGTGGTTTTACCCATCGACGGACGACCGGCGACGATGATCAGGTCAGCCGGCTGCAGGCCGCTGGTCTTCTCATCAAGGTCGGTATAGCCAGTGGACAGACCGGTAATGGCGTTGTCAGTGTTGAACAGCGTGTCGATGCGATCGATGGCCTTGGTCAGCAGATCGTTCACGCCCACCGGGCCACCGGTTTTCGGCCGGGCCTCGGCAATCGCGAAGATCTGACGCTCGGCTTCGTCGAGGATCTCCTCGGCGGTGCGACCTTCCGGGTTGAAGGCGCTGTCGGCGATCTCGGTGCTGATGCCGATCAGTTGGCGCAATGTCGCGCGCTGGCGGACGATCTGCGCATAGGCCTTGATGTTGGCGACAGACGGAGTGTTTTTCGCCAGTTCACCGAGATAACCGAGGCCGCCGACCTGCGAGGTCTGACCTTCCTTGTCCAGTTGCTCGGACAGGGTCACGACGTCAATCGGGGAGTTCTGATCGGCCAGTTTGGCGATAGCACGGAATATCAGACGGTGGTCATGTCGATAGAAATCGCCGTCGGAGACTTGATCGAGCACGCGTTCCCAGGCGTTGTTGTCCAGCATCAGACCACCGAGTACGGCCTGTTCGGCCTCGATGGAATGTGGCGGTACCTTCAGCGCGGCGGTTTGCAGATCGTATTGCTCGGGAGCGGAGATTTCGTTCATGGCCACTTGGAATCAGGATGTAGAAACGGGGATGCCAGAAAGACAAAGGGCACGACCTGTAAACAGGATCGTGCCCGATGTTACCGGCAAGCACCCGCGGGTGCCAGCCGACAGGTGTTGCTTAAGCTGCTACCACGACAACGCGTACGGTGGCTTCAACTTCGGCGTGCAGGTGCACGGCCACGTCGAATTCACCTACGTTGCGGATGGTGCCGTTCGGCAGACGAACTTCGCTTTTTGCAACTTCAACGCCAGAGGCGGTCAGTGCATCAGCGATGTCGTGAGTACCGATCGAACCGAACAGCTTGCCTTCGTCGCCAGCGGTGGCAGTGATGGTCACTTCCAGCTCGGCCAGTTGGGCAGCGCGGCTTTCAGCCGACGTTTTACGGTCTGCTGCAGCTTTTTCCAGCTCAGCGCGACGCTCTTCGAACGCAGCCAGGTTGGCTGGGGTCGCAGCGGTAGCTTTGCCGTAAGGCAGCAGGTAGTTACGACCGTAACCAGCCTTAACGTTCACTTTGTCACCCAGGTTGCCCAGGTTGGTGACTTTTTCCAGAAGGATCAGTTGCATGTGAAAATCCTCTTAACTTTTAACCTTCACCGTTCGCGTTATCGGCGTCTTTCGGCGCCAGACGACCGCGAAAATCAATCAGGCTGTCGACGATGGCCAGGACCACCAGCAACGGATAGATCAGCTGCATGAACAGCAACAGCGTTACGTACAACCCCACCAGCCAGAACCTGGCCAGTCGCTTTTGCGCCACCAGCCCGTGAATCAGGGCCAGCCCGGCGAACACCAGCGGTACGCTGCACAACGGCGTCAACATGGCCATCTGCGGACCGAAGTTCGGCCCCAGAAGCATGCACGCCAGCAGCAACATCGCCGGCACAAGCGGGATACGGATGGCGCGAAACTCGCGACCGAAACCACCCGGGTTGTACAACAACGCCTGCCAGTAGCGCCCGACAAGCAGGCTCAACAAGCTGACGATTTGCAACAAGGCCGCAATAAGGCCGGTCAGGACTGGTGCAATCAGGGACGCAAAATGCGCTTGCTCGTCTACCGACAACTTCTGGTAGACATCACCGAGTAGCGACGGCATGACTTTTATCAAAGCCTGCGCCAGCATCTCGATTTGGGGAGCAAAAGCTGTCCCCAGCACCACTGCAAACACCACTCCCATCGCTATGCTGACCAGCAGCACGCGGTTCCAGGACTCGCTTGCGCGCAAAACCAACGCAAGGCTCGCAGACCCCAGCAGCACCAGAAGTGCCCGTGGGTCGTCGGAGTAAAGCCACCAGATCAATGCCGGCAGCAGTCCCAGAGCAAGAACGCCGAGGGCGTCCTTCAATCCGCGCCGCAGGAGCACGAGGCATCCAGCGGCAGCACCCAACCAATACAACAGCGGCAATGCCGCGCATCCAGCCACTACGAGAGTGGCCTGCATACGGCCCCGCATGATGAACTCAGCTAAGGCACGCATACATTCAATCCTTTGCTACGTGTCGACTGCCCGGTCTCAGCGGCCGTGGCTGTCGGTGTAGGCCAGCAGGGCCAGGAAGCGGGCGCGCTTGATAGCGGTGGCCAGCTGACGCTGATAACGAGCTTTGGTACCGGTGATGCGGCTTGGAACAATTTTGCCGGTCTCGGATACGTAGGCTTTCAGAGTGTTGAGATCTTTGTAATCGATCTCTTTCACGTCTTCAGCGGTGAAGCGGCAGAATTTACGACGACGGAAGAAACGTGCCATTTGATAGGCTCCTTAAAAGGTCCGTGGATTACTCGTCAGCGTTATCGCTGTTGTCGCTGTCATCACTGTCAGCGCTTTCAGCGCCTTCGTGCTCAGGACGGTCGCGACGCTCACGGCGCTCACTGCGGTTTTCTTCAGCCTTGAGCATCTCGGATTGGCCGGTAACGGCTTCTTCGCGACGGATGACCAGGTTACGGATCACTGCATCGTTGTAGCGGAAGTTGTCTTCCAGCTCGGCCAGGGCCTTGCCAGTGCACTCAACGTTCAGCATCACGTAGTGAGCCTTGTGAACATTGTTGATTGCGTAGGCCAGTTGACGACGGCCCCAATCTTCCAGACGGTGGATTTTGCCGCCGTCTTCTTCGATCAGCTTGGTGTAACGCTCAACCATGCCGCCGACTTGCTCGCTTTGATCCGGGTGGACCAAAAAGATGATTTCGTAATGACGCATGAATGCTCCTTACGGGTTGTAGCCTGCCGCTCAAAAGCGGTCAGACAAGGAGTGAATGACACTTATGGACTTGCGGACGCTAGACACATGGGTGCCTGCCATCACAGCAAGGGGCGCAATTGTAGAGAAGGGACGCGGGAGGCGCAAGGTAATTGGTGATTATTTGAACAATCACCTATCTTTTGCCCTTGCACAAAACCAATGTGGGAGCGGGCTTGCTGGCGAATGCGGTATCACATCCAGCATTTTCGCTGAATGACACTCCGTTTTCGCGAGCAAGCCCGCTCCCACATTTTGATCGCGTACGACTCAAGCCTTTTTGGCAGCAGCCTTGGCCTTGACGCTGCGCTGGCGCTGCGCTTCGAACAGGCAGACACCGGTTGCAACAGAAACGTTGAGACTGCTGACGCTGCCGGCCATCGGCAGGTTGACCAGGTAGTCGCAATGCTCGCGGGTCAGGCGACGCATGCCTTTTCCTTCGGCTCCCATGATCAGGATGGTCGGGCCGGTCAGATCCTGGTCATACAGGCTGACCTCAGCTTCACCGGCCGTACCGACAACCCACAAGCCGCGCTGCTGGAGTTTTTCCAGGGTGCGCGCCAGGTTGGTCACGGCAACCAGCGGAATCACTTCCGCTGCACCGCAGGCGATTTTTCGTACAACCGGAGTCAGGGTTGCCGACTTGTCCTTCGGTACGATCACTGCCAGCGCGCCCGCCGCATCGGCCGAACGCAGGCAGGCACCGAGGTTATGCGGATCGGTCACGCCGTCGAGCACCAGCAACAACGGCGCGCCGTCGGTGCGATCGAGCAACTCGTCGAGCATCGCCTCGCCCCACACCTGACTCGGGCTCACTTCCGCGACCACACCCTGGTGCACGCCTTCAACCCAAGCGTCCATTTCACGGCGCTCGGCCTGGCCGACCTGGACCCGGTTTTCATTGGCCAACTCAATCAGCGTCTGGACACGAGGGTCATTGCGACCTTCGGCCAGCCAGATCTGCTTGACGCGTTTGGGGTGATGACGCAGCAACGCTTCGACAGCGTGTACGCCATAAATCTTTTCCAACTGACTCATGACTTGGCCTTAGGTTTACGCGCCCCGCCACTCTTGGCTGGAGCCGAGCCCGCTTTTGGCGGGCCTTTACGGTGCTTGCTCGGTTTGGCTGGTTTGCCGCCGACAGCCTTGTCAGGCGCCGACCGGCTGGTCTTTCCCCCAGACGCCGCTTTACCGCCGCTTTTCGCGCCGGCGAGCAACGCCTGCTTCATTTCACGACTCTTGCGCACTTCAGCGTTTTTCGCTGCTGCATCGCTTGGGCGATAAGCCTCGGCGGCCTTTTCCTTGGCAGGACGACGACCGGTTTTTGCCGGTGCCGGCTCTGCTGCGGTTTTAGCTGCCGGTGCTGCGGTTTCGGCGCCGCGTTTTTTGCGGCCGATTGGCGCGCTGATGGTCTTTTCAGCCATCTCGAAGTCGATCTTGCGTTCGTCGAGGTCGACGCGCATGACCCGCACTTCCACGGTATCACCCAGACGGAAGCTGCGCCCGGTACGCTCACCGGCCAGGCGGTGGTGTACTGGGTCGAAGTGGTAGTAATCGCCCGGCAGCGCGGTGACATGCACCAGGCCTTCGACGTAGATGTCGGTCAGCTCGACGAACAAGCCAAAACCGGTCACTGCGGTAATCACCCCCGGGAACGACTCGCCCACGCGATCTTTCATGAACTCGCACTTGAGCCAGTTCACCACGTCACGGGTCGCTTCGTCGGCACGGCGCTCGCTCATCGAGCATTGCTCGCCGAGTTGCTCCAGGGCCGCTTCGTCGTACGGATAGATACGCGCCTTCGGGATGGTCATCGCACCGGCACGGCGAACGTGCGGGGTGTCCTGTTTCGAATGGATGACGCTGCGGATCGCCCGATGCGTGAGCAAGTCCGGGTAACGGCGGATCGGCGAGGTGAAGTGCGTGTAAGCCTCGTAATTCAGGCCGAAGTGGCCCTGGTTATCGGCGCTGTACACCGCCTGGCTCAACGAGCGCAGCATCACGGTCTGGATCAGGTGGAAATCCGGACGATCCTTGATACCGGCCAGCAGTGCCTGATAATCCTTCGGCGACGGGCCATCCTTGCCTTTGTGCAGGGACAGGCCGAGTTCGCCGAGGAAGGCACGCAGTTTTTCCAGACGCTCCGGTGGCGGGCCATCGTGCACGCGATACAGCGCAGGAATTTCGTGCTTTTTCAGGAATTCGGCGGTGGCCACGTTGGCCGCCAGCATGCATTCTTCGATAAGCTTGTGAGCATCGTTGCGCACGGTCGGGCGAATTTCCGCGATCTTGCGCTCGGTACCGAAGATGATCCGGGTTTCCTGGGTTTCGAAGTCGATCGCGCCACGCACATGACGCGCAGCCAGCAGCACCTTGTACAGCGAGTACAGTTGCTTGAGGTGCGGCACGACGTCGGTGTATTCGCCACGCAGCTTGCGCGCTTCGGTGGCTTTCGGCGTTTCCAGCATGGCGCTGACCTTGTTGTAGGTCAGGCGGGCATGGGAGTGAATCACCGCTTCGTAGAAGCAGTAATCGGTCATTTCGCCGGATTTGGAGATGGTCATCTCGCAAACCATGGCCAGGCGGTCAACCTGCGGATTGAGCGAGCACAGACCGTTGGACAACTGCTCGGGCAGCATAGGGATCACGCGCTCGGGGAAGTACACCGAGTTACCGCGAACCTGGGCTTCGTTGTCCAGCGCGGAGCCGAGCTTGACGTAGCTGGAGACGTCGGCGATGGCCACGTACAACTTCCAGCCGCCAGAGAACAGGCGCAGCTTGCCTGGTCGGGCTTCGCAGTAGACCGCGTCATCGAAGTCGCGGGCATCTTCGCCGTCGATGGTGACGAACGGCAGATGGCGCAGGTCGATGCGTTTCTCTTTGTCTTTCTCTTCGACTTCCGGCTTGAGCTTGCCGGCTTCCTTGAGTACAGCTTCAGGCCAGACGTGAGGAATGTCATACGTACGCAGGGCGACATCGATTTCCATGCCCGGCGCCATGTAGTTACCCACGACTTCGACCACGTCGCCTTGCGGCTGGAAGCGTGGCGTCGGCCAGTGGGTAATTTTCACTTCGACGAACTGACCGATCTGCGCGTTGGCATTGCGGCCCGGTGTCACCAGCACTTCCTGCTGGATCTTCGGGTTATCGGCAACCACGAAGCCGATACCGCCCTCTTCGAAGTAACGGCCGACGATGGTCTCGTGGGCACGGGATACCACCTCGACGATCATGCCTTCGCGGCGACCACGACGGTCCAGGCCGGAAACCCGCGCCAGGGCACGGTCGCCATCGAACACCAGGCGCATTTGCGCCGGGCTCATGAACAGGTCATCACTGCCGTCGTCCGGCACCAGGAAGCCGAAGCCATCGCGGTGACCGCTGATGCGGCCCAGGATCAGGTCGAGCTTGTCCACCGGCGCATAAGTGCCGCGACGGGTGTAGATGAGTTGAGCATCGCGCTCCATGGCGCGCAGGCGGCGGCGCAGGGCTTCGATCTGGTCTTCTGTGGTCAGACCAAACTCTTCGACCAGTTGCTCGCGGTTAGCAGGCGAACCCCGATCAGCAAGGTGCTGAAGGATCAGTTCACGGCTAGGAATAGGGTTTTCGTATTTTTCCGCTTCACGAGCGGCCTCGGGATCGAGGGACTGCCAATCGGCCATTAGAGAGTTTTCACCTTGTCTATATGCGGGTTAGTTTGGCATAGGCGTAATGAAACGGGAAATTTCAGGCTCCGAGAGCCCTTCTAAAGCCCTTTATCGACACTGCAACGCTGATTTGAAGACCGCTGGCGAAATTTTTCAGGTTTTTTTGATCTCAGGGGTTTACAGTCAAAAAGACCCTCCGTATAGTGCGCGCCATCGACGACGGAGACGTTGCCGATACTGCCCAGATGGTGAAATTGGTAGACACGCCAGCTTCAGGTGCTGGTGACCGCAAGGTCGTGGAAGTTCGAGTCTTCTTCTGGGCACCAATTTCGAGCTTGAGATTAGATCAATTTCAAGGCTCACACAAAAACCCGCGAAAGCGGGTTTTTTGCATTCTGAACATCTGATTTAATAATTTTAAAATCAGGGGTTTACAGATCAAAAGACCCTCCGTATAGTGCGCCACATCAACAGCGGCAACGCTGAAGATGAATGCCCAGATGGTGAAATTGGTAGACACGCCAGCTTCAGGTGCTGGTGACCGCAAGGTCGTGGAAGTTCGAGTCTTCTTCTGGGCACCAATTCAAATTCAAGGTTTCGGCCTTGAGTTTCACAGAAACCCGCGAAAGCGGGTTTTTGCGTTTCCGGGGTTCATCTGTGGCATCACCCCTCTTTTGTTTGCGCCGGACAAGCCAGATGCCAAGGCATCAGCGCTGCCGACATCGCCTTCGCGAGCAAGCCCGCCCCCACATTTAATCGTATTCCACTCGATTCAATGTGGGAGCGGGCTTGCTCGCGAAGGCGTCAGGTCGGGCAAGAGATAATCTAAGCCCGGAACTGCCCCAGGCTCGCTTTCAACTGCGCTGCCAGCCCATCCAGCACCTTGCCACTGGCCGTCGTCTCCACAACAGCCTTGGCAGCCTTCTCGGCCTGCGCATGAATGGTCTCGACCCGGCCACGTACCGCTTGAGCGCCCTGCGCCTGGTGCGCGGCAGCCTGGGTCGCCAAGCCGATTGCCGCGTGCACCTGCTCGACCGACGCCTGCACCGACTGCTGCAACCGCGAACTGTCTCGCAACACCAGCAAACCTTCGTTGGCCTGACGCCCGGCCTGACCGATTGCCGCAACCGCCTCACGCGCGCCCTGCTGCAAGGCAACGATGTGCGCCTGGATATCGCCAGTGGAGCTTTGCGTCTTGCTCGCCAGTGCCCGCACCTCATCAGCCACCACCGCAAACCCGCGCCCGGTCTCGCCAGCCCGCGCCGCCTCGATGGCCGCGTTGAGCGCCAGCAGATTGGTCTGCTCGGCAATTCCGTGGATCACCGTGAGCACCACCTCGATTTGCTGACTTTGCTGCGCCAGGCGTTCGATGACCTGCGCACCGGTATTGACCTGGCCGGCGAGCTCCTCGATCAGACTGCCGACTTTCGCCGAGGTCCGGGTGTTTTCGTCGGTAGCCTGACGAATTTCCACGACCTGCTTCAACGCCGCCTGCATGGCATGACTTTCCGATTGCGCCTCATCGGCCATTTGCGACAAGGCACGCAAACTTTCCGCCACCTCATCACGCTGCAGGCCTGCCGCAGCATCAGCACCGGCGTTGCGCAACGTCATGGCGCCGATTTCAACCCCGGTGCGCTGGGCCACATCGCCCGCCTCGCGCACGATCGGCTGCAACTTATCCACAAAACGATTGACCGCCGAGGCCATGTCGCCAATCTCGTCCTTGCTGCTGATTTTTACTCGCTTGGTCAGATCCCCCTCGCCCGCCGCCAGGTCATCCATGGCGACAATCAGCATTTTCAGGCGGTTGACCACTCGCCGCCCGAGCACCACAGCCAGCAACAGCAAGACCCCAAAGCCCACCACCGCCAGGCACACACCGATGCGCCAGCGCAAGGTGGCCGCAGCTTCCTGCACCGTGCTGGTGGTGTTGGCTTTCATTTCGGCCGCCGTGGACTGCGCCGACTGCAGGCGCGCCCCCATGGCCGCCGCACTGTCAGCCGCCGCGCCTTTGAGGCTGTCACCAACCAGTTGATCACTGCTGGCGATCAGCGCCGAGAAACGCTTGTCCAGGGCTGCAACATCAGCCTCCACCGAAGCCTTCGAGACGCCCATCAACACCTTGCCGATTTCCACACCGTTCGGGCTGATCGAAGCCTCGATGTAGAACACCGACGGATCGCTCTTCGCCGCGTCCAGCACCTTATCCAACGCCCGCTCGCCCTGGCCTTTTTCCAGCAATACCTTGTTGATCGGGTTTTCGCGATTCAGATAGCGCGTCAAATGCTGGCCGGTAGCATCGTCATACACCACGAACAACACATTGGGATTGCGCTGGGCGCGACGAGCGAATTCGGACAAGGTCGGGACATCGTTATCCCACATGGCCCGGGGTGCGACCGATGCCAAAAGCTGCGCCATATCATTGGCAGACTCCCTCAGGGCCTTTTCCAGAGTCGAACGCAATTGCGCCTGCTCTTGCTGCAATCGCGTGGACAAACCGGCGGTGAGGCGCTGACGGGTACTGGCGGAGAGACTGTCCAGACTTGACGTGACTTCACGCCCGGCCTGCTCCAGCTCACTGGCAAGCTTTTGACTGTCGGCACCCAGCCGAGCCCCCAGATCGGCTTCCAGAGCGGTCACTGTGCTCCGGGTCAGGGCAACAGCCACCAGCACCTGCACCAAAAGGGCGATACCGAGAGTAACGAACACTGGCCGCAAGAGACGGCTTTGTAACAGTGAGAGAACGGCAGACACTTAAAACCCCTCTGCTGGGCGCCATTAAATTGATGGCGCGCTGGAAGCGATGCAATAAGCAACGATTACAGCAAAGGTCATGCCGTCCTACAGGCATATACGACAAAGGCCCCGATTAAGGGGCCTTTGTTTGTTACATCAACAGCTTATCAAGCAAACGGATGACGCAGAACGATGGTTTCGTTGCGATCCGGGCCCGTCGAAATAATGTCGATCGGCGCGCCGATCAGCTCTTCGACGCGCTTGATGTAAGCACGAGCGTTAGCAGGCAGCTCTTCCAGGGTTTTGGCACCCACGGTCGACTCGGTCCAGCCCGGCACTTCTTCGTACACGGGCTGCAGGCCCACGTAGCTGTCAGCATCAGTCGGGGCAACGGCGTTGCCTTGTGCATCTTTGTAGCCGACGCAGATGTTGATGGTTTCCAGACCGTCGAGTACGTCCAGCTTGGTCAGGCAGATGCCCGAGATGCTGTTCACATCGATAGCGCGACGCAGGATAACGGCGTCGAACCAGCCGCAACGGCGAGCACGGCCGGTAGTCGCGCCGAACTCGTGACCTTGCTTGGCCAGATGCGCACCGACTTCGTCGAACAGCTCAGTCGGGAATGGACCCGAACCTACACGCGTGGTGTAAGCCTTGGTGATGCCCAGGATGTAGTCCAGGAACATCGGGCCAACACCCGAACCGGTAGCAACGCCGCCAGCGGTGGTATTGGAACTGGTCACGTACGGGTAGGTACCGTGGTCGATGTCCAGCAACGAACCCTGGGCACCTTCGAACATGATGTCTTTGCCAGCGCGACGCAGGTCGTGCAGCTCGGCAGTCACGTCCAGCATCAGCGGCTTGAGCAGCTCAGCGTATTCCTTGCACTCAGCCAGGGTCTTGTCGAATTCGATGGCTGGCTCTTTGTAGTAACCCACCAGCATGAAGTTGTGGTAATCCACCAGTTCACGCAGTTTGTCTTCAAAGCGCGGCATGTTGAGCAGGTCGCCAACACGCAGGCCGCGACGTGCAACCTTGTCTTCGTAAGCCGGGCCGATGCCGCGACCGGTGGTACCGATCTTCAGCTCGCCACGAGCCTTTTCACGGGCCTGGTCCAGCGCAACGTGGAAGGACAGGATCAGCGGGCAGGACGGGCTGATACGCAGGCGCTCACGCACCGGTACGCCTTTCTCTTCCAGCTTGATGATTTCCCGCAGCAGAGCGTCTGGTGCAACCACCACGCCGTTGCCGATCAGGCACTGCACGCCTTCGCGCAGTACGCCCGACGGGATCAGGTGCAAGACGGTTTTCTCGCCGTCGATCACCAGGGTGTGGCCTGCGTTGTGGCCGCCCTGGTAGCGCACTACGGCGGCAGCATGTTCGGTCAGCAGATCAACGATCTTGCCTTTGCCCTCATCACCCCATTGGGTGCCCAGGACTACGACATTCTTACCCATAACACTTGTCCTCATTCGCGCAAACTTGGTGCCGGCGGCAGCCGGCGGGAAAACTCAAGAAGCCAGTGGCGATACTTGCCAAAGCCCGTTCTGCTGAATCAATTGCCGGTCGCAGTCCGCTTCACGGGCGGCGGCCAAAGGTTGCCCAGGCAAAGCCTGAACGACACGCTGACCCTCACTGCGCAACTGGCAAACCTGCTGCCAGAGTGCCGCATCCGTACTGTCAGGCATCCAGATACCGCCAGACGGTAGCTCGATCTCAGCACGCCCCAGGGTCACCAGGGTTTTCAAATCGGTAGAGAAGCCCGTTGCCGGACGGGCGCGACCGAAGTCGGCGCCGATATCGTCGTAACGACCACCTTGGGCGATCGACTGGCCGACACCCGGCACAAACACGGCGAATACCACGCCGGTGTGGTAGTGGTAGCCGCGCAGCTCACCCAGGTCGAAGTACAGCGGCAGCTGCGGGAAACGCACAGACAGACGCTCGGCAATTGCCAGCAAATCGTCCAGCGCCGCCAGTACCGGCGCCGGCGCATTGGCCAGGCGCTCGCGCGCGGCAGTCAGTACTTCACGACCGCCACACAGATCAACCAGGGCGCGCAACATGCCCGACAAATCGGCAGGCAGGCTTTCGGTCAAGGTAATGACTTCGTCGATAGCCTTGCGTTGCAGGGCATCGAACAACTGCTGTTCAACCTCACCGGACAAACCGGCAGCGCGGGCCAGGCCGCGGTAGATGCCAACGTGTCCCAGATCCATGTGCACGTCCGGCACATCGGCCAGTTGCAGCATGGCCAGCATCAGGCTGATGACTTCAACGTCACTGCTCGGACTGCCATCGCCGTACAACTCGGCTCCCAGCTGGATCGGACTGCGCGAGGACGACAGGGCTCGCGGCTGCGCATGCAGCACGCTGCCGGCATAGCACAGGCGGCTCGGGCCTTCGCGACGCAAGGTATGCGCATCGATCCGCGCCACTTGCGGCGTAATGTCGGCACGGAAACCCATCTGCCGGCCCGATTGCGGGTCGATGACCTTGAAGGTGCGTAAATCCAGGTCCTGGCCCGCGCCGGTCAGCAGGGATTCCAGGTACTCGATATGGGGAGTCACGACAAACTCGTAACCCCAGCTCTGGAACAGATCCAACACCTGACGACGCGCAACTTCAATGCGCGCCGCCTCCGGTGGCAGTACTTCTTCGATGCCATCTGGCAGAAGCCAGCGGTCTACCGTTGCCATTACGCCTTCCCCTATCTCCGGGCGACCAGCCTGTCGGCGAGCCTTGAGTGAAGCAGAAAATGGTCGGTTTGCGCACAAACCACGCGCATGAGCGACGGAGCGAAAAGCCCTTCTACCGGCTTCGCCAACCACTTTCCTCGAAAAACTGTCGAGCCAATCGGCCCGGCATCTGCTTAAAAAAACAATCAAACATGCAGACGCAAAAAAGCCGGGAATTTCCCGGCTGCCGCATCATACACACGTTTTCCCAAAGGATCACCCCGCCAGAGGTTTTAGCCGCCCGGCGGGATGATTCAGGTCAACGTCGTATCAAGGCTTGGCTTTTTCCAGGTAATGGAAGAAGTCACTGCTTGGGTCGAGGACCATGACGTCGGATTTGTTCGCGAAGCTTTCACGGTAAGCGCGCAGGCTACGGTAGAACGCGTAGAACTCCTGGTCCTGACCGTAGGCCTTGGAGTAGATCGCAGCAGCCTGGGCATCGCCGTCACCGCGAACCTCTTCGGATTCACGATAGGCTTCAGCCAGCAGCACGCGGCGCTGACGATCGGCGTCGGCACGGATGCCTTCGGCCAGCTCGTTACCCTTGGCGCGGTGCTCGCGAGCTTCACGCTCACGCTCGGTGCTCATACGTTCGAACACGCTGCGATTCACTTCTTTGGGCAGGTCGATGGTCTTGACCCGAACATCGACCACTTCGATGCCCAGCTCTTTCTCGGCCATCTTGTTCAGCGAAGCCGTGATGTCCGCCATCAGCGCATCACGTTCACCCGACACCACTTCGTGCAGGGTGCGCTTACCGAACTGGTCACGCAGACCCGATTCCAGACGACGGGACAGACGCTCGTCGGCGATCTGCTTGAGGCCGGAAGTCGCGGTGTAGAAACGCTCAGCGTCCTTCACGCGCCACTTGGCGTAGGCATCGACCATCACGGCTTTCTTTTCCAGCGTCAGGAAGCGTTGCGTCGGTGCATCCAGCGTCATCAGACGTGCGTCAAATTTACGCACCTGGTTAACGTAAGGCACTTTCACATGCAGGCCTGGCTGAACATCGGTCTGGACCACGCGACCGAACTGCAGCAACACCGCACGCTCGGTCTGAGCCACGATGTAGAAGCAGTTCCAGGCAGCGATCGCCACGACGACGCCGACAATAAGGGCGATCAGCGATTTATTGCTCATCAGCGACTCTCCCTGGTACGTGCTTGCTGTTGCTGCAGATCGGCTGCCGCACGCGCATTCGCTTCATTGCTGGTGGCTGCCGCACTGCTCACCGGGGTGCTGGTGTTGCGACCACTCTCGACCATCTTGTCCAGCGGCAAGTACAGCAGATTGCTCTGGCCGTTCTTGTTGCCGGTCACGAGAACCTTGCTGGTGTTGCTGAAGACTTCCTGCATGGTGTCCAGGTACAGACGCTGACGGGTGACTTCAGGGGCCTTGCGGTACTCGGCGACCAGCTTGGTGAAGCGGTCGGCCTCACCCTTGGCGCGCGAGACGGTTTCGTCACGGTAGCCATTGGCATCCTCGAGGATGCGCTGGGCCTGACCACGGGCTTCCGGCACGACGCCGTTGGCATAGGTTTCAGCCTGGTTGCGCGAACGCTGCTCGTCTTCACGGGCGCGGATCACGTCATCGAAGGCTTCCTGAACTTCACGCGGTGCTGCTGCGCTCTGCACGTTGACCTGGGTAACGGTGATACCGGTGCGATAGGTATCCATGAAGCGTTGCAGACGCTCCTTGATTTCGCTGGCCATCAATTCACGACCTTCGGTCAACACCTGGTCCATCGCGGTGGAACCCACCACATGGCGCAAGGCGCTGTCGGTCGCGTGCTGCAGGCTGACTTCCGGCTGATCGACGCTCAGCACGAAGTCCTGCAGGTTGCTGATCTTGTACTGCACGGTCAGCGGCACTTCGACGATGTTTTCGTCTTCAGTCAGCATCTGGCCCTGCTTGGTGTAGGCACGCTCACGCGTGACGTTCTCCATGTACTTCTTGTCGATCGGCGGGAAGTAGATATTCAGGCCCGGGCCAACGGTTTCGTAGTACTTGCCGAAGCGCAGCACCACGGCCTGCTCCTGCTCGTCGACTACATAGACCGCGCTGTACAGCCATACGGCCGCCAACACGACCAGGCCGATACCGAGCAGGCCGCCAAAGCCGCCACTCTTGCCCGGACCACCGCCGTCGTCACCACCACGTTTTTTACCACCACCGAACAACCCGTTCAGGCTTTCCTGCAGCTTTCGGAAGGCCTCGTCGAGATCCGGTGGTCCCTTGCGGTCGCCGTTGTTACGACGCTTGCCACCCCAAGGGTCCTGATTATTCGAGTTGCCACCCGGCTCATTCCAAGCCATAGCGCTCTCCATCTGATAAAGCAAAGACGCACCCACGGCGCGCCGACCAATGCTACAGAATGCCTGTCACCACGACACAACCGCTTTCTCAGGCTTTTATTGCAAAGTGTGTTGCTCGATGAATTCCATCGGCTGCAATCCTTCGCGGCTTACCAGTCGATTCAACTCGACCCGGGGCAAACGAACGGCAAGCAAACTGATGCCTTCTTCGTCGTGTTCTTCTTTTTGCACCGCACCGAGTTCGAAAAACTGCGCACGCAGTCGAGCGAATCGTTGCGGCAAGCGCAAGGTACCGATGAACAAATCACTGCCAAGCAACTCGGCAATGGCTTGTTCAAGCAATTCCAGACCCGTGCCATCACGCGCCGACAGCCAGACCCGCTGGGGCTTGCCGTTTTCGTCGCGCTGGATTTGCGGTTCAACGCCTTCAAGCAAATCGAGTTTGTTATAGACCTCGAGGATCGGCAAGTCCTGGGCACCAATCTCGCCCAGCACCACCATAACCTGCTCGATCTGCAACATGCGATCGGGTTCGGCCGCATCGATCACGTGCAACAACAGGTCGGAGTTGCTCGACTCTTCGAGAGTAGACCGAAATGCCTCGACCAGCTTGTGCGGCAAGTGGCGAATGAACCCTACAGTGTCCGCCAGGACAATCGGCCCCAAATCGTCCAGTTCCAGACGGCGCAGGGTCGGGTCCAGCGTGGCAAACAACTGGTCAGCCGCGTACACGTCGGATTTCGTCACGTTATTGAAAAGCGTGGATTTGCCGGCGTTGGTATACCCCACCAGGGACACGGTAGGGATATCCGCACGGGAGCGGCCGCGTCGCGACTGTTCGCGCTGACTGCGCACCTTCTCCAGCCGACCCTTGATCTGACGCAGGCGAACCCGTAGCAAACGGCGGTCGGTTTCGAGCTGGGTTTCACCCGGGCCACGCATGCCGATACCGCCACCCTGGCGTTCAAGGTGGGTCCAGCCCCGAACCAGCCGGGTGCTCATGTGGTCAAGCTGGGCCAGTTCTACCTGGAGCTTGCCCTCATGGGTACGGGCGCGCTGGGCGAAAATATCGAGAATCAGACCGGTACGGTCGATCACGCGACACTCGAAAACACGTTCGAGGTTACGTTCCTGACTGGGCGTGAGGATGTGATTGAAAATCACCAGATCGGCCTCTTCGGCCTTGACCAGGTCGCGCAGTTCCTCGACCTTGCCGCTGCCGATCAGGAATTTGGCGGTTGGCCGATGACGCGGCACGTTAAAAAACGCAACGGTCTCGGCGCCAGCCGAATTAGCCAACTCCTGAAACTCCTGCGGATCTTCGCGCGCCTCAGGGTCCTGTCCATCCAAGTGAACGAGAATGACTCGCTCACCACCACCGTGGCGCTCAAAGAACAAAGGAGACTCCTATCAGGCGTTACCTGGCTCAGCGTCACCAGCTTCGGATTCGGTTGCGCTTGGCAGACGAATTGGACGAACCGGTACCACTGTAGAGATAGCGTGCTTGTAGACCATCTGGCTTACGGTGTTTTTCAGCAGGATAACGAACTGGTCGAAGGACTCGATCGTGCCTTGCAGTTTGATACCGTTGACCAGGTAGATGGAAACCCCAACTTTCTCTTTACGTAAAGTATTCAAGTAAGGGTCTTGTAGCGAATGCCCTTTTGACATGTGCCGCACTCCTTTAAGGATTCAATATAAAAAATAGGTATTCAGATGGCTTTGGCCGCCCCACCCCCAAGGATAGACGGCAATTGCGAAGACTCAGCTCAATATGGAGATGGTCCCCAAGTATTTCAAGGCGCGTGGCAGATTGTCGCAATCGAGGCTGTCCAGCCAGTGTAAATCAGCCCAACTGCGCAGCCAGGTGAACTGACGCTTTGCCAACTGGCGCGTGGCGATGATTCCACGCTCCTGCATCTCGGCTTGTGTCAGCTTGCCATCCAGGTAATCCCAGACTTGTCGGTAGCCTACTGCACGTATAGACGGCAACCCGGCATGCAGGTCACTTCGCTTACGCAGGGCTACGACCTCGTCAATGAATCCCTGTTCCAACATTAAAGTGAATCTTTGTTTAATTCGCTCATGCAGTACCTGGCGATTTGCCGGGGCAATCGCCAAGTTTGCGACAGTATAGGGCAATTGTTGCCGTCCCGAAGCGGCTGCTTCAGTACTTTGCACAGATTGTTGCAATCTCAGGGCAGTCATGCTTTGACCGCTGACACGATAAACTTCCAGCGCTCGACTAAGTCGCTGCGGATCGTTCGGATGAATACGCGCCGCAGACTCCGGGTCTATTTGCCCAAGCTGTTCGTGCAAGGCCTGCCAGCCAAGGCGTGCAGCCTCTTCCTCAATCTGCGCGCGAACCTCGGGATCAGCTGCCGGCATATCGGCCAGGCCTTCGACCAGAGCCTTGTAATAGAGCATTGTGCCGCCCACCAGCAGCGGTATTTTGCCGCGAGCCGTGATATCAGCCATGGCTTGCAGGGCGTCACGGCGAAAATCGGCAGCCGAGTAGCTCTCGGCCGGGTCAAGAATATCAATCAGGCGATGCGGATATTGCGCCAGGAGCTCCCTGGAAGGCTTGGCCGTACCAATATCCATATCCCGGTAGACCAAGGCTGAATCGACACTGATCAACTCGCAAGGCAGGACCTTGGTGAGTTCGATGGCCAGGTCGGTCTTGCCGGCGGCGGTCGGGCCCATCAGGAAAATTGCAGGGGGAAACTGGCTCATCAACGACCGCGCAAAAACAGTTTGTCCAGATCGTCCAGCCCCAGTTGGGTCCAGGTCGGTCGGCCATGGTTGCATTGACCGCTGCGCTCGGTGTTTTCCATGTCACGCAGCAGACCGTTCATTTCCGGCAAGGCCAGCCGTCGATTCGCCCGAACCGCGCCATGACAGGCCATGGTCCCGAGTAGTTCGTTCAGATGCGCCTGGATGCGATCACTGGTGCCGTATTCCATCAGGTCGGCCAATACATCACCGACCAGGCGGTTGGCTTCCGCCTGCTTGAGCAAGGCTGGAATCTGCCTGATGGCCAGGGTTTCCGGGCCAAGGCGCTGCAATTCGAAACCCAGGCGCTGAAACCAGGCGACGTGCTCTTCGGCGCAATCGGCCTCACGCTGGCTGACCGCCAGCGACTCAGGCACCAGCAGCGGTTGACCGCTCAGGCCTTCGCTGGCCATGGCGATTTTCAGGCGCTCGTACATGATCCGCTCGTGGGCGGCGTGCATGTCCACCAGCACCAACCCCTGAGCGTTTTCGGAAAGAATATAGATACCCTTCAGTTGCGCCAGCGCATAACCCAGCGGCGGGATATCACCCTGCCCATCCGGTAGCGCCATGGCGTTGGCCTCAGGCAGCGGCGCGAAGAACTCGCGATACGCGGCCTGCGCTTCCGCTGCCGGCACAGCGGCCTGCGGGCGTGGCGAATATTGATACTGATAACCCGCGCCAGCGCCAGAACCGGCCGGAGCATTGAACGACGGCTGCGCCTGGGGCTGCTCCAGCAGCGCATTGGCCGCCAGGCGCATTTCGCCCTGGGGACCGAACTCACCCGCTTCGATACCGCTAGGTCGGACGACTGCGGTCACGACCGGTGCTGCCAGTTGATCATCCGGACGCACATCACCCAAGGCGCGATGCAGGGTGCCGTAGAGGAAATCGTGGACCATGCGCCCGTCACGGAAGCGAACTTCGTGCTTGGTCGGATGCACGTTGACGTCGACGCCCGCCGGATCGACTTCGAAAAACAGCACGAAAGTCGGGTGCCGGCCGTTGAACAGCACGTCGCGGTAGGCCTGGCGCACCGCATGGGCCACCAGTTTGTCACGCACGGCACGGCCGTTAACGAAGAAATACTGCAAATCCGCCTGACTGCGGTTGAAGGTGGGCAACCCGACCCAACCCCACAGGTGCAGGCCATTACGCTCGATTTCGATCGGCAGCGCCTGCTCCAGGAACCCCGGGCCGCAGATCGCCGCTACTCGTCGGGCGCGGGCCGCATCATCGTGGGCCTCGTGCAGGCTGAGAATGGTCTTGCCGTTGTGGCGCAAATGAAACGCGACGTCGAACCGCGCAAGCGCCAGGCGCCTGATCACTTCCTGCAGGTGATCGAATTCGGTTTTTTCGGTCTTGAGAAACTTGCGCCGCGCCGGGGTATTGAAGAACAGATCGCGTACTTCAACCGAGGTGCCGACTGGGTGGGCGGCTGGCTGTACCCGGGGCGCCATGTCACGCCCTTCGGTTTCGACCTGCCAGGCCTGGTCGGCGTCGCGGGTGCGGGATGTCAGGGTCAGGCGCGCCACGGAACTGATCGAGGCCAGGGCCTCACCACGAAAACCCAGGCTCATGACCTGCTCGAGGTCTTCCAGATTGCGAATCTTGCTGGTGGCGTGACGGGCCAGGGCCAGCGGCAGGTCATCGGCAGAAATGCCGCTGCCATCGTCACGCACCCGCAGCAGTTTGACACCACCTTGCTCGACATCGACATCGATACGCCGGGCACCGGAATCGAGGCTATTTTCCAACAGTTCCTTGATCACCGATGCCGGGCGTTCGACCACCTCACCGGCAGCAATCTGGTTCGCCAGCCGTGGACTGAGCAGCTCGATGCGAGCACTGTTGCTGATGACCTGATTCATTCCTTGGCCGCCAGCTCGTTACCCGGAATAGTCAGGTGCTGACCGACCTTGAGCTCGTCACTCGGCAGCTTGTTGGCACTACGCAGGGACGCCGGTGACACTTGATAACGCACAGCGATCATCGCCAGCGTCTCGCCCGGGCTTACCCGATGGTCACGCGGCCCCTGGGCGATCTTGCCGGAGTCGCGCAGCCAGGCAATATAAGTACCCGGTGGTGGATTTTGCTGGAAGAATTGGCGCACACCACTGCTGATCGAGCGAGCCAGCGCCTGCTGGTGATTTGCCGCTGACAGCTTGGATGCCTCGTTGGCATTGGAGATAAACCCGGTTTCCACGAGGATCGACGGAATATCCGGAGACTTCAACACCATGAACCCTGCCTGTTCAACCCGTTGCTTGTGCAGTGGCGTTACCCGGCCAATATTGGTCAATACCTTTTGTCCAACGTTCAGGCTGGACGTCAGGGACGCCGTCATCGACAGGTCAAGCAGCACGCCGGCAAGCATGCGGTCCTTGTCATCGAGGCTGACGTTGCCGGCACCGCCGATCAGATCGGAGCGGTTTTCGCTGTCGGCCAGCCAGCGGGCCGTCTCCGACGTCGCGCCGCGATCAGACAAGGCAAACACAGACGCACCAAAGGCCGCAGCCGAAGGCGCCGCGTCGGCGTGAATCGAAACGAACAGGTCGGCACCCTTCTTGCGGGCGATCTCGGTTCGGCCGCGCAATGGAATGAAGTAGTCACCGGTACGGGTCAATTCGGCGCGGAAGCCTTTCATGCCGTTGACCTGACGCTGCAGCTCGCGGGCGATGGCCAATACCACGTCTTTTTCGCGCTGACCGCGCGAGCCCGAGGCACCCGGGTCTTCGCCACCGTGACCGGCGTCGATCACCACAATGATGTCGCGTTTGCCAGCTGGGGCGGGAGGCAGCTTGATGGCTGGTTCCACAGGTGTAACCGGCACCGCCGGCACCGTGGCAACGGATGGAGTCGGTGCTGGCGGCGGCGCGGCATCGGACGGGTTATCGAACAGATCGACCACCAGCCGGTTGCCATACTGGGCATTCGGCGCCAGGGAGAAGCTTTTCGGAGTAACGGCCTTTTTCAGGTCGATGACCACGCGCAGGTCGGTCGGCGTGCGTTGGGCCGAGCGCATGGCGGTGATTGGAGTATTCGAGGTATTGACGTTCAGCGGCGCAGCGAGGGTCGCGCCGTTGATGTCGATGACCAGGCGATCCGGTGCGGTAAGGGTAAAAACACTGTGCTGCACGGGACCGGTCAGGTCAAACACCAGTCGTGTGTTGTCCGGTGCACGCCACAGACGAACACTGTTGACCTTCGAATCGGCCACAGCGTCGACGGTCACCGCCAAAAACACCATCCCTACGGCAGCCACCAACGCGCGAAAGCGCATACCTAACCCCATCATCTATTTGGATTCCAACGCCAAGGCGGCACACCAGACCTCGCCGCGCGAGCCCTGGGATAAAATTTTCAGCGAACGCCCGCTGTCATGCGGGCTAATGGTAATGGTCAGGTCGGGCTTTGGCAAAAAGCCCGCACCTTTATCCGGCCATTCGATCAGGCACAGGGCATCATCTTCGAAATAGTCGCGAATGCCCAGGTACTCAAGCTCTTCCGGATCGACCAGGCGGTACAAGTCGAAATGGAAAGCGCGTACTTCACCGATTTCGTAGGGCTCGACCAGGGTAAACGTCGGACTTTTCACCGCCCCGACATGACCCAGGCCCCGGATGATACCCCGGGACAGCGTGGTTTTCCCCGCGCCAAGATTCCCCTCAAGAAAAATCAGGCCATGACCTTGGGTAGTTTGGGCGATGCGTGCGCCAAAGTCGCTCATGGCCTGCTCATCGGCCAGGTACAGGGTTACTTCAGACACGGTGCATGCTCCTCCAACAACTGACGAATGGCTGGAATCAGATCACTGGCCGCCAACCCACGGCCGAATTTACCTTGTTGCGCGCCAGCATTGGCGTGCAACCACACCCCCAGGCAGGCCGCATCGAACGCCGTCATGCCTTGGGCCAGCAGCGCGCCGACCAGGCCGGCCAGCACATCACCGAGACCCGCAGTGGCCATGGCCGGATGCCCCTGATGACAAAGCGCCAGTCGCCCGTCGGGATGGGCGACCAGACTGCCCGCGCCCTTCAAAACCACGACCGCTGTGTATTTTTTGCTCAGTGCATGGGCCGCTGCCGGACGATCCGCCTGAACCTCGGCGGTGCTTATCCCGAGCAACCGGGCGGCCTCCCCCGGATGCGGGGTGATTACGCAATCCCTGGGCAGAGTTGCACGCTCTTCGGCCAACAGGTTCAGCGCGTCGGCATCCCACACTTGTGGCAGGGCCGCATCGGATGCCGCCGACAGCAGACTGCGCCCCCAGCCGGCCCGGCCCAATCCCGGACCGACGACCAACACGGACACTTTTTGTAGCAATTCCATCAACTGATTGGCTGAAGAGGTTCCCAGCACCATCGCCTCGGGAATTCTGGCCAGCGCAGCAGGGACATGTTCGGCGCGGGTCGCCACGGACACCATGCCGGCGCCACTGCGAAGTGCGCTTTGCGCGCTGAGCAGGATAGCGCCCCCCAGACCGTGGTCGCCGCCAATCAGCAATACATGACCGAATTTTCCCTTGTGCGAAGCCGGTGCTCGTGAGGCCAGCCGCGGCAGGTTACCGGGCATCAGTCGGCGAGCGCTGACCGGCGCCCCCGCAAGCATCTGGGGATCCGCGTGCAAATCATTGAATACCAGCTCGCCGACCACGTCCGCTGCTTCACCGGTGAACAATCCCAGCTTCAATCCAATGAAGGTCACCGTCAGGTCGGCACTCACGGCACGACCAAGGATGCGACCCGTATCCGCGCACAACCCTGACGGAATATCCACCGCCGCAACCGGCAGTGCGCTGGCATTGATCGCGGCGATGGCGCCGGCATACGGCTCACGCACGTCACCGCTCAGACCGGTGCCAAGCAAAGCATCCAGCACAATGCCGCGCAATCCGGTTTGTGCCGTCCAGGGTTCGATGACCACGTTTTCGGACACTGCCTCGGCATGGGCCAACGCCGCGTCGCCCTGCAAGCGCTGCGAATTCCCCACCGCCAGCACCCGCACCGCCCATCCGGCACGCTGGGCCAACACGGCCACCAGATACCCGTCCCCGGCGTTATTGCCATGTCCGGCCAACACGCACAGTTCATTCGCTGTCGGCCATTGCCGCACCAGCGCCCGCCACGTCGCTCGGGCCGCGCGCTGCATCAATTCGAAGCCCGGTGTGCCGGCCGCGATCAGGCTCGCATCGAGCCCTCGCACTTGCGCGGCGCTGTACAGCGCGTCGGGTAATTCATCTTTAGTGTGCGGCATGCGTCTTCAGGCTCCGATGTCTGGCAGAATTATACGCACCTCAGCTCCGGTTTCTCTTGTCTCATGCCTGCTATTACCACAGATCTGCCCGCCCTCGCCCAATCCATCAAGGACTGGGGCCGCGAGCTGGGCTTTCAGCAAGTCGGCATCAGCGGCCTCGACCTGGCCGAGCATGAGCAGCACCTGGAGCACTGGCTCGAAGCCGGCTACCACGGCGAAATGGAGTACATGGGCGCCCACGGCAGCAAACGCTCGCATCCCGAAGAGCTGGTGCCGGGCACGCTGCGCGTGGTGTCCCTGCGCATGGACTACCTGTCGGGCGACACGCAAATGGCGAAAATGCTCACCCAACCGGAAAAAGCCTACGTCTCGCGTTACGCCCTGGGCCGCGATTACCACAAGTTGATCCGCAAACGCGTGCAGCAACTGGCAGAAAAAATTCAGGCCCAGATCGGCCCGTTCGGGTTCCGTGCTTTCGTCGACAGCGCGCCCGTGCTGGAAAAAGCCATCGCCGAGCAGGCGGGCCTTGGCTGGATCGGCAAAAACACCCTGGTGTTGAATCGCAAGGCCGGCAGTTATTTCTTCCTGGCAGAGCTGTTCGTCGATTTGCCGCTGCCGGTGGATCCGCCCCACGCCGGCGAACATTGCGGCCGCTGCACGGCCTGCCTCGATATCTGCCCGACCAATGCTTTCGTGGGCCCCTATGTGCTGGACGCCCGACGCTGTATTTCCTACCTGACCATCGAACTCAAAGGCGCCATCCCCGAAGATCTGCGACCGCTGATCGGCAACCGGGTGTTCGGTTGCGATGACTGCCAGATTGTCTGCCCATGGAACCGCTTTGCCCGCCCCTCCGGCGAAAGCGACTTCAAGCCGCGGCACAACCTGGACAACGCCGAGCTGGCCGACTTGTTCATGTGGGACGAGGACAAGTTCCTCAGCAACACCGAAGGCTCGCCGCTACGCCGGGCGGGCTATCACAGCTGGCTGCGCAACCTGGCGGTCGGGCTGGGCAATGCGCCTTCGACCATTCCAGTGCTCGAAGCGCTGAAGGCTCGCAGGGAATACCCCTCGGAGTTGGTGCGCGAACACGTCGAGTGGGCCCTGAAACAACACGGACTCCTGTAGGAGCGAGCCTGCTCGCGAAAAACCCGAGAGCGCCGCGGGCATTCAGGATGCCCGCGTTATCGTTGACGTCCATCGCGAGCAGGCTCGTTCCTACAGAGGCCCGCGTTCAGGCTTCGTCGTTATAGACGAACTTGGGCATTTCCCAGTGAAAACGGATGGCCAGCAACCGCAGCAGGAAACCGCCGAACAGGGTAATCAGGATCGACTGCTCGCTGGGCAATTGCAGGTAGATGCACAGCATGTAGCACCACGCCGCGGCAAACGAGACGCTGGCGTAAAGCTCGCGACGGAAGATCAGCGGGATGTCGTTGCAGAAAATATCCCGCAGGATGCCGCCAAACACACCGGTGATCACGCCGCTGACCGATGCCACCAACATCCCATGGCCCATTTCCAGAGCAGTCATGCAGCCAATCAGGGTAAATGCCACCAGGCCCACGGCATCGAGCACCAGAAACAACGAGCGCAGGTGGCGCATCCAGCGCGCCGTAAACACCGTGATCATTGCCGCGGCCGAGGTCAGCACCAGGTATTCGGGGTGTTTGACCCAGGTCAGCGGATAGTGCCCGAGCAATACGTCGCGCACCGCCCCCCCCCCCAGCGCTGTGATACAAGCGATCAGCACCACGCCAAACCAGTCCATGCCGCGCCGGCCGGCAGACAGGGCGCCGGTCATGGCTTCGGCGGTGATGGCGATCAGGTAGAGCATCAGCAGCATGGTGGCGGTCCTTGCACAAAAGGCGCGCAGTCTACTCACTTCAACAAGGCACCAAAAGAGTGCTCCATAGAAAGCACTGCTCCCTGTGGTGAGGGGTTGCCCGCGCAGGCCCGCGAAGCGGCCCCAAAACCAAGCCAAAGTGTTTTGTCAGTTAGTCCGCGCCGGCCGATTTACGGGGGCAAGCCCCCTCGCCACAAAGGCGCCGCCCAATCAGAACTTGATGAAATGCTTGCGGTAGTGCTGCAGCTCGGCGATCGATTCGCGGATGTCGTCCAGCGCCAGGTGGGTGCTGCCCTTCTTGAAGCTGTCGCGAACGTCCGGTGCCCAGCGCGCGGCGAGCTCCTTGAGGGTCGACACGTCGAGGTTGCGGTAGTGGAAATAGCTTTCCAGAGATTTCATGTGGGTATAAAGGAAGCGACGGTCCTGGCAGATACTGTTGCCGCAGATCGGTGACTTGCCCTTCGGCACCCACTGTTCCAGGAAGGCAATGGTTTGCGCTTCGGCTTCGGCCATGCTGATGCGGCTGTCGCGAACGCGCTGGGTGAGTCCGGAGCCACCGTGTTGACGGGTGTTCCATTCGTCCATGCCCGCAAGGATGGCGTCGCTGTGGTGGATCGCGATCACCGGACCTTCAGCCAGGGTGTTCAGGTCACTGTCGGTGACGATGGTGGCCATCTCGATGATGACGTCGGTATCAGGGTTCAGACCGGTCATTTCCAGGTCGATCCAGATAAGGTTCTGCGAGTTTTGCATGTGTCGGCTCCCAAGTAATGCTGCGCAGTTTAGCCTAGGCCGGTGGCCGGGCGTGCTAAACTCGCCGCCGCTTTACCTAATCGCTGCATTCTTGATACGGAACACCCATGGCCAAACGCCAACTCAATCGTCGTCAAAACTGGCGCATCGAAAAGATTCAGGGCGAACGCGCTGCCCGCGCCGCCAAACGCGAGTCCTCGGCTGTCGAGGCACTCGAGGGCGGTGACCTGGGCCCGGAACAGCACGGTCTGGTGATCGCGCACTTCGGTGTGCAGGTCGAAGTCGAGGCTCGCGACGGTGAACTGGCCGGCCAGGTGTTCCGCTGCCACCTGCGCGCCAACCTGCCGGCGCTGGTGACTGGCGACCAGGTGGTCTGGCGTGCCGGCAACCAGGGCATCGGTGTGATCGTCGCGCAACTGCCGCGCAACACCGAGCTGTGTCGCCCGGACAGCCGTGGCCAGCTCAAGCCGGTAGCGGCCAACGTCGACATGATCGTAATCGTGTTTGCACCGCTGCCCGAGCCCCATGCGAACCTGATCGACCGTTATCTGGTGGCCGCCGAGCATGCGGGCATCAAGCCACTGCTGCTGCTCAACAAGTTCGACCTGATCGACGAACACAACGCACCGGCCCTGAACGCCCTGCTCGCGGTTTACCGCACCCTCGGTTACCCGGTGCTGGAAGTGTCGGCACACCATGGCAACGGCATGGAGCAACTTCAGAAACAACTGGACGGGCGCATCAGCGTGTTCGTCGGCCAGTCCGGTGTCGGCAAGTCCTCGCTGGTCAACAGTCTGCTGCCCAACGTCGAGACCCGCGTCGGGCCGTTGTCCGAACTGTCCGGCCAGGGCACCCACACCACCACCACCGCGCGATTGTTCCACTTCCCCGGCGGCGGTGAACTGATCGACTCCCCGGGCATCCGCGAATTCGGCCTGGGCCACGTCAGCCGCGCCGATGTCGAAGCCGGCTTCATCGAGTTCAACGACCTGCTCGGCACCTGCCGCTTCCGCGACTGCAAGCACGACCGCGAACCCGGTTGCGCCCTGCTCAAAGCCCTGGAAGATGGCCGCGTGCAGCAACAACGCATGAACAGCTACCGCTCGATCATCGCCAGCTTGCCGGAAAACGGCTACTAAACAGACGCGCCCACCGCTCCGATGCCAACGGGGTGGTGGGTGGCGGCCCTGCCCCGAAACAAAATCCCGCCGTTTTAAACGTCAGACCTTTCTGTAAGGCATTCGCACGCCTGCTTGTAGGGCATTTCTCTTTAAGCGCCGAGCCCTTGTAGCCGTTCGCCAATCACCTAAGTTCAAGCCCTCTTCGCACTCCGGCGACACAGAGGGACACCTATGCAAACCTACCATTTGTTCATCAGCCATTCGTGGAGCTACCCCCACGCCCACGACAATCTCGTGCGCCTGCTCAACGCCAGGCCCGGTTTCACGTACAAGAATTTTTCGGTGCCAACGGACAACCCGATCGTGGGCGCCAAAACCGACAAACAGCTTGAGGAGGCCATCGAAAACAAGATCCGTGCATGCTCGGTGGTGCTGATCATGGCTGGCATGTATTCCACGTACAGCAAGTGGATCAACAAGGAAATCGAGATCGCCAAGCGCATGGGCAAGGTGATCATCGCGATCAAGCCGTTCGGTGCCGAGCGAATTTCCACTGTGGTGCGTAACGCGGCCCATGCCGAGTGCGCGTGGAACACCAACAGCATCATCAGCGCGATTCGCCAGCATACGGCGGTGTAACCATGCGCAAGGGACTGTTTATCGGCATCAACGACTACACCCACGTTTCGCGCCTGAGCGGCTGCAGTAACGACGCCATGGCCATGGCTTCCGTGCTCAAGACTGACGCCAACGGCGATCCGAACTTCAAGAACATCGTTCTGACCTCCGCCGAGGATTACCTGAGCCGGGAAAAGCTCGAAGACCAGATACGCGATTTGTTTTCCGGCGACTGTAACGTCGCGCTGCTGTACTTCGCCGGCCACGGCAGCTTCGATAGCGATACCGACGAAGGCATGTTGATCCCTCAGGATTACAGGAACCCCAAGGACGGGATTCGCATCAGCGACATTCTCAACTGGGCGACCAAGGCGACCAGGATCAAAAACAAGGTGATCATTCTCGACTGTTGCCAGAGCGGCTCGGCCGGCGAGTTGCGCGCCTTGCGCAGCGAGGGCAGCGTGGTCGGTGAAGGCATGACCATCCTCACCGCCTGCAAAAAGGAAGAACCGGCGATGGAAGGCGCGCAGCACGGTGTGTTCACCGGATTGTTGCTCCAGGCCCTGCACGGCGGCGCTGCGAACATCCTGGGCAAGATCACGCCTGGCAGCCTGTATTCGTTTGTCGACAATGCCCTCGACGCCTGGGAGCAGCGTCCGGTGTTCAAGACCAACGTCTCGCAGTTCATTTCGCTGCGCGAAGTGTCACCGCTGATCCCCAAGGAAATCCTGCGCAAACTCCCCGAATGGTTTGCCGAAGCGGAGTCGGTGTACCCCCTCGCCCCCAGCTTTGAGCCCACCGAGCCAGAGTTCAACCCGGAGCACGGTGAGGTCTTTGCCCAGCTGCAAAAGTGTAACCGCCACAGTCTCATCGAACCGGTGGACGCCGAGCATATGTACTACGCCGCCATCCATTCCACCGGCTGCCGCCTCACCGCCCTCGGCGCCTATTACCGCGAACTCGCCATCAAGGGACATTTCTGATGCCAGTCTTTATCAGCTACCGCCACATGGATCGCGCCCATGCGATCAACATCAATAACCGTCTGATGCAGGCCAACATCAAGACTTACCTCGACGTGCTGGACCCGGAGTCACAGACCACCGACGACATCACCGGCGTGATTACCCGCAACATCAGTGAATGCACGCACTTGCTGGCAGTGGTCTCGGATAAAACCGCCCTGTCCTGGTGGGTGCCGTTCGAAATCGGCGAGGCGACCATCACCAATCGACGCATCTGCTCGTTCAAGACCGGCCCGGCAGAACTGCCGCTGTACCTCGACAAGTGGCCGAAGCTTACCCACGAGAAAGACATCGAGTTTTTCATTGATGCCTATCGCAGCGAAGCGATACTCAAGCGTTCGATGTCCCTGGAGTCTATAAACGGCAGCGAGTCCATGCGCAGTGCCAACAGGAGCAATGCCGACCGCTTCCACAGCGACCTCAAATCCAGAATTACCCGGGGTTTCTGAGGTAGCAAAAATAAGAAAGCCGCGAGCTATTCGCGGCTTTCTTGTGCCGACCTCGATCATTTTCGTGACGTCCCGAAAATAATCGGCAGTCTCCACTCCCACGAGCGAACCAGAGCTCAATACCTTCCGTGGTTCGACCTAGGCCACCTGCACATTCTGAGCATTTCGCGCAACGCCATGACAACCGCACGCCAGTCGATGCCCTTGCAATACGACCGGAATGCCATTCATACGCCGGCGCGGATGCCCTTCGACGAAGGCGAACTCGCCCAGATGTAGCGGACATGTAGCCTTGTCGCCTAACACCGCCGGGGTTTTTCCATTGAGTGTATGCATGCCTTCGAGCTGGCAGGACACCACGGTGCCACCGCTACTGGTGGCGTCGCCCAGGCAAATGGGATGGCTCATGTTCTGGGTACACCGCCACTTGGAGAGCCGAACTTGAAGGGGTCGGTACCTCGGTTTTCACGGTTCCTGGCTTTTCGCGCCTCGTCTGGCGGGCGGATCATTTGCACCGTCAGGCTGCCGTCCGGGCCGGCGTAGACCACCGCGCTGATTCCGCCGTCCAGGTAACTGGCAATGGTCGCAAGGTTGATTTCCACCAGGGCCCCGCTAACGCCGGTATTGCCCAGGCGCCGCCCGATGTCGTAACCCTCGTCAACATTGCCCAGCTCGATACCATGGCCATCCGTATTCAGGCCATGCAAGGCATTGGTCGGGGCGATTTCAGCGTCCCGATTGTCGGTGGTGTCATAAAACACGCGGACCGGCTTCTGCCCTTCGGGCAATGTCTCCACGGCCTGCAGCCAGCCTGCCTGCAAGGCTTTGGCTTGTAACACTGGCTTGAGTCGCTGGCCGTGCTCATCCTGCATCGAGACCTTGATGGGCCGGTGCAGGTAACCCAGCACTGGCGCAGCGTCGAACTCTTTGACCTGATGCTGGGCCCAGCGTATGGGTAGCCATGGGGAGGGTTCGAAATAGCCGGTCCCTCGATCAGAGAGGGTTCTCCAGAGCGAGGGGAGTTGCGATTGCCAGTAGGCGGTGGACATGGTGGTTGGCGCATAGGGGGCCTTGGAAGCATTGGCTCGCGCTTCGGTCTCATACCAACCCATAAATGCTCTATCACGGTCCCAATAAAAGGCCCATAGCTTGCCTATGTCAGTGTTTTTGTTCTGGTTGTCCTCAGGCTCATGGGTAGCATAAGGACGAATAAACCGATCCACCCTATCCGAGCGGGTAACCAGCAGCCCGGTCATGCTTTCGTACACCGTGGGGACGACATGACCGTTCTGCAATCCCGGGGTGCCTGGCACGCGCAAACCGTTTCGCGTGACGTCACCGTCCTCGCTCACAATCAAGGCTTGGGGCACTTTTGGATTGTCAGCAAAGAACTGAAATAATCGCTCGATCATGCCTTGGGCATGGGTTGTATTCTCCGCGTCCTGCCACAAAAAGAGCGTGACGCCGAGAGTGGCTGCATTGCGGCCGTTGAGAATGTTATCCGCAGCCCCTGTATCTGAAGGTTGCTTGGGCGGTGCGATGGAAAACACCGGGATTGGCCAGTACGCCACTGACTCGCCTGCTGAATGTTTGAACGCCACGCGAATTTTTATATCTCTGCTGATCTCTCGGGAGTCCAGTGAATCCGTGTAATCCTTGGGATCTCGTGAATAAATCGAAGTAAAGTTGTTATTTTTCTTTTTGATGAATTGCCAGATTTCCGATTGGTGATCCTGGTAGATCCCAAGCCCCACCCCGCGGATTTCCAACGCATAAGTCCGCGTTTGCGTGGCCCGCTGCTCGGCGATTTGCGCCATTCGTTGGCTTTATAAGCGGCAAGCCCCGCCTTTTCACTGGCCACGGCTTTGCCCCACCAGTGAACACTGAAAATCAGCAGCAAGGGGCCCAGGATGGCGGCGATGCCCCAGCGCATTACCGGGTTGATCTTATGAAGCTCCACGTCAGATAACCCGTACGCTCAAAGCATTACTCGCCACAGCATGGCAACCACAGGCCAGTAGATGCCCTTGCAATACGACCGGAATGCCGTTCATACGCCGGCGCGGATGCCCTTCGACGAAGGCGAACTCGCCCAGATGCAGCGGGCATGTAGCCTTGTCGCCCAACACCGCCGGGGTTTTTCCATTGAGGGTATGCGTGCCTTCGAGCTGGCAGGACACCACAGTGCCACCGCTACTGGTGGCATCGCCCAGGCAAATCGGATGGTTCATTGATTGTCTCCCAGCATGCGAAACCTGAACGGGTCAACGCCGTGGGTTTGCTGGTTCTTCGCTTTGCGGGCCTCGTCCGGCGGTCGGACCATTTGCACCGTGACGCTGCCGTCCTCGCCGGCGTACACCACCGCGCTGACACCTCCCTCCTGATAGCTGGCAATCGTGGCGAGGTTGATTTCCACCAGGGCGCTGCTGACGCCAGTGTTGCCCAGGCGCCGACCGATGTCGTAGCCCTCGTCGACATTGCCCAGCTCGAGTCCGGCTCCATCGACGTTGAGGCCATGCAGCGCGATGGTCAGGGCGATTTCGCCAGAGGTGTTGTCGGTGCTGTCGTAAAATACACGCGCAGGTTTTTCACCTTTGGGCAGGGTCTCCAGTGCTTGCAACCAGCCTGCTTGCAGGGCTTTGGCCTGTAGTGCGGGTTTGAGCGGTTTGCCGTTTTCGTCGTGCATCGCGACTTTGATTGGGCGGTGCAGGTAGCCCAGTACTGGGGCTTTATCGAACTCCTGGACCTGATGCTCGGCCCAGCGCACCGGTAGCCAAACGGAGGGTTCGAAATAACCGGGACCTCGGTTGCTCAGGGTTCGCCAGAGGGTGGGGAGTTGAGATTGCCAGTAGGTAGAGGACATGGTGGTGATAAGGCGAATATGACCTGTCCTGCCTTTGGCACGTTCACTCTCTTTATACCAATCAAGAAAAGCATCATCACGACTCCAATAGAACGCCCACAACTTGCCCATGTCGGTGTTTGTGTTCTGGTTGTCCTCGGGATCGTGGGTGGCAAAGGGGCGGATGTAGCGGTCTACCCGATCCGAACGGGTGAGCATCAGGCCGGTCATGCTTTCGTACACCGTTGGCACGGCATGGACATTTTGCAGACCCGGCGTTCCCGCCGCGCGATAGCCGTTTCGAGTGACATCGCCGTCTCGACTCACAATCAGTGCTTGGGGCACCTGTTGATTGTCGTCAAAGAACTTGTATAGGCGCTCGATCATGCTTTGGGCATGAGTGGTATTGTCCGCGTCCTGCCAGAGGAACAGTGTGACACCCAAAGTAGCGGCATTGCGTCCGCTGAGAATAGTGTTTGGGGCTCCGGCGTCCTCAGGCCGCTTGGGTGGTGCTATCGCAAACACCGGAATTGGCCAGTAGGCCACTGAGTCACTGGCCGAATGCTTGAACGCAACGCGTATATTGATTTTTTGAGTGATCTCTCGAGAGCTCACTGAAGTGTCGTAATCCGCCGGATTTTTCGAATAGATTGAGGTGAAGTTGCTGTTGGTCTTTTTGATTTCTCGCCAAATTGAAGATTGATGCCAGTTATCAACAGCAAGCCCAGTACCCCTTATTTCCAACGCATAGGTACGCTCCTGGGTAGCGATGTGCTCGGCTCTTTCGGCCATGAGTTTTGATTTGTAGGCCGCGAGCTCTGCCTTTTCGTAGGCTACGGCCTTACCTAACCAGTGCCCGCTGTAGGTCAACACTAGCGCACCAAAAATACTCGCTATTCCCTTAAGCATCACGGCGCTCATATCTACCAACTCCCTGTTTTCAGACTGTGCTGTGTAGATGATGATGAGTAAAAAACCAAGCCAAATAGCGGTCAGTATTCCCGCAGTCCAGAGATAGCCTTTCAGCTTCGGCCGCTGTGATATGTCCTGCCGATGGTCCCTCATGGGTGTGCACCTTTTCCCTTTGAGCCGATTATCAGCGCTGGCGGTGTCAGCGAAACCAGTTCAGTTGACGGAAACTTCCCTTTGTCGTAATACAGATAGCTAGCCTCGACCAGTGCTTCGGTCGTCGCACTAAGTCGCGACCAACCTTCCATATTCATGACTTTATCGAATCGCTCCTCATCTAGTTTCCAATCTGCAATCGCCACCAACACCTCACGCATCACCGGATCATCCAGGCACTTTGCCTGCCCAATCGCAATGTCCATCGCCGTCACCCAGCGATGGTTCTCCGGACTGCGCAACACAGCCGAGTGGTAGCTGTTGTCGGTCCACTCCTTCTGGTCAACCTGCATGCGCGCACGGATTTCGTTGGGGGTTTCCTCGCGGTAGATACGGTAGTGGTCCTCACTATTGAGCATCGGGTTGCCGGACACCGGGGTCTGTCGAAGGGCCCGGGTCTGATCGTCTGGCTCTTTGCCGTGATTCCAGCAAATAAGCCCGGCATCCAGGTCGAGGCGTTTCGCAGTTTGGGTCACATAAATCCATTTGAAAGAGGCACTGGGATTACCCAATGCAGCGTTTTGCGAGACCGCATCCGGGCGGTCCTTTCCTGCCTCATGGCTAGACCCGGTCACGGCTTCGCCGCCGAACATCTGCGGTGCATGGGGCGGGTAAAGTTGTTCGGCATTGATGTTGCGCGTCTGGCCTTCACGGATCCCCGCCTGCGAGGCTATCGCTGCGACCGAGCCGCCACCGGGATAGCGCGGTTCTCCCTCGGCGCGGGTGAAGTCTGGTTGCGGAGCCTTGCCAACCAGCACCGGTTCGCCGTCACGCAAGCGCCTGGTCCAGAGACGCTGGTAGAAGCGCATGGATTGCAGCGCGTTCATGGCCGGCTGGCCATCGGGCAACTCGTCCGGCACGCCGTAAGTGCCGATGCCTTGCACATCGTCCAGCGCTACGGTGGTGTCGTTCGGGCAGAAATAAAGGTACACCTTGCCGCGATTGTCGCGTTCGGGAAACACCACGATTTTCCCGTCGGCACCCACGCGCTGGCACTCCTCGGGTGACCAGCGCGGCCCCGTGCGACCGCCATAACCCGGCACGCCACAGCCCATGGCACTGAGGGGTGGTTGCGCATGGGGTGCCTGGGTGGTGTGTTGCACGATGTCGATCAGGGTTTGCAGGGTCTGCAAATTTTTCGGCGTCGCACTCGGCAGTACCGAGTAAGGCGAGGCCACCATGATGGCGCAGTCGGCGCAGCGTTCACCGCGATCCACCAGCATGGCCTGGGCGAGCAAGGTGATCAGCGTGCCCTGGCTGTGCCCCATGATGGTGATGGTTTCATCGGGGGAAACGCGGCGAATCTCGCTGACCAACATGGCCAGCCGGGTCGCGGCCAGCACGAAATACCGTCGATGCGGCGCCTTGCCCATGTACAGGGAGTTGGGCATCGTGGGTTGTACCCAATGGCGCAGCCACTTGGCGAAACCTTCTTCGTACATCTCCAACAGATTGTTGGTGGCGTTAGCGAAAAATCCGCCGCCCTTGGCGAAGTGACGGTCCAGGCGGTTGTCGAATCTGTCCAGGAATTGATTTCGTAGCCTGGCCGGATCGCCCTTCTTATCGCGTTTGATTTCGCCGGGGGCGGCCCGATAGCCCCAATAGAACGGAATAAACAGACTGCGGGTCTTGGAGTCTTCGGTATCACGCTGGTAGAGGTAAGTGTCCGGATCGTCGAGTATTTGCTCCTCGTTATCCTTCCACGCCTGTCTGGGCGTGCTGTTAGCCTCGTTGTATTTGGTGCCATACCGCCCCGCCTTCAGATCCGGCCGATCCAGCCGCTCATTCACCCCCTGACACAACCCGGTTTCCACCGATTCATACGACGCCCCCGGGTCATTCACGCCGTGCAGGAAGATCACCACGCCCGGCAGGTCCGCGGGTACTTCCATTTTGCGCTCGGTGTTGCAGTTGGGCATCAGGCGGGTGGTGAGTTGCGCCACGCAGTACATATCTTCGCTGCTCATTGGTCGCCACCGTTCTGGTCTTTGCCACGCAACGCCGATGCTTGCGCCTGATGCATCAGCTCGCGCTCTACCCGCTCCGTCAGTCCGCTTGAGTCCGTCAATCCTTGCACCGTGCTGCCGTCCTCCAGTTTGATTTGGTAAGCATGCCCGGCCGCCAGTCGGGCGCTGTCGTCGCCGTGGCCGGGGTAATGAATGACCAGGCGTTGCGCGGCGGGGTCTCGACCGAACGCAGGCACCGAGGCACTGTCGGTTTTCGGCCCCACCCAGTCATGCTCGCTGGCATGCACAATGGCCTTGCCCTGCGTGCCAATCTCGACCCCGCCACCGATCCTGATGTAGCTGCCGTCATCGGCCACCAGGCGGATGGTGGGGGCTGTGATGACCACCTCGCCTTCGACCGCAGACAGGTGCAGGTTCTGTTGAGCATTGAGCACCATGTCATCTTCCTGGGCTTGCATTAGCACCTTGCCCCGATTGGCAATGGCGCTGATGCCATCGTCCTGGGCGAAGGCGCTGATACCTTTACCGGCTTGCAGGCGCATGGCGCCGCCGCTGGTCATCTGCACATGATCCTGGGCGATGGTGTCGTGGTTTTCACCGGCGTAATGAACCTGCGAGCGAGGCGTGGCGCTGGCAATACCCGCCTCGGCCGCCACCGCGACAACCGGATCACCACTCCTGTCGTCAGCGGGCGCAGGCCATTGTTGCAACGACTGGCGCAGCGCCTCGATGCCATCAAGGTCGACCTGCTGGCTGCCCCGGGCAGCGGCGGTCTGGCCGAGGGACTGGAACAGTTCGCCACACTCGGTCAGCAGCTTGAGCAGTTCTTCGCGGTCCAGCTGTGAACCCTGCGCATCGCGGCGAGCGTAGGTGGTCAACAGCATCCCTTGAGCCGCCCGCAGGGCAATAGCGGCATCGCTGCGCAATTCGGCGCCATGGCCGCGTGGCTCGGCCCGCCCATCGGTTCGCGGTGTGGCGAGCTTGCCCAGGTTCAGCGCGGTGGCGTGCTGGGTCGTGCCAAGCCGGGCGCGCAACGCGCCGGGTGTATCGTCGAAGAGCAATTCGTTGAAGCCCCTGCCACGATGTTCCCGGGACATGATCCCCGATAAGGCGCGATTGCCCGGCAGCCCGGTGGCGTTGCTGAAATACGGAGGAACATGGTCAGCGTTGTAAAGCACCGACGTCACCAGGGGGCGGTCGATGTCGCCGCCGAGGAACGTGACCAGCACTTCCTGACCGATGCGCGGCAGAAACTGATGACCGAAGCCGTCGCCGCCACTGGGCATGGCGACCCTGAGCCAGGTCGTACTTTGCGCAGGCCCCTGCTCTCGCTGCCAATGAAAGCGAACCTGCACGCGCGCCATCTCGTCGGTAAACACCTCCTCCCCGGCAGGGCCCACCACGATGGCGGTGAGCGGCCCGGTAATCGTCGGTCGCGGCGTAATGACCGCAGGGCGATACGGTATCTTGCTGCGAATGCAGGCGAAGTTATTGTCGTAACTTGCCGGCTGATCCGTCAGGTAGTTGTTGCAGCCTCGGTGCTCCACCTTGAGCAAGAGGAAATGGCGATCTTCCCTGGGATCAGCATCGTGATCGAAGTGCTCGCTCAGTTCAAAGGTGTAACCGGGCAACATGGCGCGACAATGACTGGTGCCCTCAAACGTCTTGGCCTGTACCTCCAGGGCTTCGAGTCGATGTTGCACCAGTGTCTCGCCAACGTCGTAATCAGGGTGGCTGTAATGTCCGGGAAAATCGTAGATTTCGTAGGCTGGTACCGCTCCTTGAGCGTTGAGGCTGGGCATGCTGACCGGCAGCGGGTTGCGGGGTTGCCGGTAGTCGAACGTCTGAATGGCCATCTTGCCGGACTGCAAAACCCGATGACTGCTCCATTGGGTGATCGAGTCGTCGGTCTCGGTGACCGAGGCGCTGTGGTAGCGGATCTGCGGTTGTCCGGCCAAGGGTTCCAGGTTGCGGGAGTGGTCGGTAATGATCAGGCGGTGTTCCTCCTTCGTATGATCGAAGTAGAAAAACAACCCTTCACGCTCCAGCAGGCGCAAGACGAAATCCAGATCGTGCTCGCGGTATTGCGTGATGTAGCTGTGGGACTTGAGCGGCCGCCCAAACTCCAGATGGAACTCGAACCTTGGCAGCACACCGTAGTGCGCAAACACCGTGCGCAGAATGTCTTCGACGGTTTGCTCCTGGAAGATCCGCGAGTCGAAACGACGCGACAACATCCATAGCCAGGGGCTCAGGGTGGCTGAGTAGTAAGCCAGGCCACCGTCACTTTTCTGCAGACTGAATCGACTGATGTAGCCGTGAACATAGCGCGCCTCACCGCTCGCCAGCTCAATCTCGAGCAGCGCGGGCTGCCCCATCAGTGACTTGAGTTCCAGGCGGGCATCCTGACTGATCAGTGATAACTCGAAACTGAAAAGTGTCGACAAACCCTCGGTGCCGCTAAAGCGTTCAAGCAGCAGTTCTTGTGGGTGGTCAATCGGGGAGGTGAACCTGAAAAGACGCCGGTTCTGTGGCGAGAATCTATTTGTTAGTTCCATTAACAAGCTTCCTGCGGCATAAGCAAACCGTGTTCGCCCCAGGACCTGCACGTCCATGCTCCTGGCGGAACTCAATGCCGGGAATTAAGTCGCTTATGAAATAGCTTGTATGTAGGACGCGTCCTTATTTGGATTCGGATTTTTCTGCGCAATCGCGATCGACCTAGTCACCCTGTAGGTTTTTTTATTTTGGACGACTGAAGATACGTGGGGACAGCGGGCGAACCCTGAAGCAGGGGTAAACCTGTTTCAGGGCTAGACATCACTGCTTTGGCGTTGCAGCCGGTTTGGCCGGCTCGCCCGGCTTTGGCGGCGGGTCATCGAACAGGTTCAGGCGCTCACGCAGTTCGTGGGCCGGCAGCGGTTCCTTGTCCGCCGGCAACGCGTTCGGATCAGCCGGCTTGGCTGGTGCGGTTGGCGTGGCCGGTGCCGCGTCCGGAGTAGCCGAGCTTTGCGGGGCAGCGGGGGCAGGGTCCGCGCCTTGTGCACCCTCGATGGTCCGCTGGGCTTTTTTGGTCAGCACGACGATGTCGATGCGACGGTTGACCGGGTTGAGCGGATGCTCGCGATCGAACAAGGCCGAGGAGGCATAACCGACCACTCGGGCCACCTGCGATTCCGGGTAACTGCCCGCCACCAGCGCACGCCGCGCCGCGTTGGCCCGGTTGGCCGAGAGCTCCCAGTTGCCGAAATCGCCGGTGCCGGTGTACGGCTTGGCGTCGGTGTGGCCACTGATGCTGATCTTGTTTGGCACCGCCTTGATGGTGTCGGCCATGGCCAGCAGGATGTCTTCGAAATACGGCTTCAGGCGTGCTGAGCCTGAGTCGAACATCGGCCGGTTCTCGGCGTCCATGATCTGGATGCGCAAGCCGTTCGGCGTGATCTCGAACAGGATCTGGTCCTTGAACTTTTGCAGTTGCGGGTTCTCGTCGACCTTGTTCTGCAATTCCTGCAGCAACAGTTCGAGGCGTTCCCTCTCAACCATTTCGGCCATACCTTCGACCTGATCGGTGTCGACTGTCACCCGGTCCGGTTGCGGCTGCGACTTATCCTCGGGGTTGAGGGTGTTTTCCGGTGCCAGGGTCGGCGTTCCGCCCAAATCAATGATGTAGGGCGTACCGCTTTCGGTAAAGCCGACCGGGTCTTTGAAGTAACCGGAGATGGCTAACTTCTGTTCTGGCGTGGCGGTGGACAGCAGCCACAACACCAGGAAAAACGCCATCATCGCCGTGGCAAAGTCGGCGAAGGCGATTTTCCACGAGCCACCGTGATGCCCGCTGGCGTAGCGCTTGACGCGCTTGATGATTATCGGCTGATTGTTTTCCATGGCTTAACGACCGCGAACCGCTTGTTCCAGCTCGGCAAAGCTTGGACGGTGCGCCGGATACAGAACCTTGCGTCCGAATTCCACGGCCAGCGACGGTGGCATGCCGGAAGCCGAAGCGACCAGCGAAGCCTTGATGGCTTCGTAGATGTTCAACTCTTCCTTGGCATCGTGACGCAGCGCATGCGCCAGGGGGCCGAAGAAACCATAAGCAGCGAGAATACCGAAGAAGGTACCGACCAGCGCCGCACCTACGTGGACACCAATCATTTTCTGGTCACTTTCACCCAGCGAAGCCATGGTCACCACGATGCCCAGTACCGCGGCGACAATACCGAAGCCCGGCATGGCGTCGGCAATGCCGTTCACCGCGTGGGACGGATGGTCCAGGTCTTCCTTGAGGCTGGCCAGTTCCATGTCGAACAGGTTTTCAAGTTCGTGGGGCGCCATGTTGCCGGAGGACATGATGCGCAGGTAATCGCACACGAACGCGGTCATGCGCTCGTCCTTGAGGACAGTCGGGTACTTGGCAAAGATCGGGCTCGCGGCGGCATCTTCGATGTCACCTTCGATGGCCATCATGCCTTCGCGGCGGCTCTTGTTGAGGATCTCGTAGATCAGGCCCAGCACTTCAAGATAGAAGGAATGATTGAAACGCGAGCTGAACAGGCTCAAGGACTTCTTGAGCACGTGCATCGTCATGTAGCCGGGGTTGGCCTGCACGAAGGCGCCAAGGGCTGCGCCGCCGATAATCATCACCTCGAAAGGCTGGATCAGGGCGGCAATCTTGCCGTGGGAAAGCACGTATCCGCCGAGTACGCTCGCGAATACGACAATGATGCCGATTAATTTAGCCATAGGTTAGGAGAGCACTTACTGAGTCGGGTTCAAGGTCATATTCGGAAGTTAAAAAATCTCTTCTTCTATTTATCGGCAAAACTGCGCCAGACTGTAGCCAGTTCAGGCGAAAAGATAATTTGACCCACTCAGGGCATAGGTAACGTTGACAATGATCGCCTCCAGCCATGGCTAACGAAACGAACGTCCCCACTGCAAAACCGACCACTGTCGAAGGCTGGGTCAAGCTTCTCGATGGCGTACGCCTGCCGGTTCCACAAGCCAGCCATGACCTGGTGTGTAACGCAATCGGCGATAATCGCCGCTCGTTGCGCGACATTGCCGACCTGATGCAGGACAGCCCGGCCCTTGCCCTGAGTGTGATTCGCGAAGCCAACCGCCACACCCATGGCAGCATGACCACGCCCGCCGAAAACCTTGAGGTCGCAATCAATCGCCTTGGCCTCAAGCGCACCCAAGAGCTGCTCGCGCGCCTGCCTGTCGAACCTCAGGCCGGGATTCCCAAGGCCTTGCGCCAGATGCAGATGATCAGTCAGCACGCCACGCAACAAGCCAACGGTTTTTTTGCCAGTCGCCTGGCGCGGCTTTGGCAGGACATCCACTGGGGCAGCTTGTTGTTTCTGTCACCCTTGTGGCCGCTGGCGCTGACGCACCCGCAATTACTGGAAGACTGGGAGCTGCGGGTCATTCATAAGGGCGAGTCGGCGCGCAAAGTCGAAAAGCAGTTGTTTGGCGTGCGCCTGCTGGAAATATGCCAGGCCCTGGTGGTGATCTGGCACCTGCCGATCTGGGTGCAGCAGGGCTATCGACTGTTGCTCTGCGAGCAGCGCGAACTGGTGAAAGTCTTGCGCATCGCGCGTGACAGCGAGCATCCATTGCGCCAGCAAAACCGCCTCGATGACGATCCAACCTTGCGCCGGTGGCTCAATCAACCGGCCAACACCGTGTTGCTGGCCAATGGTCTGGCGCTGTCGGCGCAACAGGCCTGGGACAGCCCGCACAGTGAGCGTTGGCAGTATTTGACCAGCCTCTACCTGCAAATACCGATGCACGAAGTGCAACAACAGCTGCACCAGCAGGCGGCCAACAGCGCCCGCCATCACGCCATGCCCGATCTCTGGCACCCCGCCGAGTCGTTGATCTGGCCATGTGGCACGAAGCGCATCCATACCGGGTTGTTGCCGGCTGCGGCACCGACCGCCGAAGACCTGGCGAAGTGGCGCAGGCAATGTGCCGAATTGCTGCACGAGCCGAGCCGTTTCACCAACGCCATGCACCTGACCATCGCGGCACGTGACGCATTGGTGGCCTGCGGCATGCGCCGAGTGATGATCCTGATGGCCGATCGCACCCAGACCAACCTGCGGGTGCACCAGACGGCCGGTTTGCCGCAGGAAGCCGCCGGGCTGAATTTTGCGGTCAGTCAGAGCAGCGTGTTGCAACGACTGCTCGCGCAACAGGCGCAAGTGCGCCTGACGCCGGCCAACAACGGGCAATTTTCAGCCTTGCTGCCCAACAGCCTGCGTTCGCAATTCAGTGGTGAACACCTGCTGTTGCGTTCGCTGGTCAACAATGGCCGGGTGATCATGATTGTCGTGGCCGATCAGGCGGGCGGGCCATTCTCGGAACTTTGCGTGCAAGCCTTCGGCAAAACTGCCCAGTGCATCGAGAAAGCCCTGCACAGCTTTAGTCACCGTGGCCGATAAGCTGCGTTACAATCGTCCCTTTTGTGCTCTGGAGACCTCAAATGTCTGACTTCTCTGGCTTGCCGCTGGTGATCGAGCCGAGCGACTTGCTCCCTCGCCTCGACGCCCGCGAACTGATTCTGGTGGACTTGACCAGTGCCACCCGTTACGCCGAAGGGCACATTCCCGGCGCGCGTTTTGTCGATCCGAAACGCACGCAACTCGGCCAGGCGCCTGCCCCGGGGCTGATGCCTGCGCGGGCAGCGCTGGAAACATTGTTTGGCGAGCTGGGGCACAACCCCGATGCGGTCTACGTGGTGTATGACGACGAAGGCGGCGGTTGGGCCGGCCGCTTCATCTGGCTGCTGGATGTCATCGGCCACAGCAAGTACCACTATATAGATGGCGGCCTGCCGGCCTGGCTGGCGGAAGGCTTGCCCATGTCGATCCAGATTCCGCCATCGGTGGGTGGCCCGGTTTCACTGACCCTGCACGACGAACCCACTGCCACCCGTGAGTACCTGCAAAGTCGCCTCGGCGCCGCCGACCTGGCGATATGGGACGCGCGCGGACCGCTGGAGTACTCCGGCGAGAAAGTGCTGGCAGCCAAGGGCGGGCACATTCCCGGCGCGGTCAATTTCGAATGGACCGCGGGCATGGATCAGGCACGCCAGTTGCGCATCCGCACCGATATGCCGCAGATCCTCGAACAGCTCGGGATCAGCAAAGACAAAGAAGTGATTACCCACTGCCAGACCCATCATCGTTCTGGCTTCACCTATCTGGTGGCCAAGGCTCTCGGTTATCCGCGGGTCAAAGGCTACGCCGGCTCCTGGGGCGAATGGGGCAACCATCCCGATACGCCTGTAGAGATTTAAGGTTTTTAAGGACAGTTAATGAACAAGCGTCTGTTTATCCTCAGTCAGTACCTGCTGCCCCACAACTTGCTCTCGCGACTGGCCGGCTGCATCGCCGAATGCCGCGTGCGCTGGTTCAAGAACGCCTTCACCGCCTGGTTCGCCAAGCGCTATCAGGTGGACATGTCCCAGGCGCTGGTCGAAGACCTGACCGCCTACGAGCACTTCAATGCGTTCTTCACCCGCGCACTGAAAGACGGTGCCCGTCCACTGGACCAGACCCCTGGCGCGATTCTCAGCCCCGCCGACGGCGCAATCAGCCAATTGGGTCCGATCGAGCACGGTCGCGTGTTCCAGGCCAAGGGCCACAGCTTCAGCGTGCTGGAACTGTTGGGTGGCGATGCGGCAAACGCTGCGCCGTTCATGGGTGGTGACTTTGCGACCATTTACCTGTCGCCCAAAGACTACCACCGCGTGCACATGCCGCTGGCCGGCACCTTGCGCGAGATGGTCTACATCCCGGGCCGCCTGTTCTCGGTCAACCAGACCACGGCGGAAAACGTCCCGGAACTGTTCGCCCGTAACGAGCGCGTAGCCTGCATTTTCGACACCGAGCGTGGGCCGATGGCCGTGGTGCTGGTGGGCGCAATGATCGTGGCCTCGATTGAAACCGTCTGGGCCGGCCTGGTCACGCCGCCGAAGCGCGAGCTGAAAACCTTCCGCTACGACGAAGCCGCGCGCGCGCCGATCCACCTGGAAAAAGGTGCAGAGCTGGGTCGTTTCAAACTGGGTTCGACCGCAGTCGTGCTGTTCGGGCCGGATCAGGTCAAGTGGGCTGAAGAAATGACTGCCGGCGTTGCCGTGCAGATGGGCCAAGGCATGGGCTCACCGAAGGCCTGACAGACACAATCACTGTAGGAGCGAGCACGCTCGCGATGAACCTGAGAGCGACGCAGGCATTCAGTAAGCCCGCGTCATCGTTGACGTCCATCGCGAGCATGCTCGCTCCTACAGTGGGCTTGCGCGTTACAGATGTCCGTCGCGATCGCGCAAGCCCAGCAGGTACAACACGCCATCCAGCCCCAGCGTCGAAATCGCCTGCTTGGCCGACTGCTTGACCAGCGGCTTGGCACGGAACGCCACGCCTAACCCGGCAATCGCCAGCATCGGCAAGTCATTGGCACCGTCACCGACCGCAATGGTCTGCTCCAGGCGCAAACCTTCCTTGTGTGCCAGTTCCTTCAGCAAATCCGCCTTGCGCTGCGCATCGACGATCGGCTCGACCGCGACACCGGTAACCTTGCCGTCCACCACTTCCAGTTCGTTGGCGAACACGTAGTCGATGCCCAGTTTGGCCTGCAATTGCTTGGCGAAGTAGGTGAAGCCACCGGACAGAATCGCCGTCTTGTAGCCCAGGCGCTTGAGCTCGGCGAACAGGGTTTCGGCGCCTTCGGTCAGGCGCAGGGAGGCGCCGATCGAATCCAGCACGCCGACATCCAGCCCCTTGAGCAAAGCCAGGCGCTCTTTGAAGCTGGCGCGGAAGTCCAGCTCACCGGCCATCGCCCGCTCGGTAATTTCCGATACCTTGTCGCCGACACCCGCAGCCTTGGCCAGCTCGTCGATGACTTCGGCCTCGATCAGGGTCGAATCCATGTCGAAAACCGCCAGGCGACGATTACGCCGGAACAACGAATCTTCCTGGAAGGCGATATCGACGTTCAATTCCTGGGCGACGCTGAGGAATTCGGCTCGCAGCGCTTGCGGATCGGCCGCTTCGCCGCGCACGGAAAACTCGATGCAACCCTTGCCCTTGTCAGCCGGCGTGTCCAGAGGCATGCGCCCGGACAGACGATCGATGTGGTCGATGTTCAAACCATATTTGGCGGTAATCGAGCTGACGGCCTGCAACTGCCCCGCCGTCACTTTGCGGGTCAGCAGGGTGACAATGTGGCGTTTTTTGCCCTGGTTGCCGACCCATTGCTGGTAGTCCTCTTCGGAGACCGGCGTGAATCGAACCTGCTGATCGAGTTCGTATCCCTTGAACAGGATGTCCTTGAGCACGGACTTGCCTTGCTCTGTGTCAGGAATTTCAACCAGGATGCCGAACGACAGGGTGTCGTGGATCACCGCCTGACCGATGTCGAGAATGTTCACACCACCCTGGGCCAGAACGCCGGTAATGGCCGCAGTCAGACCCGGACGGTCGACTCCCGTGATGTTTATCAGGACGATTTCGCGCAAGGCGCACCCCCGCAGGTGGAAAAAAACCGCATTCTACCCACTTTCAGTGACCATCGGGCACCGTGAGCGCTTTGCCGGCCCAGACCCTGTCGCTATACTGCGCGTCAACTTCACGGACAAAAGAGCCGAGCTCAAGTGAACCGGCCCACGCCAGTAAAAACCGATAACTTCTTTCTGCTGATCTTCCGGGCACTGCGCCACCGCCGTGTGCCGATTGCATTACGCATCGCCAGCCATAACGTGATCCTGGTCGCCCTGGCCCTGGTCATCTACGCCGGCGTGATGGGTTTGCAGTTCAAGCAGGCCATGCACGAGCAGGCGGATGCGCTGGGCGAAAGCCTGACCACGCAGACAGCCACCTCGGCTACCGAGCTGTTGGTGTCCAACGACATCCTCAGCCTCAACGTGCTGCTCAACAACCTGACCAAGAACAAGCTGGTGGCCCACGCCGCCATCTACAGCCCGGATAACCGCATCCTCGCCGAGGCCGGTCAGCGTCCCAAGCACGGCCTGCTGGGCGAAGCCGAGGGCATGTACCAGAGCAAGATCACCTTCCAGGACGTGACGGCCGGGCAACTGCGTATCAGCCTGGACATGGACCAGTTCCAGCAGCCGATGACCATCAGCCTGCAAAGCATGGGTATTTTGAGCGCGATCCTGCTGGCGCTGTCCCTGGCCTTGAGCCTGCGCATGGGCCGCTATCTGTCCACGCCGCTGCTGCAATTGCGCGTGTGGCTGCGCAATATCGACGAGTACACCCCGGCTACCGACCGCCAGGACGAAATCGGCGACCTGGCCCGTCAGCTGCACGCCAACTACGCCCCGGAACCCCGCGAGCCAGAGCCGGTGCCGGAGCCGGAGTTCGACGACGTCGATGAGGACGCCGAGCCGGCATTCGAAGTGCGCAACCTGCGCGACCCGAGTTTCGACGAGAGCCGCCCGATGGCCGCCCTCAAACCTGCGCCACGACAGGTCGTCAGCACCGTCGAGGACGACGATGATGAAGATCCGTTCGCCGACTTGCGTGACGAGTCCCTGGGCAGTGCCGCTCAGCCGGTGATCCGCAAGGCTACCCCGAGTGTGCCGCAACACAGCGCGGTGCTGGCGGTGCAACTGGGCTCCCAGGAACAACTGCGGCGCTTGCCGCGAGCACGCCTTGAGGAATTGCTCGAACGCTATCGCGATTGCCTCGATCAGGCCGCTTCGCTGTATCAGGGTGAAGTCGAGACTTTGAACGATGGCAGCACGCTGATGCTGTTCCACACCGAGGACAGCGGCGACGATTACCTGACCAACGCCATTTGCTGCGGTGAACTGCTGCGAGCGCTGGGTCATCAGTTGCAAATTGAGGTCGCCGACAGCGGCATCACCCTGCAACTTCAGCTGGGCCTGACCCTGGGCGACGAGCTGTTCGGACTGAGCCAGATCGACCTGCTGCTGACCGACAGTGCCCAGGATGCCCTGGCCCTGTCGCAACACAGCCGCAACCTGCTGCTGGTGGAGCGCAAGATCAGTGACGACGCCCTGATCCGCCAGCGCGCGCGTATCCGGCCGATCGCGAGCCCCGAAGGTGCGTGCTGTGTAGAGCGGCTGATGGAGCCTTATCCATCGCTGCTGGAACGGCAATTGGCGCGAATGCATGAGCGCCGGGCGTAACCATTAGCCCCGGCAACAACGAAGCCCGCAGATGAGTGATCGTCTGCGGGCTTTTTTGTTGCCTGTCCCGGCCTCTTCGCGGGCAAGCCCGCTCCCACAGTGTCCGTGTCGCACAACAATAATTGAACGTCCTTGAAACCTGTGGGAGCGGGCTTACCCGCGAAGAGGCCGGGACAGCTGATAGAAATCCCACCCTGCAGAAACAACAAAGCCCGCACAAGGCGGGCTCTGACTTGACTCGCTGCAGACTTAGAAGCGGAACACTTCCATGTCCGTGCGAATCGGTGCAGCCATAGGGATCTTCGGCTGTTTTTCCTGCTGAACTGCCGGTGCCGCAGGCTTGGCCGCCGATTTACGCGGGGTGTCGGCGATCGGCGGTTGATTGGCCAGAGGCTTGAGCGCCACGGACAATTGCTCGGCCAGGCGTTGCAGCAACACACCCTGAGCCTGAACCTGAGCCGCGGTATTGCCGGCATGCTGTTCCTGCAAATGGATGATGCGGTTGTCACGGACCTGGCCGCGACGGTCGATCAGACGCCATTGAGCGTCCAGAATGGCCGGCTGCTTTTCACCCGAGTCCAGGCGCGTGATGGTCAGCAGTACCTGGACGTCCGGAGTGAAGCCCAATGTCGCCGGGGCCAGCACTACACGCTGACTGTCCAGATGACCGGCAACTTGCCGCAACAGCAGTTGATCGATATCCGAAGACAGGCTGCCCGCCCAACGACCGTCGGTAGACGCCTGCAGACTGCCATCCGGCTGACGTTGCAACAGGGTTTCACGCTGCAGGTAGTCGGCTACGATTACCGGGCCCAACAACACAGCCATGCCCGCGCTTTGCGCAGGCTGAACCGGACTTCCGCTGTCCAGTTGATACAGCGACACCGGCTGGTGAACGCTGCAGCCCGCCAGGCCGAGAACGCCAGCGAGCATGAGCAAAAAAGGAAGGCGCAGAACAGTCATCATCCCATCCAGGTGGTCGCCACAAGGCTGACCACAGTGAAAATACTCAAAAAATATGAAGAACGCTCGGCCACGCCGGCGCTTGAAAGGCCATATCATCCGTGAATATGCGTTCCGACTCCAGCGCGAAAGCGTCGATCTACAGCTTAAATCGTAGATCGGCCGCTCTGGGACGCTTAATTGAGGTTTTCGACGAGCAGCGCATCCACCCTCTGGAAGCCACGTGGCAATTTGTTACCCCTACGCCCGCGCTCACCCTTGTAGTGTTCGAGGTCGTCCGCTTTCAGGGACAAGGTACGTTTTCCGGCCTGCAACACCAGGGTTGCACCGTCCGGGATCACTGCGATGTCCGTTACATACTCTTCGCGACTGGCGACACGGTCGCCGGATATGCCGATGATCTTGTTGCCTTTGCCCTTACCCAATTGTGGCAGATCGCTGATCTTGAAGATCAGCAAGCGACCTTCGGTAGTCACCGAGGCCAGCCAGTTCTGCTCGCGATCAGCCACCGGCCGCGGCAAAATCACCTTGGCGTTGTTCGGCAGGCTCAACAGCGCCTTGCCCGCCTTGTTCTTGGCCTGCAGATCTTCACCTTTGACCACGAACCCGTATCCGGCGTCGGAAGCGATGACATACAGCGCGTCGTCTTCGGGCATCAGCACGCATTCGAAAGTCGCCCCGGGTGGCGGCGTCAGGCGCCCCGTCAGCGGCTCGCCCTGGCCACGGGCCGATGGCAACGTGTGTGCGGCCACTGAATAACTGCGACCGGTGGAGTCGATAAATACCGCAAACTGGTTGGAGCGACCGGCCGCCAGGGCCTTGAACCCGTCTCCGGCCTTGTAGGAAAGCCCGGTGGCATCGATTTCGTGGCCTTTGGCGGAACGTACCCAGCCTTTTTCCGAGAGCACGACCGTGACTTTCTCGTTCGGCAGCAGATCGTGCTCAGTCAGGGCCTTCGCTTCAGCGCGCTCGACGATCGGCGACCGACGGTCATCACCGTAGGTCTCGGCGTCTTTGATCAGCTCGGTGCGCACCAGCTTCTTCAGCTTGGCTTCGCTGCTCAGCAAGGCTTGCAGCTTGGCTTGCTCCTTGAGCAGTTCATCCTGTTCGGCACGCAGCTTCATCTCTTCCAGTCGCGCCAGCTGACGCAAACGGGTGTCGAGGATGTAGTCGGCCTGGATTTCGCTCAGGGCGAAACGCGCAATCAGACTGGCTTTTGGATGCTCCTCGGTGCGGATGATGTGTATCACTTCATCCAGGTTGAGGTAGGCAATCAACAAGCCGTCCAACAGGTGCAGGCGACGCTCGACTTTATCGAGGCGGAATTGCAGGCGCCGACGCACGGTCTGCACCCGGAACTCCAGCCACTCGACCAGCAAGGCCCGCAGGTTTTTCAGCTGCGGTTTGCCATCGAGGCCGATGATGTTGATGTTGACCCGGTAGCTCGACTCCAGCTCGGTGCTGGCGAACAGATGTTGCATCAGGGCATCGTGATCAAAGTTTTTCCGCGCGCCCGGGATAATCACGATCCGGCACGGGTTCTCGTGGTCGGACTCGTCACGCAAGTCGGCGATCTGCGGCGCCTTGGACGGCTTGGCCTGCATCATCGCGGCGATCTGTTCAAGCACCTTGGCGCCAGAAACCTGATGTGGCAGCGCGGTGACGATGATGTCGCCATCTTCGATGTGATACACGGCGCGCATGCGCACCGAACCACGACCGGTTTCGTAGATTTTCAGCAGGTCGGCGCGCGGCGTGATGATTTCCGCTTCGGTCGGGTAATCCGGGCCCTGGATGTGTTCACAGAGCTGTTCGACCGTGGCTTTTGGCTCGTCGAGCAAGCGTACGCAAGCGGTGGCGACTTCGCGCAGGTTGTGCGGCGGAACGTCGGTGGCCATGCCCACGGCGATACCCGTGGTGCCGTTGAGCAGAATGTTCGGCAAACGCGCCGGCAAGACCAGCGGCTCATCCAGTGTGCCGTCGAAGTTCGGCCCCCAGTCCGCCGTGCCCTGCCCCAGTTCGCTGAGCAGCACCTCGGAATAACGCGACAGGCGCGCTTCGGTGTAACGCATGGCGGCGAAGGACTTGGGATCATCCGGCGCACCCCAATTACCCTGGCCGTCGACCAGCGTATAGCGGTAGCTGAACGGTTGGGCCATCAGGACCATGGCTTCGTAGCACGCCGAGTCGCCGTGGGGGTGGAACTTGCCGAGCACGTCACCGACGGTACGCGCCGATTTCTTGTGCTTGGAGTCGGCGTCCAGCCCCAGCTCGCTCATGGCGTAGACGATACGCCGCTGTACCGGTTTCAGGCCGTCGCCGATATGCGGCAAGGCACGGTCCATGATCACGTACATGGAGTAGTTGAGGTAGGCATTTTCGGTGAAGTCAGCCAGTGACCGGCGTTCTACACCGTCCAGGCTGAGATCAAGGGAGTCGCTCATGCGGGCCTCATCGGTTCGTTGTCTGGCGCAGCAGCATGGTGCCACCGCGCTGGGTAAATTCAAGTTTGTTCAGTGCGCTCATGCCGAGCAGCACCTGGTCGCCATGCAACCCTGGAGCCACCAGAGCGCGCACATCGTGCAGCACTATGTCGCCCAGTTGCAGGCGTTCAATACGCGTGCGATAGCCCTCGCTCAAGCCGTTGGCCGTGCTGAGGGTCACGCCGAAGCCTTGCTCCAGCTTCAATCGTTCGGCCAGCCCGGCCGGGATCGATACATCGGTCGCCCCGGTGTCGAGCAGGAAACTCACGGGCTGGCCGTTGATCTGGCCGCTGGCGACGAAATGACCCTGAGCATTGCTGACCAGTTTCACTTCGATGAATCCTTCGCCCTGCTGCGAGCTGACCACCACATTCGGGTTTTGCTGACGCTCTTCCCACTGACCGAAAAATCGCGTTGCCAGAAATAACGCGGCACACCACGCCAGCACCATCAACACCCGAGCGGCACGTTTGCCTGGGGTTTGCTGGCTCAAGGCTGGGCGCTCCAGCCACCGTCGGGCGCGGCAAAACGCCAGACCACCGGACGGTTTTCGCCATCGGCGCGAGTACCGTTGTTGTTATCGACACCGATCCAGGCGCCATCGGCATCCACCACCAACGCTTCTTCCAGCCCATAGCCCTGAGAATAACGAAGGTTATCGTGCAATAGCTCATCAGCGTACGACCAGCACCGCTCGACTTCGGCGGTCTGCGGATCACGCCGGCAAATCTTGTAGTTATTGCGCTCCAGAGTGAACAACTTGCCACTGAACAGCGACACATCGGAAAAGTCCCGGGACACGGCTTTGGCCTTGGGAAATTGCGGTGGCTGCATTTCCCTGCCGGCTTCGCTCAACAATACGCAGCCACCCTCGCAGTCCCACACGGTCTGTTTGCGCTTGATCAGCAGCAACCCACGGCCCTGGCGCTCGGCGGCGAGCCACAACTGGTCACCCGCCGGATTGATCGCCAAGCCCTCGAAAATCGAATTGAATTGCAACAACAAGCCCCTGGCCCGCGCTTCACGAACCATTGTGGGTGAAATCTTCAGCCAGCTCGCCGGTCCGCTCGGAGGAATTTGCAACACAGCCGCGTGGCCCTCGCTGACCACGTAGCGATTGCCGGCGCTGTCGCAGGTGATTCCCTCGTAGTCCAGATCGCCGCCACGCACGAACGAAGCCGCCCAAACACGGGACTTCAACCCCCACGGCAGGCCGCTGTCAGGTACCGCAGGCACTTCAATGTGCACGGTTTCGGCCTGCCAGACGTGCTCGCGGGTATCCAGGCGGTAGATCTGATTGTCATCACGATCAGAAACTGTCCACAGCTCATTACCGCACTGGGCCAACCCCGACAGGTTGCCGCCGCGCATGCCGTCAACGGCATGCCCGGACAACAGGCGCAACTGCGGCACCGGCTCGGCGGACGCCGTGAACGATGTCAGAAGCAGTGCGCAAGCCAGGGCAAAGCCCAGACGCATCAGCCCAGAACCTCTGCCAGGTTGCCCTTCGATTCCAGCCAGTTCTTGCGATCGCCGGCGCGCTTCTTCGCCAGCAGCATGTCCATGATTTCCGAGGTCGCCTCGAAATCATCCAATGTCAGCTGCACCAGGCGCCGGGTGTTCGGATCCATGGTGGTTTCACGCAACTGTGGCGGGTTCATCTCACCCAGGCCTTTGAATCGGGTGACCTGCGGCTTGCCGCGTTTCTTCTCGGCCACCAGGCGATCGAGAATGCCATCGCGCTCGGCCTCGTCGAGGGCGTAGTAAATCTCTTTGCCGAGGTCGATGCGGTACAGGGGCGGCATGGCGACATAGACGTGACCGGCATCCACCAACGGGCGGAAATGCTGGACGAACAGGGCGCACAGCAAGGTTGCGATGTGCAGGCCGTCGGAGTCGGCGTCGGCGAGGATGCAGATTTTGCCGTAACGCAGCTGGCTCATGTCCGCCGCGCCCGGGTCAACGCCGATGGCAACGGCGATGTTGTGCACTTCCTGACTGGCCAGCACTTCACTGCCGTCGACTTCCCAGGTGTTCAGAATCTTGCCGCGCAACGGCAGGATCGCCTGAAACTCTTTGTCCCGTGCCTGCTTGGCCGAGCCACCGGCGGAGTCACCTTCGACCAGGAACAGCTCCGAACGCATTGGATCCTGTCCCGCACAGTCGGCCAGCTTGCCCGGCAGCGCCGGCCCTTGGGTGATGCGCTTGCGTTCGACCTTTTTGCTGGCCTTCAGGCGACGACCGGCGTTGTTGATCGCCAGTTCCGCCAGGAGCATGCCGGTTTCCGGATGGGCGTTGAGCCACAGGCTGAAGGCATCCTTGACCACACCGGAAACGAACGCCGCCGCCTCACGGGACGACAGGCGTTCCTTGGTCTGACCGGAAAATTGCGGCTCCTGCATTTTCATCGACAGCACGAACGCAATACGTTCCCAGACGTCTTCCGGTGCGAGTTTCACCCCACGCGGCAGGAGGCTGCGGAATTCGCAGAATTCGCGCATGGCATCGAGCAAGCCCTGGCGCAAACCATTGACGTGGGTACCGCCCTGAGCGGTCGGAATCAGGTTGACGTAGCTTTCCTGCACCGCATCGCCGCCTTCGGGCAGCCACAGCAGCGCCCAGTCAACGGCTTCTTTATTACCGGCCAGGCTGCCGCAGAACGGCTCGTCCGGCAGGCGTTCGAACTCGCTGACCGCGTCGACCAGATAGGAACGCAGTCCGTCTTCGTAATGCCACTCGACTTTCTCGCCGCTGGCCTTGTCCTCAAAACTGACCAGCAGCCCCGGGCACAGTACCGCCTTGGCCTTGAGCACATGCTTGAGGCGGCTGATGGAGAATTTCGGTGAGTCAAAGTATTTCGGGTCCGGCGCAAAGAACACGCTGGTACCGGTATTGCGTTTACCGACGGTGCCGATTACTTCCAGCTCGGTCTTCTTGAAACCGTCGGCGAAGGTCATCTGATATTCATTGCCGTCACGCTTTACGCGTACCCGAACCTCGGTCGACAAGGCGTTGACCACGGAAATACCCACCCCGTGCAAACCGCCGGAGAACTGGTAGTTTTTGTTGGAAAACTTGCCGCCGGCATGAAGCTTGGTGAGGATCAGCTCGACGCCCGACACACCTTCTTCCGGGTGAATGTCCACCGGCATGCCACGGCCGTCATCGCTGACCTCCAGCGAATGGTCGGCATGCAGGATGACCTGTACAGACCTTGCATGCCCGGCCAGGGCTTCGTCGACACTGTTGTCGATGACTTCCTGGGCAAGGTGGTTCGGCCGACTGGTGTCGGTATACATGCCGGGGCGTTTGCGCACCGGGTCGAGGCCCGAGAGGACTTCGATGGCGTCTGCGTTATAAGAGCTAGCGCTGGGAGTGGCCATGGGGTCTCGTCGTCAGTGTTCGGTGAAAAAAGAATTCATGGGGCTATCGCTCACAATGCGGTGAAATCGATTGCCTGGTACAAATCGGTGCCAATGCCGGCAAAACTCAACATGGCCGGCAGTTGCGTGGCAAAACCCTGGAAACTGTGGTCGCCGCCGGCCTGGATACGCAAGGCGCATGCCCGGTAATACTGTTGGGCGAGGCGATAGTCCAGCGTTTCGTCAGCTGTCTGCAACCATACCTGAAAACGCTGCGGATCCTGGGGCGCCGGCACTTCCAGTTCGGCCAGGGCGGTCACATGGTCGTGGGTCAGCTCCCAGGCTTCATCGGTATACAGGTTTTTCTGCGTTCCCAGAAACCCGTCGAACATCCGGTGCGGACTGACGGCAGGGTTGATCAACAGGGCTTTCAAGCCATGGCGCTCGGCCAGGTGAGTGGCATAGTAGCCGCCGAGCGAGCTGCCTACCAGCAGCGGCCGACCCAGCTCGGCAATCGCCTGTTCCAGCTGACCGATGGCCTCGCGCGGGTGGTGATGCAAGGCCGGAACGCGAAGTTGATTGCTCAGGCCCAGGCGCTCCATCACGACCATCAACTGGGTGGCCTTCTTTGAGGCAGGCGCACTGTTGAAACCGTGGATATATAGGATCGAACCGGCCATTTGAGCTCACTGTGCGTCGGGTAAAGAGGCAGAGTTTACAGGGAGTCTGGGGAATCGGGGATATCCATAGAGTTCATGGCGCCTGTGTAGACGCCTTCGCGAGCAAGCCCGCTCCCACAGGGGATTTGTGACCGACGCAAGTGCAGTGTGGGAGCGGGGCCACGCCCCGGTTTACCTGAAAATAAACAGTCAGTAGCCGTTGGAGCCGTAATCCACGGTGAAATCAAACCCGGTGACGCGCTCCACACCGGTCTCCAGCCCACCATCGGGCAACAACCGCAACCACCGATACCCCGGCGCCTGATCACTCACTTTGAAATCGTCGCTACCCGGCTCGAACTGGATGCAAGTCGAGGGCGAGGCGAGAAAACGCACACCGTTGCGCATTTGATCGATCTCCTGATGCACATGCCCCCACAACACCGCACGTACCTGCGCAAATCGGTCCAGCACCGCAAACAGCGCTTCGGGATTGCGCAAACCGATCGGTTCCATCCATGCGCAACCGATCGACACCGGGTGATGATGGAAACACACCAAGTGATGCCGCTCCGGCGCTTCGCTCAATGACCTGGCCAGCAACTGCAATTGCTCGTCCTGCAAATATCCGGGCACCGAACCCGGCACAGCCGAATCAAGCAGCGTGACTCGCCAGTTGCCGATATCCACCACCGGCTCCAGCAAAGCGCTCTGCACCGCTGCCTGGGCCATGATCTGCGGCTCATCGTGATTGCCGGGGATCCAGCGCGCCGGCGCAGCAAGCTGGCGGGTCAGGTCGCGAAACTGCTGGTAGGACTCCAGCGTGCCATCCTGGGAAAGGTCGCCACTGGCAATGATCAGATCAATTCGCGGCTGCTGCGCGCGCACCAGTTCGATGACCTTTTGCAGGCTGTCACGGGTGTTCATGCCCAGCAGTGTTTCGTGCCTCTCGGCAAACAGATGGCTGTCGGAGAGTTGCACCAGCAACGCCGCATCGGCGGTGGTCAATGTCGATACGCTCGGCAAGACGTTCTCCCAGGGTGTGATCACGGGAATGGAGGGTTGGCGCAATTATGCTGGGGGACGAACGAAAGGGGAAACCTGTGAACCTGACGCAGTTCACAACTGCAGCGCTCGATTAACGTACTACTTCGTACTCATGGCCCAATGCCAGGCAATGACTCAGCCACTCGCCCAGGAACATGTTCAACTGGGCTTTTTCGTCCGGCTGGTGCATCGAGGCGTTCGGGTAAGGATAGATGCCACGAAAGCGCCGTGCATGTTCGGCGCTGACCACTTCAGCCATGCAGGCATCATGATAGACCTGCACTTCCAGTTGCGGCACCGGCAGCCAGGGCAGGCTGTGTTCCTGGCGCACTTGCAGGGTCGTGGTGTAAGGGCACACCTGCAGCACCTCCAGCGCCAGCACACCAAGCATCTGCTCGCCATGGGTCACGGCGATGCGCCGCGCGGCGGGCTCGCTGCGCATGTCCGGCAACAGTCGCATCAGGCGCGCGTAGTTCGCTTCGCAGGATGCTTGCAGCCCCACCAGATCCACCCGATAGCGATCGCGCAGCTTGTTTACAACCATAACCCCCTCACTTCAGCGCGGTTCAAAGCCAGCCATTGCAAGGCAATGATGCTCGCCGCGTTGGCAATATGCCCGTCGCGTACGGCCTGCAGGGCATCTTCGAAGGCCCAGACCGTGACGCGGATATCTTCTGCCTCTTCCTCCAGCCCATGCAGGCCGCCAACCCCGGTTGTTTCGCAACGCCCCAGGTACAGATGCACGAATTCGTTGCTGCCGCCGGGCGATGGAAAATATTTGGTCATCGGCCACAGCGCGCTGATTTCCAGCCCAGCTTCCTCCTGCGCTTCGCGGTGAGCAACTGCTTCCGGCACTTCATCCTTGTCGATCAGACCAGCGACCAGTTCAACCAGCCAAGGATTGTCAGTCTTGCCCAGGGCGCCGACGCGAAACTGCTCGATCAACACCACTTCGTCGCGCTGCGGGTCATAAGGCAGCATGCACACCGCATCATGGCGCACGAACAGTTCGCGACTGATTTCCCGGCTCATGCCCCCTGCGAACAATTCGTGACGCAAGTGCACGCGGTCGAGCTTGTAGAAGCCCTCGAAGCACTTTTCGCGCCGTACGATATCAACGGCGGTCGGAATGGCGGTGGTGAAATCGGTCATGGCAATCCTCGTTCCTGCAAATCCTTTACGAGGTTCCTTTTTTCCTGGAGCCTCGACTTCGCGCCATCCTAACGCGCCGGTGGCGTTTGATGCAGCCCCTTTGCCGTCAGCGGGATGGACGGTGAAGACGAAACCCACTCTAATTAGCTTAGTGGCGAACTGATTGCTTCGTTGAGAGTCGAAGCGGATAACTTTTTGCCTTCCCCTGTTTCAGAAAGGACGCCCATGTCACTTTTCAAAATTGTCTCTGTGGCCGCCATCGCCCTGACCCTGGGCGCTTGCCAGAGCCTGTTTCAGCCCAATTACCGTGCGCCGCTGGAAACCACCCGCGACGCTTCCGAACAGCTCAAAACTGGTTGCACCAACCAGGATTGCCCACTGGTCAACATCGACACCCTGCACTTCCCGGACGAGCCACAGCTTGACGGCATCATCGAAAAACGCCTGCTGCAGATGACCCGCACTTCGCCTGACGCACCGGTGGCACCGACCCTGGCGGCCTATCGCGAACAGTTTTTGCGCAATGCCGGCCCGGGCAACAGCATCTACTTGCAGGCCAAGGTACGCGAGCAACATGACGGCCTGGTGATCATCGAATTGTCCAGTTACCTGGACACTGGCGGTGCCCATGGCACGCCGGGTCGCGGTTTCATCAACTATTCGCGTCAGCAGCATAAAGTGCTGACCTTGTCCGACATGCTGGTGCCGGGGCAGGAAGAGGCATTCTGGAAAGCGGCACAGGTGGCGCACAACAGCTGGCTGATCAGCACCAAGCTTGATCAGGAACCGGAGTTCGTGAAGAGCTGGCCGTTCCAGAAAACCCAGAACGTGGCGCTGACCTATGGCGGGGTGATCCTCAAGTACGAAACCAGCAGCATCGCGCCTTACGCGCTGGGCCATGTCGAACTGAAGATCCCCTACCCACGCCTGAACGGCATCATCAAACCCGAGCTGTTTCCGGGCCGTAACTGAAAGCCCGGCCCAGCACCAGCTGCAACAGCCCTGCCAGGACCAGCGCCGGCAGGGTTGCACCAACGTCCGGATAGAGATTGGCCAACAGGTGATAGGTGCTGACTCCGCCCAGCCAGGCCAGTAGCGCCGGCCAGCGCAAGGCAGCTGACGCTACCTGGGCGCTGCGCTTGCGCAGGATGAAGTGATCCACCAGCACCACGCCAAACAGCGGCGCAAACACCGAACCGATCAGCAGCAGGAAGTTCTGGTACTGGGCCAACGGCGCCAGCAAGGCGATCAAGGTGCAGATCACGCCGATGGCCAGGGCCAGATGCTCGACCTTCAGGCGCAACAGAAAGCCGCTGGACACTGCCGCCGAGTGAATGTCGGCAAAGGCGTTTTCCGACTCGTCCAGCAGAATCAGCAGCAGCGGAATCCCCAGGCCGGCACCCGCCAGCGCCAACAGCAGTGCATTGACTTCACCGCTCGGCGCGAACGCCAAGGTGTAGGCCACGCCCAGGCTCATCAGCCAGAAGTTACCGATAAAGAAGCCGATGGCGGTGCCGCCAAAAACGTTTTTCGCCCGCTTGCCGAAGCGCGAGTAGTCGGCAATCAGCGGTAGCCACGACAGCGGCATGGCGATGGCGATGTCGAAGCCCACGGCAAATGGCATCGAGCCGTCACCGGCCTGGGCCCACAATGCTGCCAGATCGGCCTTGGCGAACAGGTTCCAGGTCAGCCAGATGCACGCAGCCAACAGCAGCCAGATGCCCCACTTGCGCAGGACTTTACGCACGAAGGTCAATGGCCCACTGACTGCCAGCAAGGTTGCCAGGGCACCGAAGAACAGGGTCCACATAAGCGGGCTCGCCCAGAGCGAGCCTTCGCTGAATGCACGGGTACCGAGCAGACTGGCGGCGTCGCGCATGACGATGATTTCGAACGACCCCCAACCGATCAGTTGCAGCAAATTCAGCACCGCCGGCAGGCTCGCGCCTTTGGCACCGAGGCTGAGCTTGAGCGCGGCCATCGACGACAGACCGGTGTCGGAACCGATCACGCCCACCGCTGCCAGCAGCAGAACGCCGACCAGCGTGCCAAGGAAGATTGCCAGCAACGAGCCGGACAGGCCCAGGCCTGGCGCCAACAGGGCGCCGGTCTGCAACACCATCAGGCCGATGCCGAGGGAGAACCACAGGGAAAACAGATCGCGGCCGCCGAACACACGTTTGTCGGTCGGCACGGCGATGTCAGGGGAGTAAGTGCTGGGTTGAATGCTCAAGGGTGTTATCTCAGAGGGATAAGTGTGTCATTGAGTAATTCGGTGCCTGTTCCAACGCCTTCGCGAGCAAGCCCGCTCCCACATTGATCTCGGTCGTAAACAAAATTTGTGTTCACAGGAGATCCAGTGTGGGAGCGGGCTTGCTCGCGAAGACGGCAGCGCAGGCGCCGTCAATCACAGGTCAGATCAAACTTTCTGGTACAGCTGACTGCCTTCCTGCTTGAAGCGCTCGGCCTGTTCGGCCATGCCTTGGGCGACGTCGACGTCCAGCGCTTCGATCCGCTGGTTCGCCGCATACTCGCGGACTTCCTGGGTGATCTTCATCGAGCAGAATTTCGGCCCGCACATGGAACAGAAGTGCGCGACCTTGGCCGAATCCTTCGGCAACGTCTCGTCGTGATACGAACGAGCGGTGTCCGGATCCAGGCCCAGGTTGAACTGGTCTTCCCAGCGGAACTCGAAACGCGCCTTGCTCAAGGCATTGTCGCGGATCTGCGCACCCGGATGCCCCTTCGCCAGATCGGCTGCGTGCGCGGCGATCTTGTAGGTGATGATCCCGGTCTTCACGTCATCCTTGTTCGGCAGGCCCAGGTGTTCCTTCGGCGTCACGTAGCAGAGCATGGCGCAACCGAACCAGCCGATCATCGCCGCGCCGATACCGGAGGTGATGTGGTCGTAGCCCGGCGCGATGTCGGTGGTCAGCGGGCCGAGGGTGTAGAACGGCGCCTCGTCGCAGCACTCGAGCTGCTTGTCCATGTTCTCTTTGATCAACTGCATCGGCACGTGGCCAGGACCTTCGATCATGCACTGCACGTCGTGTTTCCAGGCGATCTTGGTCAGCTCGCCGAGGGTTTCCAGTTCGCCGAACTGTGCTTCATCGTTGGCGTCGGCGATAGAGCCCGGACGCAGGCCATCACCCAGCGAGAAGCTGACGTCGTAGGCCTTCATGATTTCGCAGATGTCTTCGAAATGGGTATAGAGGAAGTTCTCTTTGTGGTGCGCCAGGCACCACTTGGCCATGATCGAACCGCCACGGGAAACGATGCCGGTCACGCGCTTGGCGGTCATCGGCACGTAGCGCAGCAAGACGCCGGCGTGGATGGTGAAGTAGTCGACGCCCTGCTCGGCCTGTTCGATCAGCGTGTCGCGGAACAGCTCCCAGGTCAGGTCTTCGGCCACGCCGCCGACTTTTTCCAGGGCCTGATAAATCGGTACGGTACCGATCGGCACCGGCGAGTTACGGATGATCCACTCGCGGGTTTCGTGAATGTGTTTGCCGGTGGACAAGTCCATGACCGTGTCCGAACCCCAGCGAATGCCCCAAGTCAGCTTCGCCACTTCTTCTTCAATGGACGAACCCAAGGCGCTGTTGCCGATGTTGCCGTTGATCTTCACCAGGAAGTTGCGGCCGATGATCATCGGTTCCAGTTCGGTGTGGTTGATGTTGGCCGGAATGATCGCGCGGCCGCGGGCGATCTCGTCACGGACGAATTCGGGGGTGATGATCTTCGGCACGCTGGCGCCGAAGCTGTGACCGGCGTGTTGCTGGTCCAGCAGGCCGGCGGCGCGGGCCACCTCCAGCTTCATGCTTTCGCGGATGGCGACGTATTCCATCTCGGCGGTGATGATGCCTTTGCGCGCGTAGTGCATCTGGCTGACGTTGGCGCCCGCCTTGGCGCGACGCGGGTTGTTGACGTGGGCAAAACGCAGCTTGGTCAGCTCTGGATCGGCAAGGCGTTCCTGGCCGAAGTTCGAGCTCAGGCCGCTCAAACGTTCGGTGTCGCCACGGGATTCGATCCACGGCGAACGCACATCCGCCAGGCCTTTGCGCACGTCGATGATGACATTGGGGTCGGTGTAAGGGCCGGAGGTGTCATAGACCACGACCGGTGCATTGACCTCGCCGCCGAAGTCGGTCGGCGTAACGTCGAGGCTGATTTCGCGCATCGGCACGAGGATGTCCGGGCGAGTGCCTTGGACATGGATTTTTTGCGAGCGGGTAAACGGCTGCACCGATTGTTGATCGACCTTGGCCGAGTCACTCAGGTTGGTGGCGATTTTTGCTTTTGTAGTCATCACGGGCTCTCCAGACAGCATCCAGGCAGTGGAATTTTGTCGGAGCGAACCTGTAAACGAATGGACGCACGGGCGCTGGAAAACCAGCTGTGCTGTGCTCAGTGCTCGAGGGGTGTTCGATTGTCGAACAACATCCCGGACGAAGCACAAGAGGACTCGCCGGGTGACGAGAAATCTTGTTCCCTACGCAGGCGCTAACCTGATCAGGTTCAACGGGATCCGAAATTATTCGATCTCAGCCTCATAGCAAGGCACCCCGACAAGAACCCGGCCAGTCTAGACACAACTGGCAAAGAACGCCAACTCCGCGGTAACCACCATGATGAATGGCGCAATAACACGCATAGACAGGATTGTTGCCGCCCCGCTGCACAACTACACTCGCTACGCCGGACGGCGCATTGACGCTGAACGAGCCGCGCCTTAGCCTTGGCGCTCAAATTACCTGTGTAATATCAAATCTAGGGAACGCCTATGCTGCGCAAACTCTCACTGGCCCTTGCCGTGTCTTGTGCGTCCAACGGAATGGCCTGGGCAGCAGAAGCGCCCTTATCGAACAAGACAGACCTGGTCAGCGTGTACCAGGAGGCCGTGAACAACAACTCCGACCTGGCTGCCGCCGTCGCCCAATACGGCGCGCAGAAAGAAGTGGTGCCGCAGGCCCGCGCCGGACTTCTGCCCAATCTTTCCGGTGGTGCGGACGTGGCCAACGTGCGCACCTCGATCGACCAGCCTTCGGCAACGGCTAACCGCAATGCCAATTCGTATCAGGCGACCCTAGCGCAGCCGCTGTTCCGGGCCGATCGCTGGTTCCAGTTCCAGGCTGCCAAGGATGTGAACGAACAGGCCGCTCTGCAGCTCTCGGCAACTGAGCAAAACCTGATCCTGCAGACCGCCGACAGCTACTTCAACGTGCTGCGTAGCCAGGACACCCTGGCCTCGACCAAGGCCGAAGAAGCCGCGTTCAAACGTCAACTCGATCAGTCCAACGAGCGTTTCGATGTCGGCCTCTCGGACAAGACCGACGTACTCAATTCCCAGGCCAGCTACGACACTGCGCGCGCCAACCGCATCGTCGCGCAGCGTCAGGTGGAGGATGCGTTCGAAGCCCTGGTCACCCTGACCAACCGTCGGTACAACTCGATCCAGGGCATCAGCCATAACTTGCCGATCCTGCCGCCCGCGCCGAACGACGCCAAAGCCTGGGTCGAAACGGCAGCCAGGCAGAACCTCAATCTGCTGGCCAGCAATTATGCTGTCAGCGCCGCCGAGGAAACGCTCAAGCAGCGCAAGGCCGGGCACCTGCCAACCCTGGACGCAGTAGCCAAGTACGAAAAAGGTGATAACGACGCCCTGGGTTTCAGCAACCCCAATAATCTTCCCCAGGCTTACAGTGGCGACGTCGAGCAAACGACCGTGGGCCTGCAACTGAGTATCCCGATCTACAGCGGCGGCCTGACCACCTCCCAGGTGCGCCAATCCTATGCGCAACTGAACCAGACCGAGCAGCAGCGTGAATCCCTGCGTCGTCAAATCGTCGAAAACACCCGCGACCTGCACCGCGCCGTGAACACCGACGTCGAGCAAGTGCAGGCGCGCAAGCAGTCGATCATCTCCAACCAGAGCGCAGTGGAAGCGACCGAGATCGGTTACCAGGTGGGTACGCGCAACATCGTCGACGTCCTGGATGCGCAGCGCCAGCTTTACACCTCGGTGCGCGACTACAACAACACCCGCTACAACTACATCCTCGACAACCTGCGCCTGAAGCAGCAGGCAGGCACGTTGAACCCTGGGGATCTGCAGGACCTGGCTCGCTGGCTCAACCCCAACTACAACCCGGACAAGGACTTCCTGCCGCCGGACCTGGCCAAGGCTGCGGCCGAGCAACTGAAGGCAAGACCGGAGCAATAAAAAGCAAAAGATCGCAGCCTCCGCCAGCGCCCTGCAGGAGCTGTCGAGTGAAACAAGGCTGCGATCTTTTCAATTCAAGCAACACGGTCTAACGGTCGATCAACCGCCCCAACCCATCCAGCAACCGCTGCAACGCACCCTGATTGCTGCGCATTACATTCAACCCTGCCTCAGCCATCCGCTGCGCATCCCGCGGCAACTCGAACAACCGCTGCACCGCCAGCGCCAGTCCTTCGGCATCCTCTACTTCCTGCAATGCCCCGGCACTGCGCAGTTGCGCGGCGATCTCGAGGAAGTTGAACAGGTGCGGCCCGCTCAAAACCGGCTTGGCCAAGGCGGCCGGCTCCAGCAGGTTATGCCCGCCGTTGGGCACCAGGCTACCGCCGACGAACGCACTGTCGGCCAAAGCGTAGAGAAACAGCAGCTCGCCCATGGTGTCGCCCAACAGCACCGAAGTGCCTGCCTCTACTGCGTCGCCGCTGGAGCGACGCACCGTGGCAAAGCCTTGCTGCCGGCACAGGGCGTGAACCGAATTGAAGCGCTCCGGATGACGCGGCACCAGTATCAGCAGAGCGTCGGGATGATTGGCCAGCAACTGCCGATGGGCCGCCAACACCACTTCATCTTCACCGTCGTGGGTACTGGCGGCGATCCACACCGGACGCTCCTGGGCCTGCCATTGCTGGCGCAGCTCGCTGGCGCGCACCAGCAGTTGCGGGTCAATGGTCAGGTCGAATTTGATCGAGCCGGTCACTTGCACCGTCTCCGGGCGCGCACCCAATTCAAGAAAGCGCTGGGCCTCGGCTTCGGTCTGTACCGCGAACAGGCTCATCTCGGCGAGCATCGGCTGGGTCAATTTGCGAAACCGGCCGTAGCCTTTGGCCGATCGCTCGGACAGGCGCGCATTGGCCAACGCCACGGGAATCCCGCGCCTGGCGCATTGATGAATATGGTTGGGCCACAACTCGGTTTCCATGATCACCGCCAGCTTCGGCTGAACCCGATCCAGAAAACGTTTGGCCGCGCACGGCAGGTCGTATGGCAAATAGCAGTGCTGAATGCGTGGCTCATTGGTGAACAACGCCTGAATGCGTTCCGAACCGGTCGGAGTCATGCAGGTCACGGTGATCGGCAACGTTGGATAACGTTGCAGCAAGGCGCGGATCATCGGCGCGGCGGCAATGCTTTCTCCCACCGACACCGCGTGCACCCAGATGCCGCCCGGTTGCATCGCCGGCATCCCATAGGAAAAGCGCTCGCCGATGCGCCTGGCGTACGCCGGCGCCTTGCGCGAGCGCAACCATAGCCGAATCGCTACCAGTGGCAGCCCCAGATAAAACAGCGCGGTGTAGAGAGTTCTATTCATGGCGGCGGAGTTTATCGGCTTTTCACGCCAATCGCCTGCAAGTGCACGGCAAAACGTTCGGCGAGCCAGCGCGCGGCCGGGCCCAGCGGTTCGTCGCGACGCCAGACCAGTTCCACCACAAGGGCCGGCGGGGTCCATTCGCTGACCAGTTCGACCATCTGATTCTGGTACGTCGGGTACTGCACCACATGGCGTGGCAACCAGGCCCAGCCGAGGCCCCGCACCAGCCATTCGGCCATCACGTAGAAACTGTCGGCACGCCAGACCTGCGGACTGGCCGGCTCACTGCCGGGATAGACGCTGGACTGGGTGGACATCAACAACTGACGATGCTGCGCCAGCGCCTGGCAATTCACGTGGGTCTGCTTCGCCAATGGATGATCGACGCCGCAGACCGTGACCATTTCCACACTACCGAGCACCCGCCGCTCCAGCGCTTCAGGAATCTGGTCGTGAAAAAACAGCAAACCCAGATCGGCGCGACGCTCCACCAGCTTACGCGCCACTTCCCCTTGGGCGGCGCTGGTCAACTGCACTTCCAGACTGGGAAACTGCTCGGCCAGCGCTTCAAAACTTTCGATGATCGGCTGATAAGGCATCGCCTCGTCCTGGGCCAACCGCAGCAATGCCTCCTGCCCGCGCATCATCGCCAGCGCCCGGCCGTTGAGACGCTCGCACTGGCGCAGCACTTCCCGTGCCTCTTCCAGCAACGCGTTGCCGGCCTCGGTGAGCTTAGGCTGGCGCCCGCTGCTGCGGTCGAACAGACTCACACCCAGGTCTTCTTCCAGCAGCGCGATCGAACTGCTGACCGCCGATTGCGCCTTGCGCTGATCCCGCGCCACGGCGGAAAACGAGCGCTGCTCCGCTACGCTGACGAACAGGCGCAGTTGTTCCAGATTCCACTGCATGCTAAACCCATCTTCAAAACAGATAGGTAATGACTTTACCGCATCTGGCCAGACTCTAGAATGCCGACCTCAGAGAGCAACACTTCACACGAGGATTGACCCATGACCGCTTACTACTACCTGGCCATTGCCATCTGCGCCGAAGTGATTGCCACTGTTTCCATGAAAGCGGTCAAAGGCTTCAGCACTCCGCTGCCGCTGCTGCTGGTGATCGTCGGCTACGGCATTGCCTTCTGGATGCTGACCCTGGTGGTGCGCAGCGTCCCGGTAGGCGTGGCATACGCGGTGTGGGCCGGCATGGGCATCGTGATGGTCAGCGTCGCGGCACTGTTTATCTACGGGCAGAAGCTGGACGTACCGGCGATGCTGGGGATGGCGTTGATTGTGCTGGGCGTTGTGGTCATCCAGCTCTTCTCCAAAACTGCCGGGCACTGAAGACGCATTAAGCTCCATTGTGGGAGCGGGCTTGCTCGCGAAGGCGCAAAGCCAGCCAACTTCCATTCTGAATGACACACCGCCTTCGCGAGCAAGCCCGCTCCCACAGGATTTGCGTCCACCCTATTGATCACCAACAAATCGACTCTTCTTCGAGTCTGTATACTGCGTCCTCGTCTTGAACACTGAGGTCGCCGAATGCCATCCGTTATTTCCACCGACGTTCTGATTGTCGGCGCTGGTGTCGCCGGCCTCTGGCTGAATGCGCGCCTGCGCCGCCAGGGTTATTCGACCGTACTGGTGGAAAGCGCCAGCCTTGGCGGCGGGCAGAGCCTGAAGTCCCAGGGCATTATCCATGGCGGTGCCAAGTACGCGCTGCACGGTGCCCTGACCGGCGCCTCGGAAGCCATCGCCGATATGCCGCGCCGCTGGCGTGAAGCCTTGGCCGGCGACGGCGAGCTGGACCTGTCCGGCGTGCGCCTGTTGTCCGAAGCTCATTACCTGTGGTCGCCCGGCACCCTCGCCGGCAACCTCACCAGTTTTTTCGCCAGCAAGGCCGTGCGCGGTCGCGTCGATCAGGTCAAGGGCGAGCAGTTGCCCCCGGCCCTGCAAGACAAACGCTTCAAGGGCAAGGTCTATCGCCTCGCGGAGCTGGTGATCGATGTTCCGAGCCTGATCCAGCGCCTTGCCGACCTGGCGGGTGACGGCTTGCTCGCCGGGCACAAGATCGAACCGATTCGGGAAAACGGCGATCTGGTCGGACTGAAGGTTGATGAGCGAGAAATCCGTGCCCAACGCATCGTCCTCAGCGCCGGCGCCGGCACCGCCGACTTGCTGGCGGCATTGGGCATTGACCAGCCAGCCATGCAGCGCCGACCGCTGCATATGATCATCGCCAAGGGCCCGGGCCTGAAGCCGCTGTACGCCCACTGCCTGGGCGGGGGCACCAAACCGCGCCTGACCGTGACCACCCACCCGGCCGCCGATGGCCAGTGGGTCTGGTACCTGGGCGGTGACATCGCCGAAGCCGAAGGTGTGGCCCGTGAACCCGCCGCACAAATTGCCACGGCGCAGAAAGAGCTCGGTCAGTTGCTGCCGTGGATCGACCTGAGCACCGCGCGATGGGCGACCCTGCGCGTCGACCGTGCAGAGCCGCTGCAGTCGGGGCTGGTCCGCCCGGACAACGCATTCCTCGCCGAGCAGGATCGACTACTGGTCGGCTGGCCGACCAAACTGGCGCTGGCACCTGATTTCGCCGACCGGGTCATCGCCAGCCTGACCCGCGACGGTATCCAGCCAGGCCATCCGGCGCCACTGCCGGAACTGCCGAAACCGCCGATGGGCGTTCCAGCCTGGGAGCAATTGTTGCCATGAGCCAGCCGACCCTGCACGATTTGCATCGCCCCTTGGGCAGCACCGGCCTGCTGGTATCGCCCCTTGGCCTGGGCACGGTGAAGCTGGGCCGCGACCAAGGGGTGAAGTACCCCAACGGTTTCAAGATCCCTGACGACGACGAAGCGCGCATGTTGCTCAAACTGACACGCGACCTTGGCATCAACCTGATCGATACCGCACCAGCCTACGGCCGCAGCGAAGAACGCCTCGGCCCGTTGCTGCGCGGCCAGCGTCATGAATGGGTGATTGTCAGCAAGGTCGGCGAGGAGTTTGCCGACGGTCTGTCGCGCCACGATTTCAGCGCCGCACATACGCGCATGTCGGTAGAACGTAGCCTGCAACGTCTGGAAACAGACTTCATCGATCTGGTGCTGGTGCACTCCGACGGTGACGACCTGGCAATCCTCAATGACTGCGAGGTCTACGGGACGCTCGCCGAGTTGAAGGCCGAGGGCAAGATCCGTGGCTTCGGTTTCTCCGGCAAAACCGTCGATGGCGGTTTGAAAGCACTGGAGCAAGGTGACTGTGCGATGGTCACCTACAATCTGAACGAACAGAACGAGAAAGCCGTCATTGACTATGCTGCTGCACACGGCAAAGCCATTCTGGTGAAAAAAGCCCTAGCCAGCGGTCACGTTTGCCTGAGCCCGGGCGTTGATCCGGTGCGCGCCAGTTTCGAGTTGTTGTTTGAACATCCCGGTGTTGCCAGTGCTATTGTCGGCACCATCAATCCGTTGCACCTCGCCCACAATGTCGCGACCGTTGCCCAGGTCCTACGTAGCAACTGACGCCGCCCACGCGGCCTTAAGCAGGAGCCGACATGCCGCGTACGCTCATAAGAAAGAACCCGAGCAACTTCAAGACCCTGCCGTTATTCGTCGAAGCGACCCCCGAAGGCCTGACTTACCAAAGCGTCGGCAGGCCGCTGAACTTCACTCAGACCCTGCAACGTCGTCGCCCGGTGACGGTCAGTGACAGCGAGCGTTTTGCCCTGGAACTGGCCAACCTCGGCGTCTCGGTGCGCTTGACGCTGCATTGGCAGAATCGCGATTACTGGGTGCTGGTTCGCCAGCGTCGGCAGGACCGCGGCGACGTGGTGCTCAAGTTGATCTCCGGCTATGTACCGGCCCACGAGCTGAACCTGCCGTTGCACACAGCAATCCAGGAAATTGCCGAAGAGTGCCTGCTGGAAACCCCCGAAGGCTGGCTCGGTGGACGCTTCAACGACACCTGGCTGCCGGCACCCTACTCCACGGCCCTGCATTACCGTGAAGCCCTGCCGTTTCGGTTGACGCCACTGTCCGGCTCGGCGCGACCGGTGCGTTGCGCGAATCTGCAACTGATTGAGCGGCCCCGGGCCTACGTTCATTTGCCGACGGCGTCGCTGCAACTGATCTACGACTTGCGCCTGGAAGTGCCCAAGGAAGCCAAATCCTTGAGCCTGTTCCATGTCGACGAAAGGCTGGAAGGCGATCAACTCGTCGCCCGCCTCGACCGCAAGCGCCCGGACCTGTACCTGATGCCTTTGCAGGACGGTCACCCGATGGCCGAGCTCTATACCTTGAAAAAGGATCAGTTGTACCCGGCGAGCACTCGCGGGCTGTACCTGGCCGAGAGCTTTGCCCGGCAGGAAGGCTGGCTGGTGCGCGATGAGCGGATTCGCTGGAAGGACTGGGTACGGCAGCAGGGGTTGACGCCGCCTGGGAAGGACTCTGGCCTGGCGCGCTTGCGCGGAAAAGCCAAACAGCTGCTGAAGAAAATGGTGCCGCGCAAGGCCGCACGATAGAGCAGGCACCACAGGAGCCCAGAGAAAAACAGGGTTCTGTGGCGAGGGGGCTTGCCCCCGTTTGAGCGCGAAGCGCTCACAAGATCTTGAGGCGTCAGAGATTTTGGGGGGGCTGCTTCGCAGCCCAACGGGGGCAAGCCCCCTCGCCACAGCATGCCCCCTCGCCACAGAAAGTCCCATAGCCACAGAAACCCCCTAGACACAGTAGGCCCCTTGCCACAGCAAGCTCTCATCACCGTCAGTTATTGCGGATCTTCTCGACGATCGCCGTGGTTGAGCTGTTTGCCACAAGCCCCAACACTTTCACGGTGCCACCGTAAGCAGTCACGATATCCGCGCCAACCACCTGGTCGATGCCATAGTCACCCCCCTTGACCAGCACATCAGGCTTGACCTCGCGCAGCAGGTTTTCCGGTGTGCCCTCAGGGAAGCTGATCACCCAGTCCACCGCTCCCAGACCCGCCAGTACCGCCATGCGCCGGTCGACACTGTTGATCGGACGACCCGGCCCCTTCAAGCGGCTGACCGAGGCATCGTCGTTGATCGCCACGATCAGGCGATCACCCTGGGCTCGCGCCTGCTCGAGATAGGTCACATGGCCGGCGTGCAGGATGTCGAAGCAACCGTTGGTGAAGACGATCCGCTCGTTGTGCGCCCGGGCATCGGCAACCGCCAGCAGGAGTTGTTCCAGGCCCAGCACCCCGCGCTCGGACCCTTCTTCACGTTGAATCGCCCGACGCAGTTCCGGCGCGCTGATGGCCGCCGTACCGAGCTTGCCGACCACGATACCCGCTGCAAGATTGGCCAGGGCCACGGCGTGGGGCAGTTCCTCTCCGGCGGCAATCGCCGCTGCCAGGGTAGAAATAACCGTATCGCCGGCACCGGTCACGTCGAACACTTCACGGGCACGGGCCGGCAGGTGCAACGCAGGGTGATCAGGGCGCAACAGGGTCATGCCATGCTCGCCACGGGTCACCAGCAAGGCACCGAGGTCCAGGTCGTGCATCAATTGCGCGCCCTTGTTCACCAACTCGTGCTCATCGGCGCAACCACCGACGATGGTTTCGAATTCGTTGAGGTTAGGCGTAATCAGGCTCGCACCACGGTAAATCGAGAAATCCTTGCCCTTGGGATCGGCCAGCACCGGAATGCCACGGGCACGGGCGGCCTGGATCAGCGCCTGGTGGTTTCTCAGCGCGCCTTTGCCGTAGTCGGACAGCACCAGCACCTTGATGCCTTCGAGCAGTTCGTCGACCTGCGCTGCCAATGCCAGGGCATCGGTGGCGAAGGGTTCTTCGAAGTCGATACGCAGCAGTTGCTGGTGCCGGCTCATGACCCGCAGCTTGACGATGGTCGGCTGATGCGCAATGCGCTGGAACAACGCCCGCACGCCCGCGCCCTCAAGGCTGTTGGCCAGGCTGTTGGCGGCTTCATCGTCGCCGGTCACGCCGACCAGCGAGGCCGGTGCGCCGAGGGCGGCAATGTTCAAGGCTACGTTGGCGGCACCGCCCGGGCGGTCCTCGATGTGATCGACCTTGACCACAGGCACCGGCGCCTCAGGGGAAATCCGTGAGGTACCACCATGCCAGTAACGGTCGAGCATGACATCGCCGACTACCAAGACAGGGGCTTGATCGAATCGCGGCATCGACAACTTCATGGAGCAACCCACATACAGAATGAACAGGGGCGCGATATTAACACAGGGTTGGCGTCGGCTTGTGCGACGGCTGCAACCTGATGATTCAGAAAGGGTGAGCCCGGCCCACCCTCTTGTCGCAGGTCAGGCGATGTCTTGCGCCGGGGCATCGAGGCCCATCGCATTCAGGCGGGCGTAGTAGCCGTTCTGCGCCAGCAGTTGGGCATGGGTGCCCCGCTCGACAATTTTCCCCTGATCCATGACCAGGATCAGATCGGCCTTCTCGATGGTGGACAAGCGGTGAGCGATCACCAGCGTGGTACGACCTTTCATGACCTGGTCCAGCGCGGCCTGAATATGCCGCTCGGACTCGGTATCGAGCGCCGACGTCGCCTCGTCAAGGATCAGCAACGGGGCGTTCTTCAATAGCGCGCGGGCAATCGCCAGACGCTGGCGCTGGCCACCGGACAACAGCACACCATTTTCCCCGACCTGGGTATCCAGGCCTTGGGGCAATTGCGCGATGAAGTCCATCGCGTAAGCGTCCCTGGCGGCTTTCTCGATGTCTTCTCGGGGTGCGCCGGCCAGATCGCCATAGGCGATGTTGTTGGCCACGGTGTCACTGAACAGGGTCACATGCTGGGTTACCTGAGCGATGTGCTTGCGCAGGTTCAACAGTTTGTACTGCTCGACTTCAACACCATCGATGAGAATTTCGCCTTTATCGTGGTGATAGAAACGCGGAATGAGGTTGGCCAGGGTGGATTTTCCGCTGCCCGAACGGCCCACCAGCGCCACCATCTGCCCAGGCTCGACCGAGAAACTGATGTCATCGAGCACCAGGCGCTCGGTTTCGGGATAAGTGAAGCTGAGATTGCGCACATCCAGACGACCGCTGACCACGTCGCGCTCGACTGTGCCGGTGTCGACCTCAGGCTCGACGTCCAGTTGCTCGAAAATGCTTTCGGCACCGGCCACGCCTTTCTGGATGGTCGAGCTGACTTCGGACAATTGACGGATCGGCTTGGGCAACAGACCGGCCAGGGTAATGTAGGCCACCATGTCACCGGCAGAAGCGTCACCGCGCAGGAACAGGACCAGGAACATCAGCACAGCCATGGCGGTGTAGATCACCAGTTGCAACAGTGGCGTGTAAATGGCGCCGGTACGGGTCATGCGCAGCTGTTTGTCGGTGTTTCCCTGGCTGGCGTTGAAGAAGCGTTTTTCTTCGTAGGTTTCGCCACCGAAGCTGCGCACCACGCGATAACCCTGGATGGTTTCCGAGGCCACGTGCGTTACGTCACCCATGGCCAGCTGGATTTTCTTGCTCTGTTTGCGGAATTTTTTGCTCGCCGTACGCACCATGAGAGCGATCAGCGGCAGGATGGCGACCATGACCAGCGTCAGGCGCCAGTTCATGTACAGCAGCGAGGCGAACAGGAAGACCACCGTCATGCCTTCACGAATAACGACCTTGATCGCATCTGTAGCCGCCCCCGTGACCATTGTCACGTTGAAGGTGATACGTGAAATCAGGTGCCCCGAGTTATGCTTGTCGAAATACCGGTTAGGCAGCACCAACAGGTTGTTGAATAGCTGGACCCGCAGATCATGGACTAGCCCAAGGGAAACCTTGGCCAGAAAATAGTTTCCCAGATAGGATCCAAGACCTTGCCAGGCTGCGATGAGAATGATCAGCAACGGCACAGCCTGCAACAATTGCAGGTCACGCAGGTAGGGCACGCTTGGAAACAGCACCGCCTCGGGATTGGACAGACCGTCTACGAAGTACTTGAGAATGTAGCCCAGCATTGGCTGCGTCGAAGCGAAAATCAGAAAACCGACGATGCTGATCAGAAACAGACTGATATATGGCCGGACGTAGCCAAGCAGACGGAAGTAGATTTTCAAGCTTGAAGGGCTTGCGGAGAGACTGGAGTCGGTCATATCACGCGATTGTCGATGAAAAGGACGCTGACTTTAGCACAGCTTCCCCGGGTCTCTGGCAATCGCATAAAGACTGTGTATTGTGGCGCGTCAAATATTCATCGATTGCTCCCTGGCCGGGCAGGGCTGCTCAATTTCAGGAATAAGTCTCTCAGCATGCAATTAAGCGGATTGAACACTACATCCAATCGAGTTTTCGATTTCATTTGCCTGTGGATCCTTCCACTCGGATATTTCCTGTTGCTCTGCGCCATGTTTTTTCTGCCGGGGCGCAGCGTGCACCACAAACTGTACTATGGCCTGTTCAGCATTCCGGCATTCGTTACCCTGTGCCTGCGCCCGGGCATCTGTAAAGAACTGCTGAAGGAACCGATCATCATTGCGGTACTGCTGTTTTTGGGATGGGCATTGCTCAGCTTGTCCTGGAGCCCGGTTGATGACGTTCCCGCCAGTCAGCTCAAACCCGCCTTGCATACCTTTCTGCTTTTCGTCGGCTGCGCGCTGATGGTGCGCTATCGCAGCGAAATCATTGCCCCCCTGCTGTTCTGCGCCGCGACCGTGGCAGTGGTCGCCTCAGCCTACAACCTCTACAGGTTTGGCCAGATCTACGAACCGGAGATGCGTCTGATCGGCGTCGGCGCCTTTGATAACCCACTGCTCAGCTCCCATGTCTTCGGTTTTTTCTGCGCCTACTGGCTAAGCCTGAGCATGACTTGCAAGCGCCTTCAGGTACTTTGGTTGAGCCTCCCTGCAACGGCGATCATGCTCGCTGCGGTGATTGCAACCGGCTCCAGAACTCCTCTGGCAGCGCTGTCGATAGCCGCCCTGTGGCTGTGCTTTGTCTGCTGGAATCGGCGCTCCGTCGTGATGCTGGCGTCCGTGCTCACTACCGGAGCGGTCGTTTTCACGTTTTTTTCGCAGCAAATCATTGAAAGAGGCAGCTCATTTCGCTTCGAACTCTGGCAACTGACCCTGGACAAGATTGCCGACCATCCGTGGATCGGGTATGGCTATAACGCCCCACTGTCACTCGATCCGGGTATCGGTTATACCCTGCAAGAACCCCACAACTTTGCCCTCGGAGTGCTCTACTACGTGGGTATCATCGGCTTGCTGCCATGGCTGTTCTTCCATCTTCGCAGCTTTATCAACTGCTGGACCCATCGCCTGCAACCGCTGTTCATCATCGCCTCAACCTGGCTGGCCTTCGGTATCGGCGCCGGCCTGACTGAGGGCGGCGGCATTATCTCGCGCCCCAAGGAGCACTGGTTCCTGCTGTGGATTCCACTGGCACTGATCGCCGCATTGAGCATCAATCAGCGGGCCAGACGCCTCCTGGACATGCCAGTCAAGACAATGACAAAGGGCGCCCTGCAGCAACTGACTGCCGATGCCCGGGTTATTGAAGAGGATGGCTTGGGCCCGAAAGTCCTGCGCCTGGCTGACGGCAGCTTCCTCAAATTGTTTCGCCGCCGCCGCTGGTACACCTCGGGGAGTTTTAACCCTTACTCTGAACGGTTCGCCGTCAACAGTGTGCAATTGCGCAGCATGGGTATTCCCACCCCGCACATCCTTGACCTCTATCGGCTCGAAGACGGCCATACCGCAGTGCACTACTCGCCGCTTCCTGGCAATACGCTGCGCCAGGTCCTGCAAGGCATCACAGCCCCGGCAGTGCGCCAGGCGCTGGTGGAGCGTTTCGGCAAGTTCATGGCGCAATTGCATCAGCAAGGCGTCTACTTCCGCTCCCTGCACCTGGGCAACGTACTGGTGCTCGAAGACGGTGAATTCGGCCTGATCGATATAGCCGACATGCGTATTTATCCTTCGTCACTGAGCGCTGCGCTGCGTCGCCGCAATCTGCGCCACATGCAGCGGTATGCCGAGGATCGGCGCTGGTTGTTCGAGGATCATTTCGACGCGCTGCTCCAGGGGTACGCCGCGACAGCATCGGAGTCCGACGTGGCCAATTTGCACAGGCAAGTGCTGACCGGCCCTCCCCCGGCCCGGACTCACTGATGACAGAAACCAACCCGCTGATTGCCCTGACGGCCTATCTGCTCGCGATCGCCACGGCTGCGCTGATGATACGCACCGTGCCAGCGTTCGCCCGACAGCTGGATCACTCTGGCGAAAGCCGCTATGCCGGCATTGATGGCCTGCGTGGCTATCTGGCATTCGGCGTGTTTGTGCACCACTCCATCATCACCTGGATATTCCTGCGCACCGGTGTGTTCGACTTGCCGCCGAACAACCTCTACGCCCAGCTCGGCCAGGGCTGCGTCGCACTGTTCTTCATGATTACCGGCTTCCTGTTCTGGGACCGGCTGCTCACCCACGGGCGGCAGCACGACTGGCTGGCCTTTGCCGTATCGCGGGTGTTTCGCCTCTATCCGCTCTACCTGCCGCTGATGCTGGTAGTGTTCGTGACGGTGTTCTATGTGCAGAACTGGGAGCTGAAGGAACCTGTCGGCCGGATCATTGCCCAGACTCTGGCTTGGCTGGTGTTCGACCGACCTGACGTCAATCAATACCCCCAGACCGGCATGCTGATCTCGAACGTCACCTGGACACTGGGATACGAGGTGTTCTTCTACCTGTCACTGCCGCTGGCGGGCATGGTGTTCATCTATCGCGGTAGCTGGGCGCAGACGGTGCTTTGCCTGATCGGTATCTATGCACTTTATCAGCTGGTGGGCTGGGAGCACTCGCTGAAGAAACACTACCTGACAGGCTTTCTCGGCGGCATCGCGGCTGCGTACTGGATTCGCCGGCCGCAATTGCTGGCCTGGGGCAAGTCGCCAATGGCAGGAATCATCGCCCTGGTGGCGCTGGCCATTGCATTTACGGCATTCAACCGCGCTTTCCGCTTGGGCCCGCTGCTGCTGTTGACCGTATTTTTTTCTATCGTGGCATCCGGCAATCTATTGTTTGGCGTCTTGAAGCCACGCAGCATCCGCTGGTTGGGAGAAATCAGTTACAGCACCTACCTGCTGCATGGTTTCGTGCTCTGGGTTCTGGTACAGCGCCTGTCGCCAGTGTTGCACCTGGATGTGCGGGAAACCTGGACTTTCCTGCCCTTGATGGCGCTGTGCAGCTTCCTGCTGATCGTCATCAGCAGCCTGACCTACGTCTACATCGAGAAACCAGGCATCACGGCAGGCAAGAAAACCCTGCAGTGGATACGACACAACAGGAAGACCCGCAAAGAGTTCTCGGACGAAGTTGCTTGATAACCTTGAGCAACGCCCCGGGCTCAGTCTTTTTCCACACGTGAAAAAAACAATCGCCCCAGACCTCGCCAGGTCTTCTTGTTCCAAGCCTTGAGCGGAATCTGCGCCAAGAGCTCTCGCGCCAGCTTGCGATCGCGGTTGGCCGTCTTGAGAAACATCGAGTTGAGAAACTTGTAGCGCACCTCGTCATACAGCGGATGGTCGCTGAACAGCGCATAGGTGCGCAGGATGCTGTCGATCATGAAACGGTGGTTCTTGTAGGAATTGGTGGCGTGCTTGCGATAGCGCGCCATCAGCACATTCAGCCCATCGATGAAGTAACCGGCGTGAGTCACCTTCAGCTCGATCAGCAAATCCTCCAGGCGAATGGTCGGGTCGAAACCGCCCACCTTGTCCAGCGCTTCGCGGCGGATCATCAAGGTTGGAGCCGGAGGATAGGGCTTGCGCTCGAGGAACATGTCTTCGAAATCCAGACGACGGAACGGTACATCCCGGCGCTGGCGCTTCTCGGGGTAGAGATTGCCTTCGGCATCGATCAATTCGATGTTGCCGGCGCAAATGCCGACCTCGGGCTTGCCATCCATATGAGCGACCTGGATAGCGATTCGCTCCGGCAGCATGATGTCATCCGAACCGAACGGCACGATCAGGCTGCCTTTGGACCGGGCAATTGCACCGTTGAGGGTATTGGTCAGCCCCTGGTTTTCCTGGACCCGGAAGTCGAAACCATGGGCAGCCTGCAATGCCTTGATCCGCTCGACGCTGTCATCCTTCGAGCCATCGTCGACTACCAGTAACTCGATGTTCGGATAGGTCTGGTTGAGGACGCTGAGAATGCTTTGTTCGATGTAAGGAGCGTGGTTGTACGACGCGATGATGACCGTAACGATGGGTTGCGCGTCGTTCATGGCTGCTCCTTGCTGGCCTGTTCCAGGCCGGAGTCGATCAGATTGAGGTATTCGCGACGGAACTCCTCGATGTCATGGTGTTGCTGCAGATAACGGAAGGCCTGCTCGCCCTTGGCCTTGAGTTCGTCATCCGGAAGGCCAAGGTAAGTGTCCAGCGCCGCCTGCAACGTTGGCACATCCTTCGGCGTAATCGCCAGGCCACCAGCCCCCTCGATGAGCGGCAACATGGCCGGCACGTTCGAGGCGATCACCGGCAAATGCCCGCTCATGCCTTCGAGTAGCGCCAGCCCGAGGCCTTCAGCCAAAGAAGGCATGGTCCAGATGTCGAATGCCCGAATGTACTGCAGGGCTATTTCCTTGAACCCCAGCAAATGGGCGCGACCGCTGAGGCCCAGGCGGTCGATTTCCGCTGCCAGGCGCGACTCTTCACGACCGGCGCCGATGATCGCCAATTGCGTGTTCGGGTATTTATCCTTGAGTTCGGCAAAAGCCTGCAGCAAATAAATATGGCCCTTGACCGGAACCAGGCGACCCAGTGCGCCAATCAATCGCACCGACGGATCGATACCCAACATTTCACGGGCCTTTTCCCGAGAGTGCTGCAAACTCTCGGCCTGTTCGATGTCGATGGCGTTGGTGATGGCGTAGGTGTTCTTGTCGGTGAAACCGCAGTCACAATCGAGCAAATACTGTTTTACCGCCGGGGATACCCCGACGAAGCGCCAGTGGCGATCGATCAGACGCTGGGTCTGGCGACGCCGGTAAAACCGGTCGTACTCGCCAAATCCGTGGGAAATGCCGATGCACAGCGGCACTTTCAACCAGCGGTTGAGCGTCAGCATCATGTTTACCGGCTTGAAGCGATTGCAGATCACCACGTCGAATTTTTCCCTGCGGCAGAACTTGTACAGCTGCCACATGGCGCGCAGGCGCATGCCTTTGAGGGACTTGTCGGAAAATTCGAAATACACCGAACGGTCGGCCCGGCTCACTGCCTCGCCGGGGCCAGGCCTGCCACGCAGAAAGGCTGCGGTCACTTCATAGCGATCGCTCGGCAAGGCCTTGACGATCTGCTCCGCGAGGTCGGCGAAATCATGGGCTTTGACGTTGTAGTCAGGCTGCAGCTGCAAGACCTTTGACCGCTGACTCATAACTCTCCCCGCTGAGAAACATTGCCTGGTGTGTGCTTGATGGTCCACAAAAGTTCGTGACGCCGAACTGCCTTGCGAAAGAATTCGTTCTCGCCATAAGTTGGCGGTACCCGGGCGGCCAACAGCCGCTGAATCAACCGGCGTAGACGCCGCTTGAACGGCATGGGTGGTTGCAGGTCGTGCATCATGCCCAACGCCATGGCCTTGTCACGCTGGAGCTCCAGTGATATCGGCAGGCAGCAGGGTTGCATCGGCGCAGCCGGATCAAAGGCGGGTGGCAGGGCGATGCCATGACCGCTATCACCCATCGGCCAGCGATCGTTGTCGTGCAAGTGGTTGGCGTAGCCCAACAATGTGGTTGGCTGCCAGTCCAGGCCTTGCAAGGCTTCGAGCACGGCCGCCTGGGCGCAGATATGGTCAGGGTGCGGATCGAGGGTCGGGTGCGGCAGGACGATGACTTCGGGCCGCGCGCGCAACAGCAACTCACGCAGGTCCGCCAGCAGATTATTCCAGGTCGGCGCACCGTCGGCGTCGCCCGGCAAAGCAAAGGGATTGAGTTGGCGGAACAGACGGGTGTCGCTCAAGTCGGCCTCGCGCGAGGCTACCGGCGAGGTTGGCGAGGCCTGCATGGCCGCCAGCTGCAGACAAAAATAACCCAGTTGTACGCAATGGGCTTGCGGCACTCCGCCCCAGCGCGGCACGGCGATACTGTCCCAGGCGCGCAAACGACCTTTCAGGCGGGCTGCTTCAACCTTATCCATACCCATCTGCCGGTAGTGTCCGGCTTCGATTTCACCGGCCGTCAGCGTAACGATCCAGGCCTCGTCCGCCTGGCTGTACAAACCATAGGCAGCCAATTCGGCGTCATCGGCGTGCGGGGCGATCACCATTACCCGCTGACGTCGGTAATCCGGATGTTCCAAGGCCCACAGCACGGGCTCTCCGAGCACGCGGCAAAAACGCCCGCACAGACGTAGCTCACCGCGCGAAAGTACCTGCGCCTGGCCTGTAAGATTGAGGTAACGCAGGCCGTTGACACCGCGCTCGAATGTTTGCCGGTCCGGGTTATCGCCGCCACACAACTCGACCACAGGATCGATGAAGCGCCCCAGCCAGGTGCTTTTTACCCGCAGGGCCAGTATCAGTGTTGCGTCGTCGACCAGCATGACCCCTTCGTCCAGCCGCAAATACTCACCATTGAGGTGCACCTTGGGCTGCGGCGTGTAGGGGGGAAAACTGTACTGGTAGTCGTCTTTGGGCGAGTAGAACAGGTGGTCGGCAAACCAGGCTTCGTGGGCTATCCAGCCCAGGACCGCGACCAGCAGCGGCAACCACCAGACCACCAGCACACCAATGGCTACCAGCAACACCAGCGCAATCAGCAGACCGATACGTTTATTGCGCCGGTGGCGCTTGAGCAGTTGCTGTTTGCGGCTCATGGGCTGGCTCATACGGTGAAGACCGGCACGGGATTGCACCAGCGATCCTTGTATTCACGGTCGGCGCGACCGAAGGAAAAGCGCAACGGTTTGTCCAGTGCCCGGGCATGCTCCCAGGCGCTTTGGGTATTGAGGAAGCTCAACACGCTGCCGGGGCTGAACTCGCGGGTCTGGGGATCGACGCCACCATTGATGTACTCGACGCTGATCCATTGTGGCGTCTCGACCCGATACACCAGTTGAATGGCGATCGGCGCATCGTTGAGGAAAATCACCGAACCGATCAGCAATTCACGCAGCAACCCGATGACCTCGGCCATGCGCTCGGCCCCCGTCGCCGGGAAGCCCCAGCGACGCTGGAAAAGATCACAGTAAATCGCTGCCAGCTCGCCACTGGAAAACTCGCAGACAGCACGCACAACGCCGCCCGCCTCCTCCAGCAGGCGCAATTCGCGGCGCTGGTTGTAACGAAATTTCTTCGACAGCTCTTCCGGCGTGCGCGCCATGGCCAGTTGTTCAGCCTGCAACTTGATGCCGCTGAAGCGGCCTTCGTTGAGTGCCGACAAATAGCGACCGCGATGTCGCAGCGGCGCCTGGGCATCGGCAGCAGCTGGCAGAATGATCTCGGCATTGCCCAGGTCGAACAGGCCTTTTTTGCCCCTGCGCTTGAGCACGTCCTTGGATAAGGCGAGGTCGCGGCCCCAGGTCGGGATCGCCGCCTTGAGTTCACCGTTCTGTTCCCAGGCCAGGTAACGCACCGGGATGTCGGCCAGATTGGCCAGCCGCTCGACCACCATGGGGTGGGTCGCGACGCTGCCGCCATGAAGTTGCCAGGCTTGGGCGTAAGTCGAAGCATCGACTACCGCCCAGCCACGCTCGCGCCAGCCTTGAAATCGGTTGAGCATCAGCCCCTCTGTGCCAGTTCGGTAACGTGTGGCAAATGCCAGAAAGCATCGCGTACCGCGCGATCGGAGAAGTGCTCGCGCAAGCGTTCGAGCATCAGCCCGGCACACTGGACACGCTGCTGCTCATCCATGCCGGCCAGATGTTGCAGGCCTTGCGCCAGACGCGCGGCATCACCGAGCGGGAACAGGATGCCGACACCTTCGACCACTTCCCTCGCCCCACCACAAGCCGTGGCCAGCAATGGCACCCCAGCGGCCATAGCCTCCAGCAGGACCATGCCGAACGGTTCGTGATCGGAACTCAGGGCGAATACATCGAAGGCCCGGAAATAGTTGCGGGCATCAGGTACCTGACCGAGAAACAGCACGCGATCACCAATGCCAAGCTCACGGGCCAGCGACTTGAGATCCTCTTCCAGGCGACCGGAACCGAGAATCACCAGTTGGCTGTTGCCCGGCAGTCCCGGTAGCGCCTCGGCAAAACCCTGCAGCAACGTGGCCTGATCCTTGTCCGGATGCAGGCGCCCGACATTGCCGACAATCCAGGCATCCGCCGACAGGCCCAAGGTTTCCCGAGCTTCGCGGGCCGATACCTGAGTCGCCTGCAAGGCCTCCACATCAATACGGTTGTACAACGTACGAATCCGCGAATGCGGCCATTTCGGCAGACAGTTGCGCATGTCGTCGCGCACCGCGTCGGACACACCAAGCAGACTCAGGCGCTTGCGGAATATGTGCGCAAACAGCTTGCGGCTGACGCGCTTGTAGTCGTCAAACCCGTGATGCACACCGATCACCGGCAACGACGTGCCGAGCAAGGCGATGTAGATGGGTTTGAAACGATGGGCGATGCAGAAACTGAAGTTGCGCGACGCGGCGATCTTGCGCAGATCGCCGATGGCCCCCAGCTTCAGGCCACGAATGGCCTTGGAGCTGTACTCCATGAACAGCACTTCATCACTGGCGCATCCTGCGGCGACGTCGGCATCGGCAACCCCGGTCAGAAACACCGTGGTCACTCGATAACCGGTCCCCGCGAACAGGCTGGCGTACTGCCGTGCGCAGTCCAGGAACGGCCCGTCATAGCCGTGACAAAACTGCAGCACATGGCGTTCAGCCGAGCGTGTCATATGCGTTCGCGCCCTCTTTGACCACCAGGATGTCTTCCATGATCAGATACTGTAGATCGGAACCGAAGAACATGTTCAGGGCGTCCGTCGGCGAGCAGATCATCGGTTCGCCACGACGGTTGAGCGAAGTGTTCAGCGACACGCCGTTACCGGTCAGCACTTCCAGCGCTTTCATCATGTCGTAGTAGCGCGGGTTGTATTCGCGCTTGAGCACCTGGGCGCGGGAAGTCCCGTCCTCGTGGACCACTTCCGGCACGCGGGTCTTCCATTCTTCCGCTACTTCAAAGGTGAAGGTCATGAACGGGGCCGGGTGATCGATCTTGATCATCTGCGGCGCCACGGTGTCGAGCATCGAAGGGCAGAAAGGCCTCCAGCGCTCGCGGAACTTGATCTGGTGGTTGATGCGATCGGCCACGCCGGCCACGCTCGGGCAGCCGATGATCGAGCGACCGCCCAGCGCACGTGGACCGAACTCCATGCGGCCCTGGAACCAGGCCACCGGGTTGCCGTCGACCATGATCCTGGCGATCTGCTCCGGCATGTTGTCGAGCTTGCGCCACGTTGGCTTGTTCTCGTGACGGGCACAGGCCGCGATCACGTCTTCGTTGCTGTACGACGGGCCGAGGTAGACGTGTTCCATCTTCTCGACCGGTACGCCACGGGCGTTGGACACATAGGCTGCCGCGCCCACCGCGGTACCGGCGTCGCCAGAGGCAGGCTGAACGAACAGCTCCTTGACGTCGTCGCGGGCGATGATTTTCTGGTTCAGCTTGACGTTCAACGCACAGCCACCGGCGTAGGCCAGCTTGCCGGTTTCCTTGAGCACGTCGCCCAGGTAGTGGTCGATCATCTGCAGCGCAATTTTTTCGAACAGCGCCTGGATGCTCGCGGCGTAGTGGATGTAAGGCTCGTCGGCGATGTCGCCTTCGCGCTTGGGCCCCAGCCACTCGATCAGCTTCGGCGAGAAGTAGTAACCCTTGCCCTTCTCTTTGTAGCGACGCAGGCCGATGACGTTGGCGTAGTCGGTGTTGATGACCAACTCGCCGTTCTCGAAAGAGGCCAGGCGCGAGAAATCGTATTTGCTGGCGTCGCCGTACGGCGCCATGCCCATGACCTTGAACTCACCGTCGAGCATATCGAAACCGAGGAACTCGGTGATCGCGCCGTACAGGCCGCCGAGGGAGTCAGGATCGAAGAATTCCTTGATCTTGTGGATCTTGCCGTTTTCGCCGTAACCGAAGAAGGTCGTGGCGTACTCGCCCTTGCCGTCGATCCCGAGGATCGCGGTTTTCTCCTTGAAGCCGGAGCAGTGGTAGGCACTGGAGGCGTGGGCCAGGTGGTGTTCGACCGGCTCGATCTTGATCTTCTTCGGATCGAAGCCCAGTTGCTCCAGGCACCAGACGATCTTGTTGCGATAGCGCTTGTAGCGACGGTTGCCCATCAGGATCGCGTCGAGTGCACGGTCCGGGGCGTACCAGTAACGCTTGGCGTACTGCCAGCGGGCCTTGCCGAACAGGCTGATCGGAGCGAATGGAATCGCCACCACGTCAACGTCGGAAGGCTTGATACCGGCCTGTTCCAGGCAGAACTTCGCCGATTCGTAGGGCATGCGGTTCTTTGCATGTTTATCGCGCACGAAGCGCTCTTCTTCAGCAGCCGCGACCAGCTTGCCGTCGATGTACAAGGCTGCGGAAGGATCATGGCTAAGGGCGCCGGACAGGCCAAGAATCGTCAATGCCACAGGGGTCTAGCCTCTTTAGTCTGCATGCAGGCGCAAGCGCCTCGAAAATTAATGTGCCCTCGCAAGTGGGCGAGAGACAGCTAAAGGGCGGGATTATAGCGTAAAAGCAGCGACAAGCCTCTAGCCGCGAGCAGCAGGACGGCGCTGCGGCGCCCCGCCGATCTCAATTTACACCGGGCCTCCAGTAAATACCGAGGTTGCCATCTACGGTTTGCCGGTAAATCGTGTAGGGCAGGGAAACCGTATCGAAGACGCCGGAGAGAGGCAGGTCCAGCAAGACGAATGGCAGCAGGACACCTGTGGGGTCGGGCGGTGCGTTCAAAACGCAAAAATCGTAGGCCAGACCGCTATAGACACGGGGAGTCGACTGGCAGTAAGTCTTTTGCTTCCTGAGGCCGCGAGCAGCATCGGCGTCACTCTGCAGCACCGTATGCGCGGTCCCGCAGCCGGATAACATCAGTGAAACAGCACCGATTACAACAATCGTTTTTATCGTCAAAAGCTGCCCTCCGAGAACGTCAGGCAACCTAACACCCCAACTTACCCGGGCGGCAGTTCACGGCTTCCCAAGATCATGTAGGACGGCTCACAGGGGCTTGCAGTCTATTCCGGGTTGCCTGCGCCGGCCCCATCGCCAGCAGGCTGGCTCCCACATTTGGACAGAGGTGTTCACTGGCTTTTAGTTCAGCAGCAATCTCTGTGGGAGTACGCTTGCTCGGGAAGGCGTTCTGGCGACAGGGCCGCAGGCCCGATCAGCTGGCGCTGGAGATATCCCTGGGCAGTCGCCGGTCAATAACCTGATAGAGCGCACTGCTTTCAGGCCAATTGCGCATGAAGCGCGCCCGATCCCGCGCATAGGCAGGGCCGAAGCTGCTGACAGACGCGTGCTGACACATCGAATCCAGGTCGATCAACGCCCAGCGATCTTCCTGCCAGAACAGGTTATGCCCCTTGAAATCGCCATGGCTGATCCGCTCGCGAATCAGCTCTGCAAACAGATGATCCAGGGCAAGCAGCTCTGATTCCGGCGCGGCGCCGCTCTCAACGTACGGCGCAAATCGCTCGATGATATCCGGCCCTGGCAGGTGCTCGGTGATCAGATAGGCTCGGCTGCGCAGCCACAGAAAACGCTTCTCCAGCAACGCCAGCGGCTTGGGCGTGGCAATCCCGAGGAACGCCAGGCGATTGCCTTCGCACCAGGAGTGCCAGGCCCGGCTCGGTCGCCAGAAGCGCTTGAGCCAGTGGGCAAAACCCTTGATGTTGTAGCGTTTGATCACCAGCGTGCGGCCATCCACCTCGACTTTGCCGACACTCGCCGCACCGCCCGTCTTGTACAGGTACCCCTGATCAAGCAGGGCATCGGCCTGTTCCAGTACCGGCAACATGGCCGACTCTTCCTCTCGGCGGACCGCTTGCAAACCGAAGGCCCCGCGCTGGACGCTGAACAGCGTACATTCGCGACCAACCTTGATCAGGTAATCCCTGAGGCGCCAGGCACGGACCTTGTCGATCTGCTTCTGCAACCCCTCCATGGGCAAAGCGTGCTCGCCGTTGCTCAGCAGGTAGTACACCAGCAACTCTTCAGTAAATGGCTCCAGAGACTTGGGCAACTGGGCAAAAAACACACCGAGGTTTTCCAGGACTTTTTGCAGCGACAGCGCCTGACCGGGCGTTTCGCAGCGGATCCCGGCACCATCGATCAAATACAAGCGCCCGCCCTGACGCAGCAGGTTGTCCAGGTGCAGGTCTTCCTGCCACAGGCCCTTGCGGTGCATTTGCCCGATGGCACCCAACGCCTCGGCCAGCACTGCGGTTTGTTCGTCAGCCAGTACCGGCAAATGCTCAACGTGTTTCCAGGTATCGCCGAGGCTTTGCGCGTTTTCCAGAAAATCAAACAGCAGCCAGCCGCCCTCGCCGTCTTTCAGGCCATCAGCCAACAATTGCGGCGTGGTCAACCCTTGGGCGGACAACAGGCGCACGCCATCGAGCTCTCGTTGAAAATGCCGTGCCGCCTTGTTGCCGACCAGCAACTTGGCCAACACCGGCCGGCCACGCCAGATGCCGGCACCGACATAACGCTGCCCTGGCAAAACCCGCAACAAGCTCAACAACTGCAAGTCGGCGGTACCGGCAGCATCAGCCAGGGACACGCTCAGTGGCAGGGAGGGATTGCGACCGCTGGCTTTGAGTTCCGACAAGCGCATCAACGCACCCTCTTGTGGCTGCGCCGCGCCGTCAGACGCTGGAGCCAGGTGTCGATCAGCGAACTATCCAGCGGCTGATCCAGATAGGAAGCGAGCAACTGGCGCAACTGCGCCTCGCCCCACTGTGGCGCACGACGGATCAACGGCTCCAGATCCTTGACCCGATCACGCTGCCCGTACAGCAATCGACGGGTCTTTTCCAGATCGATCAGTTGGCCCTTATAGCTGTTGCCGGACGCACGCAAGAAGATGTGCTTGGGGTAAAAGCACCCATGCACCTGACGTGCGCCATGAAGTTGCCGGGCCAGCTCGCCGCAAGCCTTGAGAATTTCGCTGTGCTGCACTTCGCTCAATTGCGGCCAGTGCTGCAACAGCGAGTCCAGGTCATTCCAACCATCCAGGGCGCGGGTCAGCAGAATCGCCCGGACTTCGCCATCAACCTTGCGCTCGCCGTAGAACACCGCATGCAGCGCAGGAATTTGCAAATTCTGATAGCGCACGATATTGCGAAATTCGTGGGCGAAACTCGGCTCGCCGAAGGGCGCGCGCAAGGTGCGGGTCATGTAATTGCACTGACGCTTGAGATAAAAGCCACGACCCTCCAGATCCAGGCGAAACACACTGCTCCAGCCACCACGACCGGTGTTGGGCTCATCCACCGCCTCGAGCTGCTTGGCCCAGAGTGCATCGAAGGTGGCCAGACCGTGACGCTCAAGCAGCGCACGGTCTTCAGCTGCCAGAAAATCAATCATTCGCGTCCCTCGAAAAATCTCACCACGTGTCGGATCCGCTTTTTGTCGGCGGCATTGAGCCGGGTCCGCCCGCGGTATTGCAGGTAAAAGCGCAGGCGCTGAGTCGCCGACAGTTGATACTTGGCAACCTTGTCCAGGCATGCCAGGTCCTTGGTGATCCGGTACTTGAGCCAAAAGCCGCGCCAGAAATCACCGTTGGGGCAATCGATCAGAAACAACCGGGCCTCGTCGTCAATCAACAAATTGCGCCACTTCAAATCGTTATGGGTGAAGCGGTGGTCATGCATGATTCGGGTATAGCAGGCCAACTGGCGACTCACGGCGTCGACCCATGCACGATCCGCGAGTTTCGGATCGCGCCGTTCGGCCAGCACAGACATGTCTTCGGTGCGCGGCAGCTCACGGGTAATCATCGCCCCCCGGGCATAGGCCGCTCCGCGTCGCTCCAGGCCCCATGCCACCACTTCGGCGGTCGGAATGCCCCACTTGGCAAAACGCTTGAGGTTCTGCCATTCCATTTTCACCCGCGGTTTACCCAGGTAACGACGCAAGCCCTTACCGGCGCCGACGTAACGCTTGACGTAATAATTCACGCCATTGCGCTGCACGCGGATGACCTCGGACAGCAGATCACGGGTCAGTTGCTCGCCTTCAAGCGCAAACACGGCCTCAAGACTGCCAAAGTCCTCTGCCAGATCGCTATAAGCCGGCTCCAGTTTCCAACCCGCCATCAGAGCGCATCCCCGTATCGCTGTTTGCGGTCGTAGAGTTTGTTGGCCTTGCCGTCGAGCCAGCTCAGCAGACCGGCTTCTTCGCTGAGAATCTGGCGCAGCGGTTGCTGGAAATAGACTTTGAGGAAACGGAATTTGTCGCGGCGGGTCAGGCCGATGTCCAGGGCCGAGAAGTACAGTGCTGCCAGATCCTTGTTGCGCCAGCGCTGCGTGATGGCCGGGCGGGTCTGGGCACGGTGCAGGTCGATCACCGAGAGCTTGAAGTCTTCAGCCGTCACCGGTTTATCGGTGTGCAGCAGGAAATGGCAGATATAGCAGTCGCGGTGGTTGACCCCGGCGCGATGCATCATGCCCGTCATCCGTGCGACTTCGGCGATCAGCGCCCGCTTGAGTTTTACCTCGGGTGGTTGCTTGACCCAATCGATGCTGAAGTCTTCCAGGCTGACCGTTGGAGCCAGTTCCTCGGTAACGATGAAGGAGTGCTGGTCCGCCGGATTGCCACCCTTCTCGCCATATGCCACGGCGGTCATGGTCGGTACGCCGGCTTCCTGCAAGCGCTGGATAGCCTTCCATTCCTGACCGGCTCCCAGTACCGGCAGCTTGGCGGTGAGCAGGTTCTTGAAAATCTCACCCCAGCCGATGCCACGGTGAATCTTGACGAAAAATCCATTGCCGTTCACTTCGGTGCGCAGGGTGCGGCGTGCCTCAAGCTCGCGGTACACCTCGCCCTCGAGCCCCTCGACTTCGGCGAACGGGTCGCGCCCGGCCCAAAGGCTTTTGAACGGTTCAGCCAGCATCAACTTCATTTAAGCGTGCTCCGCCAGAATCACATCGGCCGCGTGTTGCGGCATGCTGTAGAGGTCGGCTGTCTCGGCGAAAGCCAGGCCATTGCGACTCCAGGCCGCCCTTGCTTGCGCGTCGTTCAACATGCCGGTCAGATACTGAGTCAGTTGCGCCTGCTCGAAGGGTTCGTCCAGCACCAGACCGGCGTCGGCCTCGGCGATGTAATGGGCGTAACCACAGACGGCACTGACCAACACCGGCAGCCCGGCCACCAAGGCTTCAAGCAATACGGTCCCGGTGTTTTCGTTATACGCCGGGTGGATCAAAAGGTCGGCACCGAGCAGGAAACGCGGGATATCGCTACGACCCTTGAGGAACGTAACGTTGTCGCCGAGCCCCAACGCGGCGCTCTGCATCTGGAATAATTTGGGGTCGTCCTGGCCAATTACAAATAGCCGGGTGCGCTTCTTCAGATCAGCGGGCAACGCCGCCAGCGCCTTGAGACTGCGATCAACGCCCTTGGTCTTGAACCCGGAGCCGATTTGCACCAGCAGCAAGTCATCGTCCTTGAGGCTGAATTCACGGCGGAATCCGTCGCGAATTTCGGCGGCATTGGCCGGCGCGCGACGATCCTGAGAGATCCCCGGCGGCAACAAATGAAAGCGCTCAAGCGGCGTGCCGTAATGCTTGATGAAGAGCGGCTGCTGGACCTCGGAAATCATCAGCACTTCGGTTTTGGCGTCCTTGGCGAACACCGCACGCTCGTACTCGGCGAAATGCCGGTAGCGACCCCAGCGACGGTACAGCGAGTTGCGCAAGTTCTGCGCCTTGTCTTCGAAGCAGCCGTCGGCGGCGTAGTAGACGTCCAGCCCGGGCATTTTGTTGAAGCCGATCAGGCGGTCGACCGGACGTTTGGCCAGGTCGGCCTCCATCCACTCGCTGAGTTTCTCGTTACGCCGATGGTTGAAGAACGCCTTGACCGGCGCCACCAGCACTTCGAAGCCAGGCGGTATGTCACCTTCCCAGATCAGCGTGTAAACACGGATCTGATGACCGCGCTGCTGGCACTCCAGGGCGATGCGCATGAAGTCGCGCTGCAAGCCGCCAAACGGAAAATATTTGTACAAGACAAAAGCCAATTGCATCAGCGCAGCTCCTCAGCCAGTAACAACGTGCTCAGTCGGCTGGCGACACGCTCGGGATTCAGACGCGTGAAGCACAGTGGCCACTCGCGTTTAAGGTCAAACCGGCGGGCGTCTTCGGCCGTCGGTTGATAAGTGCATTTCTTTTGCAGGCATGGGGCGCAAGGGAAGTCGCTGGCCAGGTGGATCTGCGACTTGCCATAGGCACCGGTCAGGCCCGGGTTGGTCGGACCGAACAAAGACAACGTCGGCACGTCCAGCGCCGCAGCCAGATGCCCCAGGCCGGTGTCCACCGCTACGCAGGCCTGCGCCCCTGCGAGCACCTTACCGACGCCGGCAAGATTCAACTTCGGCAGCACTTCGACGTGCTTCATGCCTTGGGCGATCCGCTCGGCACGAGCTTTCTCGACCGGATTACCCCACGGCAGCTTCACCCCGACCCCGAGATAGCCAACCCGCTCGGCCAGCTCGCGCCAGTAGGCTTCGGGCCAGTGCTTGGTGTCCCAGGTGGTGCCGTGCAGAAACAGCACGTACGGGTTCTTGCGCGGCAATTCCACCAGGCGCTCGACGTTCAGGCCGTAGTCGCCCAACCCCTTGGGCAGGTCATAACCCAGGGCAATGGCGAACAACTGGCGTACCCGCTCCACTGCGTGCTGGCCACGGGCAACCGCCAGGCGCCGGTTATAAAATCGCGCAGCGATGGGCTCGCGCGCCGAACTTTTATCGAGACCGGCCACCGGCGCTTTTACGTAACGGGTGAGCCAGGCACTTTTCAGCAGGCCCTGGGCGTCGATGACCAGGTCGTATCGGGTGGCGCGAACGCTTTGCTTGAAGCGCTTCCACTCGCCACTCCTGATGGTCTGCCACAGGTTTTTGCGCCAGCGGCGGATAGCTACTGGAATCACCTTGTCCACTGCCGGGTGCCAGGTAGGAATTTCGGCGAAACCCTCTTCCACCACCCAGTCGAACTTGATGCCGGGGATCGCCCGCGCCGCGTCGGTCAACGCCGGCAACGCATGAATCACGTCGCCCAGCGAAGAAGTCTTGATCAGCAGTACCCGCAAGCTATTTGACCTCGACCACAGTGCCCTGCAACCGTTGCAAGGCTTCGTTCACCGCTTGCGGCATGAGCTGGCGCAGGCAGTTGTAATGACCAAAGCGGCAGGTGCGGTCGAAACACGGACTGCACTCGATGCCCAGGCGCACGATTTCGACCTGATCGGCCAGCGGCGGCGTGAAGCCTGGCGATGTCGAGCCATAGACCGCCACCAGCGGGCGATTCAGCGCGGCGGCGACGTGCATCAGGCCGGAGTCGTTGGAGACCACCGCGTCGGCGCAGGACAACAGATCAATGGCCTCGGCCAGCGAGGTATCGCCACTGAGGTTCACTGACTCTTCGCGCAAACCGGGAATCAGCCGCGCGCGGATATCCTCACCGACGGCATGATCGTTTTTCGAGCCGAATAGCCAGACTTGCCATCCGTCCCGGATCTTAGCTTCGGCGACCTTGGCGTAATGCTCGGACGGCCAGCGTTTGGACTCGCCGAACTCGGCACCAGGACACAACGCCAGCACCGGGCGATCGAGGGCCAGGCCAAACCTGGCCAATGCCGCCTCGCGGGTCACCGGGTCAATTTTCAGCCTCGGCCGCGGATAGGGCTTGGGCATCTCGGCACCCGGCTCATAAGCCAGGGCCATGAAGCGCTCGATCATCAGCGGGTAACGCTCTTTATCCAGCGTTCGCACGTCATTGAGCAGGCCGTAACGGAATTCGCCGCGCCATCCAGTGCGTTTCGCGATGCCGGCAAAAAACGGCACCAGTGCCGATTTCAGGGAGTTGGGCAACAGGATCGCCTGATCGTACTGGCCGGCCAGGGATTTGCCGATGCGCCGGCGCGTGGCCAACTCCAGCGCGCCATGGCCGAGCGGAAAGCTCAAGGCCTGGCGCACTTCGGGCATGCGTTCAAGAATCGGCCGGCTCCACTCGGGGGCCAGCACGTCGATTTCGCATTGCGGGTGACGCTGTTTCAGGCACTGAAAAAGTGTCTGCGCCATCACCATGTCACCGACCCAACTGGGCCCTACAATCAGAATTTTCATGTGGTTTCCAAAAACGAACCGGGGAGGCCTACGCCTCCCCGCCTCGAAAATTCTACAAAACACTGCAGATCAAATGTGGCGAGGGGGCTTGCCCCCGCTGGGCGGCGAAGCGGCCCTATAACAGTGGTCGGGGACTACTGCGTAGTCCGACGGGGGCAAGCCCCCTCGCCACACAAGCCCCACCACCACACAAGCCCCTCGCCACATTGAGCCCCCCTCTCCACACGAGCTCGCTCCCACACTGGGTATTCGATGTTGCAAATTCCGTTTCAGCCTAGCCCCAGCTCGCGCCAGATTCGCATCACCTGCCGCCGTTCATCCACGAACTGGTCGCCCGGTATCACCCCGGCGTCCTTCTGCAAGGCCTGTTTGTGGGCTGCGGAGCGGTAGGCCTTATAAGCTTCGCGCAGCAGACTGGCGTCTTCGGCAGGCATCAGCCCTTCGCGCTCCAGCTCTTCCAGAATGCGGATATTGTCAGACCAGCGTAGCAACGGCGGGCACGTTTGCGACCACGCCAGGGCCGCGTATTGCACCATAAATTCAATATCGACGATACCTCCGGCGTCCTGCTTGAGATCGAACGGCGCCGTGGCTTCGAAGGCATTCGCCCCGGTGCCGGCCGCCGTACTCTTGCTGCCGAGGTTATCGCGCATCTTGGCGCGCATCTCGCTGACCTCCTTGCGCAAGGTCGACAGGTCGCGCACCTGACCCAGGATCTGCGCGCGAATCTGCTCGAATGCCCGACCGACATCCTCGCTGCCGACCAGCACTCGCGCCCTTACCAACGCCTGATGTTCCCAGGTCCAGGCCTCGCCTTGCTGATATCGGGCAAATGCGCCCAGCGAAGTCACCAGCAAACCCGACGCACCGGAAGGTCGCAGGCGCATGTCCACTTCATATAACTGACCGGAGTTGGTCTGGGCCGTCAGCAGGTGAATGATCCGCTGCCCGAGCCGGGTGAAAAATTGTGCGCCATCGATCGGTTTCGGTCCGTCGGTTTCAGCCTGGGGATCGCCATCGTGGATGAATACCAGGTCCAGGTCCGAAACATGCCCGAGTTCGATGCCGCCGACTTTCCCATAACCGACAATGATGAAGCCGGGATCGCACAACGTGCCATCGGTGCGCAACGGTGTACCGTACTTGGCCACGGTCTGGCGCCAGGCCAGCGCCAGCACCTGCTCGAGAATTGCTTCGGCAAGCCAGGTCAAATAGTCGCTGACTTTCATCAGTGGCAAGCTGCCAGCGATTTCCGAAGCGGCGACGCGCAAGCGGTGTGCCAGCTTGAAATGGCGCAGGGCTTCCATTTGCTGTTCGAGATCGTCCTCGGGAATCCGCGTCAGGCGTTCGCGCAGTTCAGCGGCCAGTTCCGGCGCCAATGGCGGCTTGAACAGCCGGCCTTCGTTGAGCAGCTCATCCAGCAACAACGGGAACCGGGTGATCTGCTCGGCGATCCAAGGGCTGGCGGCGCACAAGGTCAGCAATCGACGCAGTGCCCCGGGGTTTTCGGTCAGCAATACCAGATAAGCGGAACGCCGGGCCACGGCCTCAACCAATGGCAACACCCGCTCCAGCACCAGATCGGGATCCGCGTGCTCAACGGCCTGGGCCAACAAGCGAGGAATAAAGGCATCAAGACGCTCACGCCCGAGACGCTGCATGGCACGCAACTGTGGACTGCCACGCAGGCCGGCCAGGGCTTTCAACGCCTTGCTGGCATCAGCAAAGCCGCCCTCTTCAAGCTGACGACAAGCGGCCTCTTCGTCCTGGGACTGCTCCCACAACGGCAACCATTCTCCGCCCACCACGACTTCGCTTTCGGCGCCTTGCTCTTCATCAGGGTCGGCAATCACCTGGGCGAAATGCCAAGCGACGCGACCACGCCAATACATCAGTTGTTGATGAAATGCCGGCCAATCGGCGAAGCCCAACATGAAGGCAATGCGTGCCTGATCCTGCTCACCGTCCGGCAGCATTTGCGTCTGCCGGTCGGCAATTGCCTGGATCGCGTGTTCGGTGTACCGCAGGAATTCGTAACCTTCGCGCAATTCGCTGATGACCGCTGGCGGCAGGTACCCCTGGCCTTCGAGCGTGCCCAACACCTTTAATAGTGGACGTTGTTGCAGGCTCAGGTCCCGACCTCCGTGGATCAGCTGGAAAGCCTGGGCGATAAACTCCACCTCGCGAATACCGCCGGAGCCGAGCTTGATGTTGTCGGCCATGCCCTTGCGCCGGACTTCCTGCTGAATCAGCTGCTTCATGGTGCGCAGCGCTTCGATGGCCGAGAAGTCCAGGTAACGCCGGTATACGAACGGGCGCAGCATGTCTTGCAACTGTGCACCAGCTACCTGATCGCCGGCCACCACCCGCGACTTGATCATCGCGTAGCGTTCCCAGTCACGACCCTGATCCTGATAATACTGTTCCAGTGCGTTGAAACTCAGCACCAGGGCACCCGACGAACCGTAAGGACGCAAGCGCATATCGACGCGGAATACGAAACCGTCGACAGTCATCGGATCCAGGGCCTTGATCAGGCGCTGACCGAGTCGAATGAAGAACTCCTGATTATCCAGGGCACGTTTGACACCGACTGTTTCGCCGCCCTCGGGATAGGCGAAAATCAGGTCAATGTCCGACGACAGGTTGAGCTCCACTGCACCGAGCTTGCCCATGCCAAGGATGACCATCTGCTGCGGCTCGCCACTGCGCCGACCGGTCGGCACGCCGAACTGCTGGCAATGTTGCGTGTACAACCACCGATAGGCCTGATCGATACTCGCATCGGCCATGTCCGAGAGGTCGCGGCACGTCTGCACCAGGTCAGCCTGGCGGGTCAGGTCTCGCCAGATGATCCGCACCTGCTGGCGCGCTCGCTGCCGACGCAAGGCGCGGCCCAGTTGATCTTCTGTTTCGGCGGCATTTACGGCGCCAGCGATCTGCGCGCACAACTCACCGGCGGCGAAGCGCCGGTCCAGTTCGCCGGACTGCACCAGATCCAGCAACATCAAAGGGTCACGAACGCTCTGTTCAATCACGAAATCGCTGGCGGCGGTTACCCGCGCAAATTGCGCCCAGCGTTCAGGCGTCCACGTGGACAGCCCATGATCATCGTCCAGGGCGGCGACGGCGTCACGAAACGACTGCTCGGCGCGGGTGACAAACGGCACAAGAATGGCGGGCAGTACGGCAAGCGGTGGGAGGCTCATGGTCTATCCTTGATCGGCGTGCAACGGGCTGCATGTAGTGAATCTGGCAAACCCACTACCTGAAGGAGTGTCGAACAAAAGTTAGAAATAGCTGAATTTTCTTTTATTGTGGCAGCCAGCATCAAACTTTTACCTGATTTGGTTGATAAAACACCAACCTTAATGATTAATCTCACAACGCAGCCGAGGGCCACAAGCCGCTGATCTGTAGTTTTACTACTCGTATATACATTAGCGAAGCTGAAATGCCGGATGATTTGTAGTAAAACTACACGCCGCCGGAACAACCTGTCGGCAATCCAAGAATTCATAACGTCTGCCCACAAGGCCAGTCGCAAACTCAGGCAACCGATTCTGGAAGCCTTTCCGCCCTGGAGCAAGCCATGCAAGACCTCGATCCCGTCGAAACCCAGGAATGGCTGGACGCCCTGGAATCGGTTCTCGACAAAGAAGGCGAAGACCGCGCTCACTATTTGATGACCCGTATGGGTGAACTCGCGACCCGCAGCGGCTCGCAGTTGCCTTACGCCATCACCACGCCTTACCGCAACACGATCCCCGTTACCCACGAAGCACGCATGCCTGGCGACCTGTTCATGGAACGCCGCATTCGCTCGCTGGTACGCTGGAACGCGATGGCCATGGTAATGCGTACGAACCTGAAAGATTCTGACCTGGGTGGTCACATCTCCAGCTTCGCTTCCAGTGCGACCCTGTATGACATCGGCTTCAACTACTTCTTCCAGGCCCCGACCGACGAACACGGCGGCGACCTGATCTACTTCCAGGGCCACACCTCGCCAGGCGTTTACGCCCGTGCATTCATGGAAGGCCGCATCACCGAAGACCAGATGAACAACTTCCGCCAGGAAGTAGACGGTCAGGGCCTGTCGTCCTACCCGCACCCTTGGCTGATGCCTGACTTCTGGCAGTTCCCGACCGTATCCATGGGTCTGGGTCCGATCCAGGCGATCTACCAGGCTCGCTTCATGAAGTACCTGGAAGCCCGTGGCTTCATTCCTGCCGGCAAGCAAAAAGTCTGGTGTTTCCTGGGCGACGGCGAGTGCGACGAGCCGGAATCCCTGGGCGCGATCTCCCTGGCTGGCCGCGAGAAGCTGGACAACCTGATCTTCGTCATCAACTGCAACCTGCAGCGCCTCGACGGCCCGGTTCGCGGCAACGGCAAGATCATCCAGGAACTCGAAGGCGTGTTCCGCGGTGCTCAGTGGAACGTGACCAAAGTCATCTGGGGCCGTTTCTGGGACCCACTGCTGGCCAAGGACGTCGACGGTATCCTGCAACGCCGCATGGACGAAGTCATCGACGGCGAGTACCAGAACTACAAAGCCAAAGACGGCGCGTTCGTACGTGAACACTTCTTCAACTCGCCAGAACTCAAGGCGATGGTTGCAGACCTGTCCGACGACGAGATCTGGAAGCTCAACCGTGGTGGCCACGACCCGTACAAGGTCTACGCGGCGTACCACGAAGCGGTCAACCACAAAGAACAACCTACCGTCATCCTGGCCAAGACCATCAAGGGTTATGGCACCGGTGCCGGCGAAGCGAAAAACACCGCGCACAACACCAAGAAAGTCGATGTCGACAGCCTGAAGTTGTTCCGCGACCGCTTCGACATTCCGGTCAAGGACGAAGAGCTGGAGAACCTGCCGTTCTTCAAGCCAGAACCAAACAGCGCCGAAGCCCGCTACCTGAGCGAGCGCCGCACTGCTCTGGGTGGTTTCGTGCCACAGCGTCGCGCACAAAGCTTCAGCGTACCGACGCCGCCACTGGATACCCTCAAGGCCATCCTCGACGGCTCGGGCGACCGTGAAATTTCCACCACCATGGCTTTCGTGCGCATCCTGGCGCAATTGGTCAAGGACAAGGAAATCGGTCCACGCATCGTTCCTATCATTCCGGACGAAGCCCGTACCTTCGGCATGGAAGGCATGTTCCGTCAGTTGGGCATCTACTCGTCCGTCGGCCAGCTCTACGAGCCAGTCGATAAAGACCAGGTGATGTTCTACAAGGAAGACAAGAAGGGCCAGATCCTCGAAGAAGGCATCAACGAAGCGGGCGCCATGAGCTCCTTCATCGCTGCCGGTACTTCGTACTCCAGCCACAACCAGCCAATGCTGCCGTTCTACATCTTCTACTCGATGTTCGGCTTCCAGCGTATCGGCGACCTCGCATGGGCCGCTGGCGACAGCCGTACCCGTGGCTTCCTGATCGGCGGCACCGCCGGCCGTACCACCCTGAACGGTGAAGGCCTGCAACACGAAGACGGTCACAGCCACCTGCTGGCCGCGACCATCCCGAACTGCCGCACCTACGATCCAACCTACGGCTACGAGCTGGCGGTGATCATCCAGGACGGCATGAAGAAGATGACCGAAGAGCAACAGGACGTCTTCTACTACATCACCGTGATGAACGAGTCGTACCAGCAGCCAGCCATGCCGGCCGGTGCCGAAGAAGGCATCAAGAAAGGCATGTACCTGCTCGAAGAAGACACCCGCGAAGCGGCGCACCACGTTCAGCTGATGGGCTCCGGCACCATTCTGCGTGAAGTCCGTGAAGCAGCGAAGATCCTGCGTGAAGAGTTCAACGTCGGCGCCGACGTGTGGAGCGTTACCAGCTTCAACGAACTGCGTCGCGATGGCCTGGCCGTAGAGCGCAGCAACCGTCTGCACCCTGGCCAGAAGCCGAAGCTGAGCTACGTCGAAGAGTGCCTGAACGGCCGTAAAGGTCCGGTCATCGCCTCTACCGACTACATGAAGCTGTTCGCCGAGCAGATCCGTCAGTGGGTACCGTCCAAGGAATTCAAAGTCCTGGGCACCGACGGTTTCGGCCGCAGCGACAGCCGCAAGAAACTGCGTCATTTCTTCGAAGTTGACCGTCATTTCGTGGTGTTGGCAGCCCTGGAAGCACTGGCTGACCGTGGTGACATCGAACCTAAGGTTGTGGCTGAAGCCATTGCCAAGTTCGGTATCAACCCGGAAAAACTCAACCCACTGGACTGCTGAGGAGAGATTCTGTGAGCGAACTCATTCGCGTACCTGACATCGGCAGCGGTGAAGGTGAAGTAATTGAACTGTTTGTGAAGGTCGGCGACCGTATTGAAGCCGACCAGAGCATCCTGACGCTGGAATCGGACAAGGCGAGCATGGAAGTGCCTGCGCCGAAGGCCGGTATCATCAAGAGCCTGAAAGTGAAGCTGGGCGATCGCCTGAAAGAAGGCGACGAACTGCTGGAGCTGGAAGTCGAAGGTGCCGCTGCTGCGGCTCCAGCGGCCGCCGCTGCGCCAGCCGCCAAAGCCGAAGAGAAACCGGCCGCTGCTCCAGCGCCGGCCGCTCCTGCTGCTGCGCCGGTTGCCGCTTCGGTTCAGCAAGTGCACGTGCCGGACATCGGTTCGTCGGGCAAGGCCCAGATCATCGAGATCCAGGTCAAGGTCGGCGACACCGTCGCAGCTGATCAATCTTTGATCACCCTGGAATCCGACAAGGCCAGCATGGAAATCCCGTCGCCTGCCGCTGGCGTGGTCAAGGCCATCAGCGTCAAGCTCAACGACGAAGTCGGCACCGGCGACCTGATTCTGGATCTGGAAGTGGCGGGCGCTGCGGCGCCGGCCGCAGCTCCAGCCCAGGCTGCTGCTCCTGCCGCTGCTCCGGCACCGGCCGCCGCTCCTGCTGCACCGGCTGCCGATAGCGTTCAGGACATCCACGTTCCGGACATCGGTTCGGCGGGCAAGGCCAAGATCATCGAAGTCCTGGTCAAGGCCGGCGACACCGTTGAAGCCGACCAGTCGCTGATCACCCTGGAATCCGACAAGGCGAGCATGGAAATCCCATCGCCTGCCGCGGGTGTGGTGGAAAGCGTCTCCGTCAAGCTCGATGACGAAGTCGGCACCGGCGACCTGATTCTCAAGCTGAAAGTCAAAGGCGCGGCGCCTGCTGCTGCCCCGGCACCTGCCGCTGCTGCGAGCGCTCCTGCGCCAGCCGCTGCTGCTCCGGCTGCCGCTGCACCTGCTGCTCCGGTTGCTGCTCCAGCCAAACCAGGCGCCAAGGTTCACGCCGGCCCGGCAGTGCGCCAACTGGCCCGTGAATTCGGCGTCGAGCTGAGTGCCGTTGGCGCCAGCGGTCCGCACGGTCGCATCCTGAAAGAAGACGTGCAGGTTTACGTCAAAGCCATGATGCAGAAGGCCAAGGAAGCACCGGCCGCTGCTGCTGGCGCAACCGGTGGCGCGGGCATCCCGCCGATTCCGGTCGTGGACTTCAGCCGCTTCGGTGAAATCGAAGAAGTGCCGATGACCCGCCTGATGCAGGTCGGTGCTGCCAACCTGCACCGCAGCTGGTTGAACGTGCCGCACGTGACGCAATTCGACTCGGCGGATATCACCGAACTCGAAGCGTTCCGCGTCGGCCAGAAAGCCGTGGCCGAGAAGGCTGGCGTCAAGCTGACCATCCTGCCACTGCTGCTCAAGACCTGCGCGCATCTGCTCAAGGAACTGCCGGACTTCAACAGTTCGCTGGCACCAAGCGGCAAGGCGATCATCCGCAAGAAGTACGTGAACATCGGTTTCGCCGTCGACACCCCGGATGGCCTGTTGGTACCGGTCATCAAGAACGTCGACCAGAAGAGCCTGCTGCAACTGGCCGCCGAGGCTGCTTCCCTGGCTGAAAAAGCCCGGACCAAGAAGCTCTCGTCGGATGAGATGCAAGGCGCGTGCTTCACCATTTCCAGCCTCGGCCACATTGGCGGCACCGGCTTCACGCCGATCGTCAACGCGCCGGAAGTGGCGATCCTCGGTGTTTCCAAGGCAACCATCCAGCCAGTCTGGGACGGCAAAGCCTTCCAGCCGAAACTGATGCTGCCCCTGTCGCTGTCCTACGATCACCGCGTGATCAACGGTGCCGCTGCTGCACGCTTCACCAAGCGTCTGAGCGACCTGCTGGGCGACATCCGCACCATGCTGCTGTAATACCGGCCGGCCCTCCTTCACCGGAGGGCCCGTCGCGTTCCACGTTTCCGAGCGCCACGCTCGTACCTCAACCCCGCCAATTTGGCGGGGTTTTTTTTTGTTTCCAAGGCCACTCCAAAAGACCAAAACTGGTATTTCTGAGAGTTGAGCGCTTCAGCCTTTTTGTCGTTTCATCCATTAACAGGGCAAAACTTTGCCCCACTAACAAGGATGATAGACATGCAAGTCCCACTTGAACCCATCAGCACCACCCCCCTCTCCACTCCACGCCTGGATACGACCTTCGGCACCCTCGGCACGGTTGTGTGCAACGCAGCACTGCTGGGCAATGGGGTGTCTGCCTCGTCCATCTATGGGGTGGTTATGCGCCCTGATCGCTCATTGGTGCTCGTCAGCAGCTACGCCGGCCATGCCCTGCTGATCGCTTTGAATGAGGACGGCAGTCTGGACCGGAGTTTTGGTAGCGGTGGCCATGTCGCTGAAAATTTCGATGATGAACGCAACAGCGACGGTATCAATATTCAATTGATGCCTGACGGTCGACTGCTGCTGACAGCCATGATCGACGATGAGCATGAGTTCATTCCAGGGTTCGCCATGTACCTGAGCAATGGGCAACGTGACCGTACTTTCGGCACCGAGGGCGTGACCATCGTCGAGCTGGGCTCCTCTGGAAAAACCGCGGCCCGGACCTCAATGGCACGCAGTGGGGCTCGCAATGGCAACCACAGCTCATCACCCATCGTGACTCCCAAGGGCCAAATACTGATTCCTTTCGTGGTCGACAATTGGTTCGACGAACCGGCCAGGACCGTTCTGATCCGCCTGGCCCAGAACGGCAAACTTGATACCGGATTTCACGGCAAAGGCTACACCGAGATCACTTACAAAAACGGCCCCTGCCAATTGAATGGAGTCATCGCACAGGTTGTGGGCAGCCTCGAACCACGCCTCGTATTGGCCGGTCAGCATAGAGCAGGCGCATTGCTGGCTGCCCTGACCCTGGACGGTGAACCCGACCTGTCATTCGGCGTAGCGGGCTTCACGGACATACCTGGCAAACGCGCCTTCCTGTCACTGACCCCGACACCGGATGAAAAATTGCTCGCTTCTGGCTATTTTTTGACCGACCAGCAGACTACTGCCGGCTGGACGGTCAGGTTTACTGCTGACGGATGGATCGACCAGAGCTTCGAGCCTGTACTTACCCCGGCCGACACCCGCACCTTTCGTTTCGAGCGCGTACAACCGGACCCCGATAATTTGATCCTGTGTGCCGGCCAGGTCATCTCGCCAGGGCCACGATTTCATGGCGTTCTGGCCCGCTACCTTGCCAATGGCCAACCCGATACAAACTTTGGTACTCATGGTTTGTTCGAAGAGCCGGAGGGAAGTTTCTGGGACATTCTCCTGAGCTCCGGTACCCGGTTGCTCGCAGTCGGCGGGCAGGCTGATAACTCGGCGGGGTCGGTACGACGCTACGAACTGGACGCCTGAGTCTTGAATCCTTTTCGAGCGTTTCCTTAGCATCTGCGTGGGGCCGCGGCCGTTCATCAAGCTGAACGACAGCACCACGCTTGTCTCTCAACCCCGCCAATTTGGCGGGGCTTTTTTTGCCCTGAAGAAAACCGTTTTCTTACATTTGTGGCTGACTTCGCCCACAAATCGAATCCATTTCGGCTCGACATTTTTCAAGGTCAAATAACTAGGATCATTCAACGGTAATTAACTACGGCCGAGAACAACATCATTTGCCTAATCAGCATAAACCGAATGGACTCAAACATGCTTAAACCGACAGTTGGCCCAATCATTGGTCATACGACTATTAACCATGCGCGCATTTTCTTGCGCGGCGAAGTACAAAAGAACAACCTGGCATATGCCGGGATTCGTTATCGGCGCCGCGGCGAAGTTCTTTGGTCGCCGGGTGTTTTTTCCAGGCTCGAACCTGCGCACGACATGTCCGAAGTCATCGCACTGAATGGGCTTTGTGCCGATACCGTCTATGAATATCAGGCGGGCTGGTTCAAATCCATGCACCCGACACCTCCCGCGGAGGAGTCGCCTCTGCACTGGCCGCAACAGATCTATCGTTTTCGCACCCGCTCCACTCAACCAACCCGGCCCCGCGCCTACCTCACCGGTTCCTGCCGTTACCTGCGCATGACCGCGGGCATTGCCGCGGCACCGCATCTGGGAGACAGGATCTTCGCGTCGATGTCACGCCTGGCGGAACTCGCCGACCCGCCTGTCAGCGCATTGGTGATGACCGGCGACCAGATCTACGTCGATGACCTGAACGTCTTCGCGCCAGACCGCAAGCTCAAGGACATCCTGCAAAAGTATCGCGTGGCCTTCTCGCAACCCAGGATCGCCGATTTAATGTCCAGCCTGCCAACCTACATGATCCTCGATGATCACGAGATAGAAGACAATTGGCCGGCCAACAAAAGCAAAAGCGATGAACTTTTATATCTCAACGCTCTGAAAGCCTATGAGATATATCAGGCCAGCCATGGTCCCGCCCACGAACTTTGCGCAGACGGACAAATAAACAAAAAGCTGGATAAGTACTGGTATCAGATCTTCGAAGGGGATATCGAATGGTTTGTAACCGACAGCCGCACACGCCGAAATTTAAGTGCCGATGATCGACGCATTCTTGATGCAGAACAGGAACAGGCGCTGTGCACCTGGCTGATCAACAGCCCGGCCCGGGTCAAATTCGTGGTCACCAGCGTCATGTTTTACCCCGACCGGAAAATTCTCGATGGCGATGCCTGGAAAGCCTTTGCGCAACAACGCCTGCGCCTGCTGGAGACGATCCGCGAGCACAACGTAAAGAATGTCATCTTCATTTCGGGCGATGTTCATGGCTCCCTGACCAGCCGACTGAAGCACAGTGCCGATGCGGATTTCGAAGTTCACACCATCGTGTCATCGCCCCTGTGCAACAGCAAATTGCTGCCCTACGCCACGCAATCCTCTTTTATCCTCGACCAACCGCTGGCACGGACGGCCACAGGTGACTATCAGCATGAATTGACCAGCCCGGTGATCAGCCAGGACAACTTTGCCCACCTGGTGGTAGAGGCCGGGCACATTCAGGTGAATTATCACGATCGCAATGGCGGACTTTTGCAATCGACCAGCATTTCGTTGCGATAAAAGATCCCAGCCTGCGGCAGCTCCCACACTGGAATGCGCTCCATGTGGAGCTGCCGCAGGCTGCGATCTTTCATGGGCCGGCACTTACTTTCAGCCCCCTACTGAAGAAATCTTCGCCCCTGCCGACATATTCTTATAGCACTTGGCCTTCATGTCTCTTGTAAGTCGGTGTCGCAATGATGCAACCTTGCCGCACGCAATAATCGAGAGGGCGTGAGCCCGGCGCTATCAGCACATTCGAAGCGAGTTCCCTCCATGAAAAGCCAACCCGATGCCGCCAGCCGTATGGTGGCCGAGGTAGTGACGCAATTGCCTGTGCCCTCGCGGCTCGGCATGCTGCGTTTCGAACGGCTGAATGAACCTAGCTGGGCGCTGCTGTTTCTCGATCCCAACTGCGAACGGCAGTTCGGCCTGCCGGCGGTGGACCTCTGTGCCTTGGTAGACTCGCCCTACGCCAGCCTGATGGAGCCGCAAGTTCGTTATCAACTGCACGACGCAATCCAGCAACAGTTGAGCGAAAGCACGCACTACCTGATCCACTATAACCTGCACACGCCCTCAGGCTCCCTGAACCTCCTGGAGATGGGCGAAGCCTACAAACAACACAATCGACACCTGTTGCGTGGCTATCTGATGGTGATCGGCGGCCTGTTCGAGGATAACCCGCTGCAGACCGCCCTGGACCTGGAAACCCAGAACTCGCGCCTGCAGATCGCCCTTGAGCTCAACCAGCGTACCCAGCAGGAGCAGTTGCAGCATCTTGACCGGGTGCGCGCTCAGCAAGACCTGATCCTGCTGCTGACCCGTCAACGCTACAGCAGCAACAACTCCTTGCGAGAAGCCGCCGAACTGATCACGCGCAGTGCTTGCGACATTTACCAGATCGACTGTGCCAGCCTGTGGAATCTCGAAGGCTCAAGGCTGATGCCAATCTCGGCCTATCACCGTGCAACCCACGAGTACCAGTTACCGGAACCGATCGACGTCAGCGACTTCCCCGACTATCTCGATGCCTTGCACACCGGCCGCGCCATCGACGCCCACAACGCCATGCGCGACCCGCGCACCCGGGAAATAGCCGAAAGCCTGCGCCCGCGCGATGTCAACGCCATGCTCGACGCCAGTGTCCGCGTCGATGGTCAGGTGGTCGGCGTGCTTTGCCTCGAACAAAACGGCGCCACCCGCGCCTGGCAATCTGACGAAATCGCCTTTGCTGGCGAACTGGCCGATCAGTTCGCCCAGGTCATCAGCAACCACAACCGCCGCACCGCCACCAGCGCCCTGTACCTGTTCCAGCGGGCAGTCGAGCAAAGCGCCAACGCCTTTCTACTGGTCAACTGCGACGGCGTGGTGGAGTACGTCAACCCAAGTTTCACCGCGATCACCCAGTACACCACCGATGAAGTCCACGGCCAGCGCCTGTCGGAACTGCCCGCCCTGGAGAACCTCAGCGAACTGCTGTTCGACGCGCCTTCGGCGCTGGCCAAAAGCAACAGCTGGCAGGGCGAATTCAAGAGCCGGCGCAAGAACCTCGAACCCTACTGGGGCCAGTTGTCGATTTCCAAGGTCTATGGCGACAACCGCGAACTGACCCACTACATCGGCATCTACGAAGACATCACCCAGACCAAACTCGCCCAGCAACGCATCGAGCGCCTGGCCTACACCGACAACCTGACTAACCTGGGTAACCGCCCTGCCTTCATCCGCAACCTCGATGAACGCTTCGCCCGGGACAGCGATGCGCCAATCAGCCTGTTGCTGGTGGACATCGACAACTTCAAGCGGATCAACGACAGCCTCGGCCACCAGACCGGCGACAAACTGCTGATCAGCCTGGCCCGACGCTTGCGCAACAGCCTGGTCTCGAGCGGCAGCCTGGCGCGCTTCGCCAGTAATGAATTCGCCGTGCTGCTGGACGACAGCGATCCCTCGTCAGGCCAGCAGGTCGCCAATCAGTTACTGGCCACCCTCGATAAGCCGATGTTCGTCGACAACCAGTTAATCAGTGTCACTGGCTCCGTAGGCCTGGCCTGCGCGCCGCTGCACGGACGTGACCCGCAGACCCTGATGCGTAACGCCGGCCTGGCACTGCACAAAGCCAAGGCCAACGGCAAACATCAGGTGCAGGTGTTCACTGAAGCACTGAATGCCGAGGCCAGCTACAAGCTGTTCGTCGAAAACAACCTGCGCCGCGCACTGACCCAGAACGAACTCGACGTGTTCTACCAACCCAAACTGTGTCTGCGCAGCGGTCGCCTGCTGGGTATGGAAGCACTGCTGCGCTGGGATCATCCGGAAAAGGGCATGATCCGCCCGGATCAGTTCATCAGCGTCGCCGAAGAAACCGGCCTGATCATTCCCATCGGCAAGTGGATCGCCCGCCAGGCCTGCCGCATGAGCAAAGCGCTGAGCGCCGCCGGCCTGGGCAACCTGCAGGTGGCGATCAACCTGTCGCCCAAGCAGTTCTCCGATCCGGAACTGGTTGCCTCCATTGCCAACATCCTCAAGGAGGAAGCCCTGCCGGCGCACCTGTTGGAGCTGGAACTGACCGAAGGCCTGTTACTGGAAGCCACCGAAGACACCCACCTGCAACTCGACCAGCTCAAACGCCTGGGCCTGACCCTGGCCATGGACGACTTTGGCACCGGTTACTCGTCGCTCAGCTACTTGAAAAAATTCCCCATCGACATCATCAAGATTGATCGAAGCTTCATTCACGAAATCCCGGACAATCAGGACGACATGGAAATCACCTCCGCGGTGATCGCCATGGCCCACAACCTGAAACTCAAGGTCGTGGCCGAAGGCATCGAAACCGCCGAGCAGTTGTCGTTCCTGCGCCGTCACCGCTGCGACGTCGGCCAGGGCTACCTGTTCGACCGCCCGATCCCGGGCGCCGATCTGATTGAGAAGCTAAAGCGCTACCCGCGTGGCCCGATATCACTGTAAGACACAGATCCCCTGTGGGAGCGGACTTGCTCGCGAATGCGGTAAGTCAGTCGACATCAATGTGCCTGATAAACCGCCTTCGCGAGCAAGCCCGCTCCCACAAGGGTAGTGCGCATCTGCCAGGTATTGGGCACACTGACGCTCTGACTATTTACAACCCAACCTGACTGAGAGGACTGATCATGGTTCTGCGCTCGGAAATTCTGGTGAACAAAAACGTGCTTCCTACTAAAGATCAAGCTCTGCCCGGCCGCGAAACACCGATGAACCTACCGGAAAGACATTTCGTCCACGACGCCCCGCTACTGGGCCCGTTCGCCACCGATGTCGACTTTGCGATCTTCGGCCTCGGCTGCTTCTGGGGCGCAGAACGTCGCTTCTGGCAGCGTGAAGGTGTGGTCAGCACCGTGGTGGGTTACGCCGGCGGCTTCACGCCAAACCCTACGTATGAAGAAGTCTGCTCAGGCCTGACCGGCCATAGCGAAGTGGTGCTCGTGGTCTATGAGCCGGCAAAAGTCAGCTACGAAGAATTGCTGAAGATGTTCTGGGAACTGCACAACCCGACCCAGGGCATGCGCCAGGGCAACGATATCGGCACCCAATACCGCTCGGTGATCTACGCGACCAACCCGACGCAACTGGCCGCCGCCGAACGCAGCAAAGAAGTGTTCCAGGTCGAACTGACCAAGGCTGGCAAAGGCCAGATCACCACCGAAATCGAAGAAGCCCCAACAGTCTACTTCGCCGAGGCCTACCACCAGCAGTACCTCGCCAAGAACCCGGAAGGCTATTGCGGGATCGGCGGTACGGGCGTGACTTGCCCGATCTGACGCAAAGCACTTGTAGGAGCCGGCTTGCCGGCGATGGCGGCAGTGGGTCCAGCGGTGACCTTTAGGGCGCCATCGCCGGCAAGCCGGCTCCTACGGGCCGAGCATTACTCGGCAATCAACCAATCCATCCGCCACCCACCCTGGGTCTGCCCAAGCTTCTCCGACAACCACGGCAGCAACTCGCGCAACTCCTCCTCCAGCCCCCACGGCGGATTGGCAATCGCCAACCCGGAACCATTCAGACAGTCCGGCGTATCCAGCGGATGCACCAGCAACTCTACCCGCAGCAACTTCGGCGCACCGGTGCCGGCCAGATCCTGATAGAAACGGCGCAACGCACGCTGATCCTTCACCGGGTACCAGATTGCCGCCACGGTCTGACGCATCCGGCCAATCGCCTCTTTCAACGATGCGGCGCAGCGCTGCATCTCGTCGAGCTTTTCAAACGGCGGATCGATCAGCATCACCGCACGCTTCTCCTGCACCGGCAACATCGCACGTGGAACATGCCAGCCCTCGCCCAAATGCACCTTGACCCGGCGATCACCGGCCATGTTGTCCTTGAGCAGCAGGCCATCTTCCGGATGCTTCTCATTGAGCATGACCCGATCCTGCGGGCGAGTCAGACGGCGCGCCAGCTCCGGCGAGCCCGGGTAATAGCGCAACTGGCCATCGGGGTTCATCTCATGCAGCACCTGCATGTAATCCGCCGTCAGCAACGGCAGATCCGGCTGATCCCACAAACGCGCGATGCCTTCCAGGTACTCACCGGTACGATTGGCCTGATCGCCCTGCAAGTCATACAGCCCGATCCCGGCATGGGTATCGAGATAGGCGAACGGCTGCTCCTTGCGCGACATCAAGGCGATGAGGCGGGTCAAGGTCAGGTGTTTGAACACATCGGCGTGATTGCCGGCATGGAAGGCGTGACGATAATTCATGGTTGCTCCTGCGCAGGGCGGCAAGTTTACCTTTTACCGGCCGGCAAGTCAGGACCTCGCAGCCGAGCGGCCAACCTGCCCTCCTCCCCCTGTAGAGCTGCCGAAGGCTGCGATCTTTTGATCTTGATCTTGTGACGATGCCTTCACCCGCCGAAGACTGCGCGAGCAACCGCCAACCACCAACCACCACTTTCAGCACATCCAAGCCTGCGACCCAGGCGTTTGGAGTTAGTTGACCACTATAGGTGTCAAAACTGTTCCCCAAAGACCATTATCAGCAACGCTGCCACTGAAAATGAACTGCGGCCCTATGCCACGCTGTATTGTTTTCGCCGCAGCAGCAATCGCCAACCAAGGTGAGGCGCACCCTGGAAAGCCAAGCGACTCATCAAGATTGCACACGCCTGCTTTGCCCATGGGAACGCCAGCCAGGGCACTTGCAATCGCGCCATGTCGTTGCGAATCGATACCCACCCGCCAGACTTGCTCGATGGAATTCGTGTCCACCGGTACCCAATCGAGGGATTGGCGCGTTGCGTAAACCAAATCATCAGCGGTGGGTTTACGCTCTTGTTCCGGACGGTGGAGGCGGGCGATAGGTACTAAAGTGGTTTGCGTCAGTTGATTTCCAAATAACAGTCCGGCAGCAACTTCTGCTGTGCCTGCGGGAAGCTTCGGAGCAAATTGCAAGGCGACAACCAACAACAACGCCTGATCTTGGATACGATGATCGAGCCAATGTTCCACTGCGGTCAGACCACCGACCTCGAGGGGGGTGGAAGATTGACGAATACCCGATTCGCGCCAGGCGCGACGCCACACTCGACGCCATTGCTCCTCCGGCAAACCGGTATCAACTTCCAGCAAAAGGGCCAAAGGCTGATTGTCGGGAAGCTTCACTAAAGCAGGCGCCAAATCGGCAAGCACTGACTTCAATATCCGCAACAGCGTTCGCCTGGGGTCCCCATCGATACCGCTGGAGAGGCGGGTGTGCCGCGATATCTCTCCGCCCTGCCTCGCTGGCTGCGCCCTCAAAGGTGTTACGCCACCCAGTAACTTATCAAACTGCTGAGTCGCAGGCTCCCCAGGTACTCGAAGCGTGGTATACAGACTCGCTTCTAATACTTGCTGGTAGCGTCGCCCCTGACGATACTTACGGCTCATGTCCTTTTGACGAGCCTCATCCCAGCCATCGGCAACAGAATGTTGACCAACGTGAAGCAACAAACGACCGAAGCCCAGCACGCACCAGCCCAGGAAAGGAATTCCGATGGCCGGGAGCCATAACTCGATAGGCTGTTGAGTAGTCGTATGGCCGCCAAACAATACTATCCATCCAATACCCAGCAATAAGGACGCTATCAATAGACTGAACCATAACCAGGCTCGTGGTGGGTCAGGGCGTGGCGCCGGACTTGGGATCTTATCAATTCTGATTGGCATTATTTTCAAGCACCTTGGGCATTGCAGCGACTTTCGAAAAACAAAATTTTCAAATCCTCTGTCGGGCATAGATGCAGTATCCTAGGCATCTCAATTTCGATGGTCATTTTGGAGAACTACATTGCAAGCTGCTGCTCACCTTGTTTGCAATAGAGAATCGCAGCCCATCAATATCTGCATGCCCTCCACATACACCCAAACCAAGAGCGGTCGGATCTACTCCTTCCGAAAAAATCTCCAGAAAACCTCCACTCTGCTTAAGCAAAACTTGACCAACTTCAGACTTATATACGAGCCCTGAACCGGTCGCGACCATAACCAATGAAAACGCGCAAACATGCTGATAGGCTTGAGTACTAGTGAGTTCCACCTGAAAACCCAAAGCAACTGGCTTTATGCTAAGACAATCGTTGAATTTCGCGGAGCATTCGGCGCTGCCATCCAAGTACGTGCACAGCTCGCTTTTTTCGAGATAAAGTCCGGTCCAATCATTTACAGACGTCTGTTTTTCCACTCCAGCAATCGCGCTTGATGTTGTCAGACTGGAAAAATCTGTCGCTTCAGCGAAAGAATAAAAGAAAGCCAGCGCATTTAGTAAGAACCCTAAAGAAAAAAACGATTTCACTCTCTCGCCCTCAAGTACCTTGCTCTGTTTCGGCCTGGTTCGTATTGGATTAACTCTTGAGTTTCTTGGATGTAGTTTGCTAGCGACTCGCGGTTATTTTCGGAAATATACGGCATCTGCCTACTCCAAATGCTTCCTTGTTGATATGTAAAGTCAACAGCTATATCTCTAATCCGCGCATCAAGGCTTCTCCACTCAGGCATAACAGAGCTAATAGTAGAGCTGTATTGTATTTGCGCAGCAACTTCGTATCGCGGATACACTACATCTTCAAATAAAATTCGTTGCGCTGTCTGCGAAATAGACCCGAATTCGTCTCTATTCAGATTCACAAAATCTCGAGCAGCTTGACCGGAGAGACCGGCACCACGGGAGAATTTTTCAACGGAAATAGTATCTACTCCCGCGGCAATCAGATCAGAAGCAACCGACTGTGGTGTTCGATGGCGCATGTCATAACCGCGCCCCAACGTCACTCCCGAAGCACCTCCTGGCCAATGCAATTGCCTACTGAAAAAAGGACTGCTGGGAATATCATTCCCTTCCGCATCGAACGTCACTTGGCCTCGCTCGACGATTAAGTCGTTTTGACTTCGAAGGATGCCGAAAAGACTAATCAACCCTATTGGATGAAAGTGAAACACCTCTCCATGCTCCGGCAGCCCAACCCGCTCCGCCACCTCACTCCACCAACTCAACTGCCTGATTCGCCGCTTCTCCTGAAACCAATTCAAGTTCGGCGTCGAGCCACTATGGCCGAGCAATTCATCAAGTCGATCCCATTTGCCTTCCTTGTAATACCACTCGCTGTCACAACAAACGATCAACTGCGAAATCGCCTGTGCGTGGGCCGGCATGCTGATTGCTGCTCGCAGCTCTTTAGCTGTCATCCGGCCATCCCGGTTGCGGTCGATAATGTCGTACAGCCGCTGCTTCAACGGCCCCGTGTCACCCTCATCCGCAATTGGCCCAAAGCGTTCAAGTTGCGACTCGCTCAGTTTTTTCATGGTACGAAGGAAAGAGGCCAGGAATTCCTGAGGAACGTCGTATTCGTAGATAAAATCGTAGCCTTCCCACGCCCACGGGCTCACCCAAGGCGTGACGCCGATTTCTTCGCGCACCCAGCCCTTCAGCGGAGTGTTATTGGTGTCATGCAACAGTTCTTCCAGGTAATACCAGTTGCACGCCTTGCGGGGCGGACTCGCGGGCATGTGTCGCTTGTGACTGGCCGGTAATTTGTCCAACAGAGTCTTGGGGACGAGCAAGTCGGCAGCACTGAGCGGACTGGAGGCCCTCGATGCTTCCAATTGGCCAGCGGTGAGATTGCCCTCCGGCGAAACGACGGGCGTCCCCACGGCGAGTTTGAGCCAGGTTTTGTCTTTTTCCGGCAGGCGCTTGGCCCAGGCCCGACTGGCTTCAATAAATAATTCAACGTCATCGCCGCTGAAGGTTTCCAAGTGCAGCCTTTCCTCCAGCAAGCCAGTACCGTTGTCGTGATACAGGCCAAGATGACCGATCAGATCGCCCGCCTTGACAGCGACGGGGGTACCGAGCACTACCACTTGATCAACCGCTACAGGCTCAATAGCGTTTTCCAGCGCGTCGAATTTCACATATTGGTTTACGCGTTCTAGTTTGCGAAATTCGCCTGTGCCACTGACCGTGATATCTGATCCTGTCGGCAGCTGGAAGATTACGTTGTCTTTAGCAATCACCGGCGAAGAGCGGACGTAAACCTTTGGTTGCGATGACTGGACACGAGTCTCTTTGCGGTCTTGGTCGCTGAGCACTCTGGCAGCGATGTACCCCTTGATAGAACCGTCGGCATTGAGCAGTTCGGCCGGCCCCAAGGTGTTTTCCAACTTGCGGAATTCCCCAGTGCCACTGATGTTCACCTCAGCGCCTCGCGGCAGGAGATCAATCATCTGGCCATGCCACTTGTGACTTACTTGCAGGCCTGACTGCTCAGGTGTACTCGGGTGGAAATCCTTTACGGCTTGCTTCACGCGATGAGTTGGTCGTTCGGGCCAGAAACCCGGGCGGGTGAGTGTGGAATCCCGATACACCGCCCAGTCCTGCAGGTGCATGTACAGGCTGTAGAAAGTCAGGCTCGGCGGCGCATCCGATTTGCCCTGGATTCTGGGAAGTTGCAAACGATGGCGCACCAACACGAAGTTGCGTGAGTAGGAGTTCTCAGATGCTTGCTGGTTGGCGGTGTAAGTTGTTTTCGGAGAATGGGTGTCAATGCGGTAAGCCACCACTTCGCCGTCGGCGAGGCAGTGCACGCTGGATTGTTTCAGGGTGCCGGCGGTGCCGCTGTCGAAATGCACACCGCCGTGCCACAGTCCGCCGCGCCCGAGGGGGTAGTAACCGGCATTAGCATTGGCCAGGTGGGTCAGTTGCTCCAGTGGGTTACGGCTGTCCTTGAACGGATGGCACCAGTTCTTCAGCGGTTGCAAGGACTCTTGTGGCAGAGATTTTTCCGGTAAGGGCTGCGCAGCGGTCAGGGCCGGGGAGCTCTGCATGGCCGATCTATTTAAACCTGCCTTGCGACCAAATGAAGACTCGGTGCCAAAAAACCAGATGAGCAAGTCGCGCATGCTGTGTTCACTCCTTGTGTGGCAGCTCTCACGGGGTAGTCAGCACGCATGGCTGCTCCTTCCTGGACCGTGCGGAGACGGTCAGGTAGGGCCGTAATGCATGCTGGTGCCAGAGGACAGGAGCTTTGGCTAAGCGGACTTGGTTTTAAATAGGACGTTTTCACGGAGCTCGTAGGAGGATTCCGAATCTTGAGTGCGCTTAATCCGTAAGGAAAATCTCTTGCTGAGAAGATGTCCATGCACGGCCACTTCTTTGATCGTGTCGACCTAGCGAAGTGGGCTTCCCTCGGACCGCTGCAATCGCTGGCAGAGCCCTTTGCGAGCAGGTTCGCTCCTACAATGGGAGAGCCGTGTAGCAGGAAGGGGTTGGTGCATAAATCGCGTTTGTTTAAGAACTCTCTCGAACACTCCTTGAAAGCTACAAAATCTTGCGTCACTGCCTACAGCTACGCCAGAATCCGCCCGCTTGTGCGCCTCGGAGCCGCTCGGTAACTTGGCTTGCGTCACTGCCCATCAGTGATCGGGTTTAGTCGCCTGTAGTAGCTAAGTTGTGTAAGCGCCATTCAATCATGTATGCCGTACCTGTTGTTATGGTGGCTGTGCGCAGGGCACTTTCGAGTGCGCCGATTTCTTAGCTCGTCGGTCGACTAACCTGTGCACAGCTGCCTCCATTCGTTTAGTCGCGGACCGGAAAAGCAGCCTCCATCCGAGAGCTAAATCATGGTCAAGGTAACTCCCGATCCTCCGACAGATTCGCCATCACCACACAACACTTCTGACCCCTTAAGACCGCAGTTGGCTGCCAGCATAATGGCCGCGCCGCACAACCCCAGCCCCTTCTTCACAGTCAATCCGGAACTCGATACAGCAACTTTGCTGGTATATGCATGTGAGTCACTGGCATCGGCTAGCGTGATGTCCACGGATCTGGCGGACCATCTTGCAAGGGACCCCGCGCAACGCGCTGCTGGGGATTGCGCAGGTGATCATGCTGGGTGAGCTGGCGGTAAATCGAGCACTGGATCAACTTGATCCGCAGTGACTGTCTTGGCATAGCTAACACCATTGCAGCAGCTACGCAGAATGCTTTTAACAATCGTCTGATGCTATGAACGAAAACGGCCCGCATCCAAAGGAAGCGGGCCGTTTCATGTGCAGCGAAAGATCAGAGCCTCAGCTCATCCCCATCACTTGTTCAGACGGAAATCTGCCTCGGCAGCAGCAAAGCGCTGCAGCATGCCGGCAGTCGGCGCGCCCAGCTTGCTGACGATGTAGATCGCCAGGCTGGCGAAGATGAAACCAGGGATGATTTCGTACAGGCCCAGCAGTTCGAAGTGTTTCCACACGATCACGGTGATCGCGCCAACCAGGATACCGGCCAGTGCGCCGTTGCGGGTCATGTCTTTCCAGATCACGGAGATCAGTACGACTGGACCGAACGCGGCACCGAAACCAGCCCAGGCGTAGCTCACCAGGCCCAGCACGCGGTTTTCCGGGTTGGCCGCCATCGCGATGGCGATCAGGGCAACCAGCAGCACCATGGCGCGGCCGACCCAGACCAGTTCAACCTGGGAAGCGGACTTGCGCAGGAAGGTCTTGTAGAAGTCTTCGGTCAGGGCGCTCGAGCACACCAGCAACTGGCAGCTCAGGGTGCTCATTACCGCCGCCAGAATGGCCGACAGCAGTACCCCGGCGATCCATGGGTTGAACAGGATCTTGGCCAGTTCGATGAACACACGCTCGTGGTTTTCGGTCACGGGACCGGCCACTTCAGGGTGCGCCGAGAAGTAAGCGATACCAAAGAAGCCTACGGCCACGGTGCCGCCCAGGCACAGGATCATCCAGGCCATGGAGATGCGACGGGCCTTGGCGATCGATTTCACCGAGTCGGCCGCCATGAAACGCGCCAGGATGTGCGGCTGGCCGAAGTAGCCCAGACCCCAGCCCATCAGCGAGATGATGCCGATGAAAGTGGTGCCCTTGAGCATGTCGAAGTTGCTTGGGTCTTGCGCTTCGATGGCCAGGAAAGTGGTGTCGACGCCGCCGGTGGCCAACAGCACGATAACCGGCGTCAGGATCAACGCGAAGATCATCAGGGTGGCTTGTACGGTATCGGTCCAGCTTACAGCCAGGAATCCGCCGATAAAGGTGTAGGCAATAGTCGCCGCAGCACCGGCCCACAGCGCTGTCTCGTAGGACATGCCGAAGGTGCTTTCGAACAGACGGGCGCCGGCTACGATGCCGGAAGCGCAGTAGATGGTGAAGAACACCAGGATCACGACGGCGGAGATGATCCGCAGCAGGCCGCTTTTGTCTTCGAAACGGCTGGAGAAGTAGTCCGGCAGGGTCAGCGCATCGCCGTTGTGCTCGGTCTGCACGCGCAGACGGCCGGCGACGAACAGCCAGTTCAGGTAGGCACCGACGATCAGGCCGATAGCGATCCAGCTTTCGGACAGACCGGACATGTAGATGGCGCCCGGCAGGCCCATCAACAACCAGCCGCTCATGTCGGAAGCACCGGCGGACAACGCGGTCACGACGCTGCCCAGGCTACGGCCGCCCAGAATGTAGTCGGAAAGGTTGTTGGTGGAGCGATAGGCCATCAAGCCGATCAGCACCATTGCTGCGATGTAGATCACGAACGTGATCAGGGTTGGATTGCTTACGCTCATTTAAGTGACGCCCTGGCTTTGTTTTTATGTAGCGGCGGCTGGTGAACCGCGCGCAAACGGTGACGTTTGACAGACGATTCGGGATCCCGCGCATTTATGACCGATGTTTCCCCAGGAAAGCCATCGGCCGGAGCACCCGGATTTCGACCGGGTTGCACCTTGGGCGCGAATGCTATTCAACAAAGCAAATAAGGTGCAACCTGTTTCGTGCGAATAAGTTGCACCGAGTCTGAAATAAACTTCAAACCCGCTTTTTTGCTCCTTTTCGGAGCAAGAACCACCGCCAACCTATCCAAAAAGCACCAAGCAGAGACAACGCTGACGTACCAGAATTTATTTCCTGACGAGCTGCGTAATATTCCGATAAAAAAAGGGTTGCACCCGGTTGCACCTCAACAGGCGCACGGCTAATCTTGCCGCCAGCTGATGCCACGCAGTCGTGGCAAACATGAGGATAAAAACATGGCTACCACCACCCTTGGGGTCAAACTTGACGACCCGACCCGCGAACGCCTCAAGGCCGCCGCGACCTCGATTGATCGCACGCCGCACTGGCTGATCAAGCAGGCAATCTTCAATTACCTGGAAAAACTCGAGGGTGGTGCAACCCTGACTGAGCTGAGCGGTTTGACCAAGGATTCCGACGACACCGTCGATGCGCCTGTGGATCATGCCCACCAGTGCTTCCTGGAATTCGCCGAAAGCATCCTGCCGCAATCGGTGCTGCGCGCTTCGATCACCGCCGCCTACCGTCGCCCTGAGCCGGAAGTGGTGCCAATGCTGATCGAGCAGGCGCGTCTGCCGGCACCGATGGCCGAAGCCACCAACAAACTTGCCGCATCCATTGCGGAAAAACTGCGCAACCAGAAGAGCGCTGGCGGCCGTGCCGGCATCGTTCAGGGCCTGTTGCAGGAATTCTCCCTGTCGTCCCAGGAAGGCGTGGCGCTGATGTGCCTGGCCGAAGCGCTGCTGCGCATCCCGGACAAAGGCACTCGCGATGCGCTGATCCGCGACAAGATCAGCACCGGCAATTGGCATCCGCACCTGGGCAACAGCCCGTCGCTGTTCGTCAACGCCGCTACCTGGGGTCTGCTGCTGACCGGCAAGCTGGTGTCCACGCACAACGAAGCCGGCCTGACTTCGTCCCTGAGCCGCATCATCGGCAAGAGTGGCGAGCCGATGATCCGCAAGGGCGTCGACATGGCCATGCGCCTGATGGGCGAGCAGTTCGTCACCGGCGAAACCATCGCCGAAGCCCTGGCCAACGCCAGCAAGTTCGAAGCCAAGGGCTTCCGCTACTCCTACGACATGCTCGGTGAAGCTGCGCTGACCGAACACGACGCGCAGAAATACCTGGCCTCGTACGAACAAGCCATCCACTCGATCGGCAAAGCTTCCCACGGTCGCGGGATTTATGAAGGCCCGGGCATTTCCATCAAGTTGTCTGCCTTGCACCCGCGTTACAGCCGTGCGCAATACGAGCGCGTGATGGACGAGCTGTATCCGCGCCTGCTGTCGTTGACCCTGCTGGCCAAGCAATACGACATCGGCCTGAACATCGACGCTGAAGAAGCCGACCGCCTCGAGCTGTCGCTGGATCTGCTCGAGCGCCTGTGCTTCGAGCCGCAACTGACCGGCTGGAACGGCATCGGTTTCGTGATCCAGGCTTACCAGAAGCGTTGCCCGTACGTGATCGATTACGTGATCGACCTGGCTCGTCGCAGCCGTCATCGCCTGATGATCCGCCTGGTAAAAGGCGCGTACTGGGACAGCGAGATCAAGCGCGCCCAGGTCGAAGGCCTGGAAGGCTACCCGGTGTACACCCGCAAGGTGTACACCGACGTTTCCTACATCGCTTGCGCACGCAAACTGCTGTCGGTACCGGAAGTCATCTACCCGCAGTTCGCCACGCACAACGCCCACACCCTGTCAGCGATTTATCACATTGCCGGTCAGAACTACTACCCTGGCCAGTACGAGTTCCAATGCCTGCACGGCATGGGCGAGCCTCTGTACGAACAGGTTGTAGGCAAGGTATCCGAAGGCAAGCTGAACCGCCCGTGCCGCGTCTACGCTCCTGTCGGCACCCATGAAACGCTGCTGGCGTACCTGGTTCGTCGCCTGCTGGAAAACGGCGCGAACACCTCGTTCGTCAACCGCATCGCCGACCAGTCGATTTCCATCCAGGAACTGGTTGCCGATCCAGTGGCAAGCATCGAGCAGATGGCAACGCTGGAAGGCGGTTTCGGCCTGCCACACCCGCGCATCCCTATGCCGCGCGACCTGTATGGTGCCGAACGCGCCAACTCCAGCGGCATCGACATGGCCAACGAACATCGTCTGGCTTCGCTGTCCTGCGCCCTGCTGGCAACCGCTCACAACCACTGGAAAGCCGCGCCGATGCTCGGTTGCGCCTCCAGCACTGAAACTCCGGCACCGGTGTTGAACCCGTCCGATCTGCGCGACGTGGTCGGTCATGTGCAGGAAGCCACGGTAGAAGACGTCGACAACGCCATCCAGTGCGCTCTCAACGCCGCACCGATCTGGCAGGCCACACCACCAGCCGAGCGCGCCGCGATTCTGGAGCGTGCCGCCGACTTGATGGAAGCCGAAATCCAGCCGCTGATGGGCCTGTTGGCCCGCGAAGCCGGCAAGACCTTCGCCAACGCCATCGCCGAAGTGCGCGAAGCCGTAGACTTCCTGCGTTATTACGCGGTGCAGGCACGCAACGATTTCACCAACGACGCTCACCGTCCGCTGGGTCCAGTGGTGTGCATCAGCCCATGGAACTTCCCGCTGGCGATCTTCAGTGGTCAAGTGGCTGCGGCACTGGCTGCCGGTAACCCGGTACTGGCCAAACCTGCGGAGCAAACGCCGCTGGTGGCCGCTCAGGCCGTGCGCCTGCTGCTCGAAGCCGGCATCCCGGAGGGCGTACTGCAACTGCTGCCGGGCCGTGGCGAAACCGTCGGCGCAGGCTTGGTGGGTGATGATCGCGTCAAAGGCGTGATGTTCACCGGCTCCACTGAAGTGGCTCGTCTGCTGCAACGCAACATTGCCGGTCGCCTGGACAGCCAGGGTCGTCCAATCCCGCTGATCGCCGAAACCGGTGGCCAGAACGCGATGATCGTCGACTCCTCGGCCCTGACCGAACAAGTGGTGATCGACGTGGTTTCGTCGGCCTTCGACAGCGCCGGTCAGCGCTGCTCCGCCCTGCGCGTGCTGTGCCTGCAGGAAGATTCCGCCGACCGCGTCATCGAAATGCTCAAGGGCGCCATGGCTGAAAGCCGTCTCGGCAACCCTGAGCGCCTGTCCGTGGACATCGGCCCGGTGATCGACGCCGAAGCCAAGGCTGGCATCGAGAAGCACATCCAGGCCATGCGCGACAAAGGTCGCAGCGTGTACCAGGTGGCTATCGCCGACGCCGAAGAAGTCAAACGTGGCACCTTCGTGATGCCAACGCTGATCGAACTGGAAAGCTTCGACGAACTGCAACGGGAGATCTTTGGCCCGGTACTGCACGTGGTTCGCTACAAGCGCAAAGACATCGATCAACTGATCGCCCAGATCAATGCTTCCGGCTACGGCCTGACCCTGGGTGTACACACCCGCATCGACGAGACCATCGCCAAGGTGATCGACACCGTCAATGCCGGTAACGTCTACGTCAACCGCAACATCGTCGGTGCCGTGGTCGGCGTGCAGCCATTCGGCGGCGAAGGCCTGTCGGGTACCGGTCCGAAAGCCGGCGGCCCGCTGTACCTGTACCGCCTGCTGTCGACCCGTCCTACCGATGCGATCGAACAATCCTTCGCTCGCGGTGACGCCATCGCAGCGCCGGACGTTCGTCTACGCGATGCCATGAGCAAGCCGCTGACCGCGCTGAAAGCCTGGGCCGACAGCAACAAGTTCGCCGACCTGAGCACCCTGTGCGTGCAGTTCGCCGCGCAATCGCAAAGCGGGATCACCCGTGTACTCGCCGGCCCGACCGGCGAGCGCAACAGCTATGCGATCCTGCCACGCGAACACGTGCTGTGCCTGACGGAAGTCGAAGGCGATCTGCTGACGCAACTGGCAGCCGTACTGGCTGTAGGTGGTTCGGCGGTATGGCCGGAATCGGACTTGACCAAGGCCTTGTTCGCACGTCTGCCGAAGGACATTCAGGTGCGCATCAAGCTGGTTTCCGACTGGAACAAGGACGAAGTGGTATTTGATGCAGTCCTGCATCACGGCCATTCCGATCAGTTGCGTTCGGTTTGCCAGCAAGTGGCCAAGCGTGCCGGTGCGATCGTCGGGGTTCAGGGCCTGGCCCAGGGCGAGAGCAACATTGCGCTGGAGCGCCTGGTGATCGAGCGGGCGTTGAGCGTTAACACCGCTGCGGCGGGCGGTAACGCCAGCCTGATGACCATCGGTTAAATCCGATAAACCGGGCAGCCGCGAATGCTGCCTGGCAACCAAAACCCTGTGGGAGCGGGCTTGCTCGCGAAAGCGGACTGTCAGTCAACTTAAATGTTGAATGGAGCCTCTTCGCGAGCAAGCCCGCTCCCACATTTGCTTTGTGGCGCCTGCAAAGTCGCCGCCCGGCCCAATTATCACGCTCATCAATCATGCTATTCAGCATAAATTCACATGACTAGACTCGGCCCATCCCAATAAAAGGTAGGCCGCCATGTCCGAGACGTTGCTCAGTTCCCGTAATCTGGCTTTCGAGCTGTATGAAGTCCTCGATGCCGAGGGCCTGACCCAGCGTGAGCGTTTCGCCGAGCACAACCGCGAAACCTTCGATGCAGCCATCGGCACCGCCCGCAGCATCGCCGAGAAGTTCTTCGCCCCGCACAATCGCAAGGGCGACGAGAACGAGCCGCGCTATGAAAACGGCCAGGCAATCCTGATTCCGGAAGTGAAACCGGCGGTGGATGCCTTCCTCGAAGCCGGCTTTCTCAACGCCGCGCGCAGTTTCGACGCTGGCGGCATGCAGCTCCCCACGCTTTTGTCCCAAGCCTGTTTTGCGCACTTCCAATCGGCCAACGCGGCATCGACCTCTTATCCGTTCCTGACCATGGGCGCGGCCAACCTGATCGAGAGCTTTGGCACCGAGGAACAGAAGCGCCGCTTCCTGCAACCGATGATCGATGGACGCTTCTTCGGCACCATGGCCCTCACTGAACCTCACGCCGGCTCATCGCTGTCGGATATTCGTACCCGTGCCGAGCCTGCGTCCGACGGCACCTATCGCCTCAAGGGCAACAAGATTTTCATCTCCGGCGGCGATCACCCGCTTTCCGAAAACATCGTGCACATGGTGCTCGCCAAGTTGCCGGATGCGCCGGCCGGAGTGAAAGGCATTTCCCTGTTCATCGTGCCCAAGTTCCTGGTGAACGATGACGGCAGCCTGGGCAAGCGCAACGATGTGCTGCTGGCTGGCCTGTTCCACAAGATGGGCTGGCGCGGCACCACGTCTACCGCGCTGAATTTCGGCGATAACGGTGAGTGCGTCGGTTATCTGGTGGGCAAGGCGCATCATGGCTTGAGCTACATGTTCCAGATGATGAACGAAGCGCGGATCGGCGTCGGCATGGGCGCGGTAATGCTCGGCTACGCCGGTTATCTGTACTCGCTGGAATACGCCCGCGAGCGCCCGCAGGGTCGCGTGCCGGACAGCAAGGACCCAAACACCGCGCCGGTGGCAATCATCCAGCACGCCGACGTCAAACGCATGCTGCTGACGCAAAAGGCTTACGTCGAAGGTTCATTTGACCTCGGGTTGTACGCGGCGCGACTGTTCGATGACACCACCACCCTTGAGACCGAGGCGGAACGCAAGCAGGCCCAGGAACTGCTGGATCTGCTGACGCCGATCGTCAAATCCTGGCCGTCGGAGTTTTGCCTCAAGGCCAACGAACTGGCGATCCAGATCCTTGGTGGGCACGGTTATACCCGTGAGTATCCGGTGGAGCAGTACTACCGCGACAATCGCCTGAACCCGATCCACGAAGGCACCCACGGCATTCAGTCGCTCGACCTGCTGGGCCGCAAGCTGGCGCAGAATGGCGGTGCAGGGCTTAAGCAACTGATCCGCCTGATCGCCGATACCGCTGAGCGAGCACAGGCCCATGAATCGTTGACTGCGTTGCGCGAGCCGCTGGAAAAACTGGTGGCGCGCCTGCAGGGCGTGACCATCGGCCTGCTGATGGACCTGGCACAAGGCAAGGTCAACAGCAGCCTGGCGAACTCGGCGCTGTACTTGAAGGTATTTGGTCACGCAGTGATTGGCTGGCGTTGGCTGGAGCAGGCGATTCGTGCCGAGGAAGGCCTGGCCAAAGGCAATACGGCGGATGCGAGCTTCTATAAAGGCAAGCTGCAAGCGGCGCGCTACTTCCTGACGTGGGAAGTACCGGGTTGTCACCATGAACTGACGATTCTTGAGGCGCGGGATGATGTTTGCCTGAACATGCAGGATGAGTGGTTCTGATCCAAGTCTTGAGGTGCAGCTGAAATCCATTCGCGAGCAAGCCCGCTCCCACAGTTGAAATGCGATCCACTGTGGGAGCGGGCTTGCTCGCGAAGAGGCCCGCACCGACAACCCATCAGCTCAAGCGAAACCCACCCATCTGCCGCGCCAGGTCATCCGCCAATCGCTGCAACGTCTGACAGTCTTCGCGGCAAGCCCTGACCTCCCCCGCCGTCGCCCGCGCCAAATCCGAAATCCCCTGCACATTGCGATTGATTTCTTCGGTCACGGCCGACTGCTCTTCAGTCGCGGTCGCCACCTGGTGGTTCATGTCGCTAATGCGTTCTACCTGCCCGGTAATCGCCGTCAGCGACGCGCCGGTGCGCTGGCTCGACTCGACGCCGGTACCCGTCGCCGCCTGCCCGGCATGCATCGAGGACACCGCGTTTTCCGCACCCAGCTTGAGGCTGCCAATCATCTGCTGAATTTCATCAGTGGACGACTGGGTACGCCGCGCCAGGGTTCGCACCTCATCGGCAACCACCGCGAATCCGCGCCCCATGTCTCCGGCCCGAGCGGCTTCGATGGCCGCGTTCAACGCCAGCAGGTTGGTCTGCTCGGAAATCCCGCGAATCACCGCCAGTACCTGATCGATCGAGGCCACCTGATGGGCCAACTCCCCCACGGCCGTGGCCGCCACGCCGATTTCGTCGGACATGCTTTCGATATGCCGAATCGATCCGCCGACCACATCCCGCGCCAGCAGCGCTTCATCCCGGGCCGATTGCGAGGCGACTGCCGCGTTGCCCGCATTCTGGGCGATCTCCTGCACGGTCAGGCCCATTTCGTGGACAGCGGTGGCAACCATATCGGTCATTTCCTGCTGGCGGCCGGAGCGTTCAGCGGTGTTATCCACCACTCGCGCCACTTGGCTGACGGCGGTGCGCAAGCGTTCGCTGGTGGTCAGCACTTCGCCGATCATGCCGTGCTGGCTGTCGAGGAAGCGATTGAATCCGCGTGCCAGGTCCCCCAGTTCATCAGCGCGACTGGCATCGAGCCGGTGCGTTAAATCTCCACCGCCGCTACCAATGGCAACCAATGCGGCTGTTACCTGCCGAATCGGCCTGACCAGACCACGGGCCAGCAATACCACCAGCAACAGGCACACCAGCGCCACCGCCAGACCGATGCCACTGCTCATCCACATCGCGCGACGGGATTCGGCGTAGATCTGCGATTGCGGCACTTCGGCCACCAGGGTCCAGCCGAGATCGCGCAGGGGCAGACTTAATGCGAGGAAGTCTTCACCGTCGCGCTGGAAGCTGCTGCTGGTGGCAGTTTTTTGACCCATCACCGCCTGGGCCGCCGAGCCGCCGATTTGTTCGACCAGGGTGCGCTTACCGCTGAATTGCGCCTCCGGGTGGACCTGGATCAAACCGTCAGAACGCACGAGATAGACCTTGCCGCGCTCGCCAAAGTTGAAGTTGTGGATCAGCTCAGACAGCTCTTTCATGCTCAGGCCAAGCCCGGCAACACCCACGACTTTCCCGGCCTGCTCGACTTTGAAGTCGATGAAAAGCGCCAATTCTCCGGTGGCGGTGTCATTGTCGATATTGAGAGTGCGTGGCTGGTTGCTGTCGAGGAAAGAGTAGAACCAGGCGTCTGTGGGGTTGGAACGACTGAGCGTCCGGTCCAGACCTTTTTCGGTGAAATAATGGTTGGACGCGCTGCCGATAATAATCGCGGTAAAGGCCTTGTGCTCGGCGCGGATACCTTCCAGATAGGTAGTAAAAGTGCCGGCCTGGTCACTGTCTTCGCCCCCGGCCAACCAGTCACGCACCATGCTGTTGCTGGCGATATCCCTCGCCGCGGTGAGGGGTTGGACGAGGATGCGCTCGATGTCGTTGCGCATCGCTTCGATACTCGACGGCAGTGCCTGCTCGACCAGGTAGCTCTGGGCGAGGCGATTAACTACCAGGGTATATAGGCCAACCACAATCAGAATACTGACCAGCAGGGCACTGCCCATGCTGAGGATCAATTGCCACTGGATACTGCGTCGCCAGAACTGCATGGAGCACCCCCAAAGAATAAGAGGCTGAAACACTGCAACAGCCATGCCGAATGTATACATTTACATCGACAATTTATTCTTTGGTTGTGCGCAAAACCGATCAGGCCTGGTTGATCGTCTTGGAAATCACTTCGACCGTGGCGCTGACTTGCTCTTGGTAACGGTCGAGTTCGAGCTTGTGCTGCTTTTGCATTTCAATCTGCTGGGAACACAGATTCATCGCGGCCAGCACCAGCAGTCGGTCACCGATCAGCGTCGGGTACTTCCTTTTGGTATCGGCCAAGGCAGCCTTCAACATCAATGCGGCGTCCAGCAGGGTCTGCTCTTCCCCGGCCGGCGCCCTGATCGAATAGTCCTCTCCCAGGATCGAGACGACCTTTACCCCTGCGGCGTTGTAACTCATGCGCTGACGGGACCTGCGCTGACGCGCTCGACCAGAGCCTGGATGCGAGCCGCAGTGGCGCCTTGCTTCTCTTCCTGCTCCATCAGGCTCAATTGCAGGCTTTCGTTCTCATCCTTGGCCTGGGCCAATTCTGCGGTCAGGGTCTGGTTGGTGCCGAGCAGGGCCTGGTTCTGTTGTACCAGGTCGCTGACCAGTTGTTCCAATTGGCTTAGGGATGCTTCCAACATTTTGATTTTCCGGACTTTTTCAAAGGGCGCGTACGATAAAGAAAAGTCATCATGGATGCCAGGGTTATACGGGCGCAATGCCTTGATTTTCCTGGCGGGTGACCTTTCCCGCGAGTTTTAAAGACTGTACTACGGCGATCTGGTTCCTGCACTTCGTCGCCCGATCTCGCCAGCTGGGTCGAATGCTTGGGCGGTATAGCCTTTTGTGGCTTGAGGGGCTTGAGGGGCTTGCTGTGGCGAGGGGGCTTGCCCCCGTTCGGTTGCGCAGCAACCGTAAAACCTGCAGACGGGATATTCCAGGAAATATTGCACCGGCCGACTTGGGGTCGCTTCGCGACCCAACGGGGGCAAGCCCCCTCGCCACAGTGACTGCACTCAATTTGAGATCGCAGTTAGCTCCGTCAAAAAGCTTTTTGACAGCATCGCATTTCAACAGGTTAGAATCGCTGGCACGCAGACTGCATGGTCAGTTTGTGCCCGCCTTTCAGCTTTCTGGAGTACTGCCTTTGAATGCGACGACCATCAACAGCCTGTTCTTGATCGGCGCGTTGCTGGTAGGTGCAAGCATTCTGGTGAGTTCGCTTTCATCGCGCCTCGGCATCCCGATTCTGGTGATCATCCTGGCCGTCGGCATGGCGGCCGGCGTTGACGGTGGCGGCATTATTTTCGACAACTACCCCACGGCGTACCTGGTCGGCAACCTGGCACTGGCGGTGATCCTGCTCGACGGTGGCTTGCGCACCCGGGTCTCGAGTTTCCGCGTCGCGTTATGGCCGGCGTTGTCGCTGGCCACGGTCGGGGTGTTGATTACCACAGGGCTGACCGGCATGGCCGCCGCGTGGCTGTTCAACCTGAACCTGATTCAAGGCCTGCTGATCGGCGCCATCGTCGGCTCCACCGACGCAGCGGCAGTGTTCTCGTTGCTGGGTGGCAAAGGCTTGAACGAACGGGTGACCGCCAGCCTCGAGATCGAATCCGGCAGCAACGACCCGATGGCGGTATTCCTCACCGTCACCTTGATCGACATGCTCGCCAGCGGCGAGACCGGGCTGCACTGGAGCCTGCTGACCCACCTGTTGCGCGAGTTCGGCATTGGTGGCGTCATCGGCCTCGGCGGCGGATGGCTCATGCTGCAACTGGTCAACCGCATCAACCTGGCCACCGGCCTTTATCCGATCCTGGTCATTGCCGGTGGCCTGGTGGTGTTTGCTTTGACCAACGCCCTGCACGGCAGCGGTTTCCTCGCGGTGTACCTGTGCGGCCTGGTGATCGGCAACCGCCCGGTGCGCAGCCGCCACGGCATCCTGCACATGCTCGACGGCATGGCCTGGCTGGCGCAGATCGGCATGTTCCTGGTGCTGGGTTTGCTGGTGACGCCTCACGACCTGCTGCCGATCGCCCTGCCGGCGCTGGCTCTGGCGCTATGGATGATTCTGTTTGCGCGGCCGTTGTCGGTCGTGGTCGGCCTGCTGCCGTTCAAGGCTTTCCATGGACGCGAGAAGGCGTTCATTTCCTGGGTAGGCTTGCGTGGCGCGGTTCCGATCATTCTGGCAGTGTTCCCGCTGATGGCCGGCCTGCCTAACGCCCAGCTTTATTTCAATCTCGCATTCTTCATCGTGCTGGTATCGCTGCTGGTGCAGGGCACGAGTCTGCCCTGGGTCGCCAAACTGCTGAAAGTGACCGTACCCCCGGACCCTGCACCAATCTCCCGCTCCGCTCTGGAGGTGCACGTCACCAGCGAATGGGAGTTGTTCGTTTATCGCCTTGGCGCAGAGAAATGGTGCATCGGCTCCCCCCTGCGGGAACTGAAAATGCCCGAGGGTACCCGCATCGCGGCCCTGTTTCGCGGCCAACAATTGCTCCATCCGTCGGGTAGTACGGTGCTCGAAGTCGATGATTTGCTGTGCGTAATCGGCCATGAGCACAACCTGCCGGCCCTGGGAAAACTCTTCAGCCAGGCCCCGCAACGGGGCCTCGATCTGCGCTTCTTCGGCGACTTCGTCCTCGAAGGAGACGCCCAGCTGGCCGCGGTTGCTGCACTCTACGGGTTGAAGGTCGAAGGCATCGATCCGGACATGTCCCTGGCCCGCTTCATTGCCCAGAAAGTCGGTGGCGCACCAGTGGTCGGCGACCAGGTGGAGTGGAACAACACCATCTGGACAGTTGCGGTCATGGACGGGAACAAGATCGGCAAAGTGGGCGTCAGATTCCCCGAAGGAAGTCGCCCGGGCCCCGGGCTCTTCCTCTAAACTGCTCCCACTATCACTTGCTTGACCGGTCTTTATGCCTAACCTGCGCTCCATTTTCGCCATTGCCCTGCTGGGCTTGACTCTTTCTGTCGGTTCCCTTGGTTTACCGCAAGCGGCACAAGCGGCCGAACCGCCTAGCAGCGAAGCCGTGCAAGCGAGCCTGAACAAGATCGCTGATCGCAAGCTGCCGGAAGCCGATCAAAAGGCCCTGCAAACCGTCCTGCAGAACACCCTCACGCAGCTCGACAGCAAACGCGATTACGAGCAGAAGCTGGCCGATCTCAAGCAGCAGTTGAGCAGCGCACCCCGGCAGACCATAGAGAACCAGCGCGAACTGACCCGGCTCAAAGCCACCACCGTATCGCCGGTCGCGCAACGCTTCGCCAAAGAGCCGATTCAGCAACTGGAGCAGGTGCTCACCGAACGCTCGACGCAGCAGAGCGATCTGCAAAAAGCCCTGGCCGAAGCCAACAGCCTGATCATCACCGCCCAGACCCGGCCGGAGCGGGCCCAGGCGGAGATTTCCGCCAGCCAGACGCGCATCCAGCAGATCAACAACATCCTCAAGACAGGCAAAGACGCCGGCAAAACCCTGAGCGCCGAGCAGCGCGACCAGCTCAATGCCGAACTCGCGGCACTGAACGCCCTGATTCCACTGCGTCGCCAGGAACTGGCCGGCAATACCCAGCTGCAAGACCTGGGCAAGAGCCAGCATGACTTGCTATCGGAGCGCTCCGAGCGCCTGGATCAGGAAATCCAGGACCTGCAAAACCTGATCAACCAGAAGCGCCTGGCGCAATCCCAGGAAACCGTCACCCAGCAATCCATCGAAGCACAAAAGTCCGGTGGCAGCAGTCTTCTGGCCACCGAGAGTTCGGCCAACCTGAAACTGTCGGACTACCTGCTCAAAAGCACCGACCGTCTCAACGAAGTCACCCAGCAAAACCTGATGACCAAGCAGCAACTGGACAGCGTGACCCAGAGCGATTCGGCCCTGGATGAACAGATCAACGTGCTCAAGGGCAGCCTGCTGCTGTCCAAGATTCTGTACAAACAGAAGCAGGCCTTGCCGCGCCTGCGGGTCGACCGCAACCTTGCCGACCAAATTGCCGACATCCGCCTGTATCAGTTCGAAGTCAGCCAGCAACGGGAGATGCTCAGCAATCCGGCGACCTACGTCGACAACCTGCTGTCGACCCAGCCGCCTGAGCAGGTCACCCCACAGCTGCGCAAAAGCCTGCTGGAACTGGCCACCACCCGTGCCGACCTGCTGGAGCGGCTCAATCGCGAACTTAGCGCGGTGCTCAACGAGTCCATCACCCTGCAGTTGAACCAGAAGCAATTGCTCAGCACCGCACAAAGCCTGCGAGCGACGCTAGATGAGCAGATGTTCTGGATTCCCAGTAACAAACCGCTGGACCTGGAATGGCTGTACAGCGTGCCGGATCGCCTGGAGCGCCAGGTCGACTCGCTGCCATTGACCTCAAGCTTCAGCGAGCTGGTCGACGGCCTGACCCAGCGCCCCCTGCTCTTCCTGCCATTGGCCCTGCTGATCGGCGCCCTGCTGTGGCGGCGCAAGCAGCTGTATGCGCGACTGAACAAGGTGCACCAGGACATCGGCCACTTCAAACGCGACAGCCAGTGGCACACGCCCCAGGCGATCCTGATCAATATCCTGCTGGCGATGCCGGTGGCACTGGCCTTGGGCTTGTGCGGCCTGGCCCTGCAAATCGATGCACGGGAGCAAAACGCCAGTGTCGGCGCAGCGTTGATGCAAATGGCCCAGGCCTGGCTGGTCTTCTATACCGCCTACCGGATTTTGTCGCCCGGTGGCGTGGCGGAGTTGCATTTCCGCTGGGAAAAACCCCAGGTCGAATTCCTCCGTGGCTGGGTCCGCCGCTTGGGCATGGTGGTGATGGCCCTGGTGACAGTGGTGGCGGTTGCCGAACTGCAACCGGCGGCATTGGCCGATGACGTACTCGGCATGCCGGTGGTACTCACCTGCTATGCCTTGATGACGCTATTGCTCAGCCGCTTGCTGATCAGCAGCCCGACCCACGAAAACGCCTCGCTGTTCCGCAAGACCCTGGGAATCATGTTCACCGCCCTGCCCGTCGCGCTGTTCGTGGCAGTGTGCTTCGGCTACTACTACACCGCGCTGAAACTTAGTGATCGCCTGATCAACACCCTGTACCTGCTGATGTTCTGGCTGGTGATCGAAGCCACCTTCGTGCGCGGCCTCAGCGTGGCGGCTCGCCGCCTGGCCTACCAGCGCGCCCTGGCCAAACGCCAGGCGGCGAAAGAGGCCGGGGACGGCGAAGCGGTGATCGAGGAACCCACGCTGGACATCGAGAAGGTCAACGAACAGTCCCTGCGCCTGATCCGCCTGGCGCTGCTCAGCGGCTTCATCGCGGCGCTGTACTGGGTCTGGTCCGACCTGATCTCGGTGTTCTCGTACCTGGACAACATCACCCTGTACGAATACACCAGCGGCACCGGCGCCAACATGAGCATGGTGCCGATCAGCATCGGCGACATGCTCGGCGCACTGATCATCATCGGCATTACCTTCGCCCTGGCGCGAAACCTGCCGGGCCTGCTGGAAGTGTTCGTGCTGTCGAAACTCAACCTGGCCCAGGGCAGTGCCTACGCCACCACCACCCTGCTGTCCTACGTGATCGCCGGCGTTGGTTTCGTCTCGACCCTGTCGACACTCGGCGTGAGCTGGGACAAGTTGCAGTGGCTGGTGGCAGCGCTGTCGGTCGGCCTCGGCTTCGGTATGCAGGAGATCTTCGCCAACTTCATCTCCGGCATCATGATCCTGTTCGAGCGTCCGGTGCGCATCGGCGACACCATCACCATCGGTAACCTGTCGGGCACCGTGAGCAAGATCCGCATCCGCGCCACCACCATCACCGATTTCGACCGCAAGGACATCATCGTCCCGAACAAGACGTTCATTACCGGACAACTGATCAACTGGTCGCTGACCGACACCATCACCCGGGTAACCCTCAAGCTCGGCGTGGACTATGGCTCGGACCTCGATCTGGTGAAAGAATTGCTGCTCAAGGCCGCCCGCGATAATCCGCGAGTATTGAAAGATCCGGAACCCCACGTGTACTTCCTGAACTTCGGTGAAAGCACCCTGGACCACGAATTGCGCATGCACGTGCGCGACCTCGGTGACCGCAACCCGGTGCTCGACGAGGTCAACCGCTTCATCAACCGCGAGTTCAAGAAGCAGCACATCAACATCTCGTTCCGCCAGATGGAGGTTTACCTGAAGAACCTGCACGGCCAGGAATACAAGATGGTGCCGATCGAGCCGGAAGCGAAAACCATCGTGCCGATCGTCGACCGCAAGCCCGCGCAAGAACCGCCCGCCGCCAAACTCGACTAACCGGCCAATCCCCAGCAGAATGCTCGGACATTCTGCTGGAGCCGGCCCTTGAAAGCCCTCGACGAACTGACTTTCGATAATCGCTTCGACCGCTTGGGCGATGCGTTTTCCGCTCATGTGCTGCCCGAGCCCATCGACAATCCGCGCCTGGTCGTGGCCAGCCCCGCCGCCATGGCGCTGCTGGACCTCGACCCGGCCGTGGCCGAAACCCCGGAGTTCGCCGAACTGTTCAGCGGCCACAAGCTCTGGGCCGATGCCATTCCAAGGGCGATGGTCTATTCCGGTCACCAGTTCGGTTCCTACAACCCGCAACTGGGCGACGGCCGCGGCCTGCTGTTGGGCGAGGTGTATAACCAGGCCGGCGAGCATTGGGACTTGCACCTCAAGGGTGCCGGCCAGACGCCATTTTCGCGCATGGGTGACGGGCGGGCGGTATTGCGCTCATCGATCCGCGAGTTTCTCGCCTCCGAAGCCCTGCACGCCCTGAACATCCCGAGCACCCGTGCCCTGTGCGTGATCGGCTCCGACACCCCGGTGTGGCGCGAGAAACAGGAGCGCGCCGCCATGGTCTTGCGCCTGGCGCCGAGCCACGTGCGCTTCGGGCACTTCGAGTACTTCTACTACACCAAACGCCCCGAACAGCAGAAAGAACTGGGCGATCACGTGCTGGCCATGCACTTCCCCCATTGCCTGGAACAACCGGAGCCGTATCTGGCGATGTTCCGCGAAGTGGTCGAGCGCAATGCCGAACTGATCGCCAAGTGGCAAGCCTACGGCTTCTGCCACGGGGTGATGAACACTGACAACATGTCGATCCTCGGCATCACTTTCGACTTCGGCCCGTTCGCCTTCCTCGATGACTTCGACGCCAATTTCATCTGCAACCACTCCGATGACCAGGGTCGCTATTCATTCAGCAATCAGGTGCCGATCGGCCAGTGGAACCTTAGCGCCCTGGCGCAGGCCCTGACGCCATTCATCAGCGTCGAGGCCCTGCGCGAAACCCTTGGCCTGTATCTGCCGCTGTTCCAGGCTCACTACCTTGACCTGATGCGCCGCCGCCTCGGCCTGACCACTGCCGAAGATGATGACCAGAAATTGCTGGAGCATCTGTTGCAGCTGATGCAGAACAGCTGCGTCGACTACAGCCTGTTCTTCCGCCGCTTGGGCGAGCAGGCACCGGAACAGGCCACTGCCCGATTGCGTGATGACTTTGTCGACATCAAGGGTTTCGATGCCTGGGGCGCGCTGTATATCGCGCGGGTCGCGCGTGAAGGCGAGGCTGACCAGGAACAACGCCGCAAAAGAATGAATGCGGTAAACCCGCTGTACATCCTGCGCAACTACCTGGCGCAGAAAGCCATCGATGCGGCGCAGGACGGCGACTACTCGGAAGTGCGCCGGCTGCACGCGGTGCTGAGCAATCCGTTCGAGGAGCAACCCGGGATGGAGAGTTATGCAGAGCGGCCGCCGGAGTGGGGCAAGCATCTGGAGATCAGTTGTTCGTCGTGAGGCTGGCCGCAATTGAAAATCCTGGCGGGCGCCTCCAATTAAGGAGGACCCGCTTCCAACTGGACCATCCTCGATGACTGACTCACTCCTCATCCCCTGCCCACACTGCAACGGCCTCAACCGCATCCCTGCCGAGCGCATCGGTGACCAACCGAAGTGCGGCCGCTGCAAAGCCGGCGTCTTGCTGAGCAAACCGTTCGAATTGAAGCAAGGGGACTACGCCAGCCAGATCAAGGGCGATTTGCCTTTACTGGTGGACGTATGGGCGGACTGGTGTGGGCCGTGCAAGTCGTTTGCGCCGGTGTTCGAACAGGCAGCCGGGCAACTGGCGGGCAAGTGTCGGCTGGCCAAGCTGGACAGCGAAGCGAACCAGCAGTTGTCGGCGCAATTGGGCATTCGCTCGATTCCGAGCCTGATTCTGTTCAGGAACGGCCGGGAGGTTGCACGCCAGAGCGGAGCCTTCCCGTTACCGCAATTGATGAGCTGGTTGCGTAGCCAGGGGATCTGACGCACCTCGACTCAATGTACGAGCCAGCTCACGATGGGATCGCTCGGTCAACGGATAGGCTGGATTTGAGGCCGTCATCGCGAGCAAGCTCGCTCCCACAGTGTTTTGGTGTCAGCCACGAGATTCAGGCCTTTTCCAGCAGGTTGTGCAACTCGACAAACTGCTGGGTCAGCTTGTGCCGTGGATCAAGATGGATCAGTGGCGTGTTGGCCTGGTGGGATTCGCGCATGCGCACCGAGCTGGTCAAGTACACCGGCAGCACCGGCAGGCCTTCGGCGATCAGCTCGTCGAGCATCTGCTGGGGCAGACTGGCGCGGGCCTGGAACTGGTTGACGACAATGCCCTCAACTTCCAGCCCTTCGTTATGGTCCTCCTTCAACTCTTCGATTTCCGCCATCAGGCCATACAGCGCCTGGCGAGAGAAACTGTCGCAATCGAAAGGTATGAGCACGCGATCAGCGGCAATCAGCGCCGAAACTGCGTAAAAATTCAACGCCGGCGGTGTATCGAGGTAAATCCGGTCGTAGTCTTCACTCAGCTCTTCAAGCAATTTACGCAGCTTGTTGATCTTGTGCTTGGCCTCAAGCTTTGGCTGCAAATCCGCCAGCTCGGCGGTGGCCGTCACAACGTGCAGGTTTTCAAACGGGGTTTCGTAGATATCGACCTGATTCTTCTTGGAGAACGGCCCGGAGGACAGCGTCTGCTTGAAGAAATCGGCAATACCCATGGGAATGTCGCTGCCGGTGAGGCCCGTCAGGTACTGAGTGGAGTTGGCCTGGGCGTCAAGATCCACCAGCAAGGTGCGAAAGCCCTCGCTCGCGCTGACAGCCGCCAGATTGCAGGCAATGCTGGATTTGCCCACGCCACCTTTCTGATTGAACACCACGCGCCGCATGTCAAAACCCCCGTGTATCAAAGAATGACCGAGTGTAGTGGTCCACGGCATGGCTCCGCTACCTAAACGGAAAGGGACTACACAGTCACGCGAGTTCTCTTGCTGAAAAAGCGGTAAACCCATGCGTCATCCACAGTCAACGCTGACAGATCAAGTTGATGAGAATATGGATAATTGCCCCACAATTGGCTTCTGTGGGCCGTTCGACACATTTAGCTGAGCAAAATGTAACCAACATTTGCTACACGTCAGCCGCACCGGGATAATGCGGGCCACTCGGCGCCGTGCGCCACGTAAGGGTGAGCCGTAGATGACGGGTCATTCAACGCGTCAAGAAAGCCCGCAGGGGCGGGATGAATGTCTTTGATCAACTTCAACATCGCCCAATGGCGCGCGTGGGCCCCTGGGCTCGAAAGCGTGGACGATTGGCAAGCCTGGAGCCGACATCCAGTTGTGCTGCAAGGTAGCGATGCCGCTCCCGACGTCTCGTTTCTACCGGCGATGCAGCGTCGGCGACTCGGCCGACTGGCGCGGATGGCATTCAGTGTCGCCTGGCCATTAGCCGATGGTCGGCAAGACCTGCCATTGGTCTACATTTCCCGTCACGGGGAAACCCCGCGCACCTTCGACATTCTCAGCGACCTGGCGAGCGACCAGCCGCTTTCGCCGACCCAGTTCAGCCTGTCGGTACACAACGCCATCATCGGACTGTGGTCGATCATGCGTGGCGAAACCAGCGAAATGACGGCCCTCGCCGCAGCTGGCGACGGCCTGGAGCACGGCATGCTGGAGGCTGCGGCACTGCTGGCCGAAGGGGCACCAGCGGTGCTACTGGTCATTACCGAAGAGCAACCGCCCGAAGCCTATTCGACCTGGATCGACGACGTACCCTTCCCTTATGCCCTGGGCCTGTTGATCACCGCAGGAACCGACTGGCAGCTGTCCCTGAACAGCCCCTCTGAAGCGTTGTCAAAAACCTGCTGGCCTCACGCCCTGAATCTGCTGCCGACACTGCTGGGCCAGCAAACCACCTGCCAACATGCCTGGAAAAATCGTGTATGGACCTGGCAACGCAACCTGTAACCGAAAAAAACCGCAACGCCTACTACTGGCGCCTGCTGGCCACCGCCGCAAGCTTTGCCCTGTTCGGGTTGGGCGGCCTGTGCCTGCGCCTGGTGATTTTTCCGCTGCTCAACTGCCTGCCGGGCGATGCCCAGACCCATCGGCGGCGGGCGCGGCAAATGGTCAGCCGCTGTTTCTGGTTGTTCGTGCAGTTCATGAGCCGCAGCGGTGTGCTGACCTACGACATTCAAGGTGCGGAAAAACTGGGGCGGCCGGGGCAAATGATCATCGCCAATCATCCGTCATTGATCGACGTGGTGTTTCTGATCGGCCTGGTGCGTCATGCCAATTGCGTCGTCAAGCAAAGCCTCTTTGAAAACCCTTTCACCGGTGGGCCCCTGCGCAGCACCGAATACATCAGCAACGACGGCAGCATGGACATGCTCGACACCGCCGCCGACGCCCTGAAAAGTGGCCAGACCCTGATCATCTTTCCGGAAGGTACTCGCACCCAGCCAGGCCAGGCACCCGCCTTTCATCGGGGGGGAGCGGCAATCGCCTTGCGCGGTGCGAAAATCCTCACCCCGGTTATCATCAAGGTCAGCCCGAGCACATTGACCAAGGCCGAACCCTGGTATCGCATCCCCAAACGGCGCGTGCACTTCAGTTTCCGGGTAGGTGCCGATATAGACCCACAAACCTTCGCAGCGCTGGGGCCGCCCCCGCAGGCCTCGCGCAAGCTCAACGAATATTTGCACTCTTACTTTATCAAGGAGCTCGCCGAAGATGAGCGAACTGAACAGCCATAGCCTGCTGCAGGAAATCAAACAGTTGATCATTGACGCCCTGGGCCTCGAAGACATCAGTGCCGACGACATTGGCAACGACCAGACCTTGTTCGGCGAAGGCCTGGGCCTGGACTCGGTGGACGCCCTGGAATTGGGCCTGGCGATCCAGAAAAAATACGGCATCAAAATCGACGCCGATGCCAAAGACACCCGTAGTCACTTCAGTAACGTGGCTAGCCTTGCAGCTTTCGTTACCGCAAAACAGGCAGCTTGAGACCGGACCATGCAAACTCGTGAAGACATTTTCAACACCTTGCGCGATGCCCTGGTCGAGCTGTTCGAACTCGAGCCCGAGCGTGTGAGCCTCGAATCCAACCTGTACCAGGATCTGGAAATCGACAGCATCGACGCCGTCGACCTGATTGATCACATCAAGCGCCAGACCGGCAAGAAAATCGCCGCCGAAGAATTCAAATCGGTGCGTACCGTCAGCGACGTGGTCGAGGCGGTCTACCGTCTGGTTCAACCGGCCGCATGAGCCGATTGATCGGCCTTGGCCTGTTGCTGGCGGGCCTGCTATACCCTTTCGCCGTGTATTTCGGCATGGAGCACTTTGCTCCATGGCAGTTCGGCCTGTTGCTGGGCAGCCTGTGGCTGGCCCGGGCACTGGCGGGCAGGAGACGACCTGGCAGTTCGTGGATGGCTACCGCAGCAATCGTGTTCTGTTTGCTGCTGGCGCTGTTCGATAGCCCGGCACTGCTGCGATGGTATCCGGTACTGATCAGCGCCTTCATGTTGGGGCTGTTCGGGTTGAGCCTGAAATACGGCCCACCGATGATCGAGCGCCTGGCCCGTCTGCGTGAACCTCGGCTGCCGGCCAGGGCCATTCGCTATACCCGTCAGGTGACCATCGCCTGGTGCCTGTTTTTTCTCTGCAACGGTTTGTGCGCTGCCGCCCTGACGCTTTGGGCGCCGCTGAGCTGGTGGATGCTGTACACCGGCCTGATTTCCTACGGATTGATAGGCCTGATGTTTGCCATTGAATGGCTCATTCGACAACGGGTACGAGGCCGCCCATGACCTGGATAAAACTTGAGCAGCTGCTGTTCAAGACTCAGTCGGCGCGCGTCGTAACGACCGAACCGGAGCTGGATCACACCCGCTTGTGCGAACAGGCGCTGCAACTGGCCGCTGGCTTGCAGGCCCAAGGCGTGCAGCGCATAGCCGTGCACCTGGAAGACGCCGCCGACCTGGCGATCGCGCTGTTGGGTGCCTGGCGTGCCGGGGTCAATGTGTTGCTGCCAGCCGATCTGCAACCGCAAACGCGCCAGCGCTGGTCGAATGATGTCGATCTGTGGCTGACCGATCAGCCCGACGATGCACATCTGAACGACTTCTGTCAGTCGCCACTCGCCCCGGCAGCACTGGATCCGGATCAATGCCGGCTAAGCCTGTGCACCTCCGGTTCCAGTGGCGAGCCCAAACGCATTGAGAAAACCCTGCGCCAACTGACCAATGAAATTGAAGCTCTGGAGCAGTTGTGGGGGACCGGACTGGGCCCGGCGTGCATCATCGGCAGCGTCGCCACCCAGCACATCTATGGTCTGTTGTTTCGGCTGTTGTGGCCGCTGTGCGCCGGGCGCCCATTCCTGCGTCGGCAACTGGCTTTCCCGGAAGACTTGCAGCGCGCCAGTCGCGAGCACCCGGCATTCGCCTGGGTCGCCAGCCCGGCACTGCTCAAGCGTATGGGCGACAACCTTGACTGGCCGGCGTTGAGCGCCGTGCGCCAAGTGTTTTCTTCCGGTGGCGCGCTGCCGACCGAGGCCGCGCAGCGGCTGCATGAACGCCTTGGACAATGGCCGTTGGAGATTTTCGGCAGTTCGGAAACCGGTGGCATCGCCTGGCGCCAGGGCCATGACGCCTGGCAGCCTTTCGCGGATGTCGTGCTCAGCCAGGACAGTGACGGCGCGTTGCTGATCGCCTCACCGTACCTGCCCAGCGGCCATATCGAACACACCGCCGATGCCGTGCGCATTGCCGCTGATGGCCGTTTCGAGTTGCTCGGGCGGCTGGACCGGATCGTCAAGCTGGAAGAAAAACGCATCTCGCTGCCCATGCTCGAACAGGCGCTGATGCAACATGAGTGGGTGGCCGAGGCGCGCCTGGGCGTCATCCAGGAAAACCGCGCTTCGCTAGGCGCATTGCTGGTGCTGAGTGAATCCGGCTTGCACGCCTTGCGCAACCAGGGTCGACGCACATTGACCGAGCAACTGCGCCAACATCTGGGCCAGCACTGCGAAACAGTGGCCTTGCCACGACGCTGGCGTCTGCTGCGACAAATGCCATTGAATGCCCAGGGCAAGCTGGCTCAGGCCGATGTCGAGTCTTTGCTGCTGGCTCCGCGCCCCAAGGCACCACAGGTACTGGCGCAGGTCGAAACCGATGGCGAATGGAGCCTGCAGCTGGCCGTGCCGCCGGACCTTGCCTACTTCAGCGGCCACTTCCCCACCGCGCCGGTGTTGCCTGGCGTGGTACAGGTGGACTGGGCGCTGAGTCTCGGCCAGCAATTGATGACCCTGCGGGGAAAGTTCGCCGGGATGGAAGTGTTGAAATTCCAGCAACTGATACGACCGGGCGATGAAATCCAGTTGCACCTGCGCTTTGATTCGGCTCGCAGCAAACTGTATTTCACCTATCGCGATGAGACTGCTACCTGTTCCAGTGGGCGGATTTTGCTGGAGGCTTCAAGTGAGGCATAGCCTTGGTGAGTGCTGCACACTCAATCGCGAGCATGTTCGCTCATACAGGGGTTCGGTGTGGCAAGTGAATCATGGGGCCTGCGGCAATCCAGTGTGGGAGCGGGCTTGCTCGCGAAGCAGGCACCCCGTTCTTTCAGGTGTATGCCACCATGCATAGCCCCTGCGCCATTATTCCGGTGTACAACCACGAAGCCGCGATCACCACGGTAGTCGATGCGCTGATTGCCCGTAACCTGCCGTGCATCCTGGTGGACGATGCCAGCAGTCCGGCCTGTGCCAGGGTTCTCGACCAACTGGCGCGGCGGGACATGGTGTACCTGATCCGTCTCGCCGCCAACCAGGGCAAGGGTGGCGCGGTCATGACCGGCTTGCGCGAAGCCTCGCGCCTGGGTTTCAGCCATGCCCTGCAGGTGGATGCCGATGGACAGCACGACCTGCAGGACGTCGAACGGTTTATCCAGCAATCCAGGGCTCATCCGCAGGCGGTGATCTGTGGCTACCCGCAATTCGACGCCAGTGTGCCAAAGGGCCGGTTGTATGCCCGATACCTGACCCACGTCATGGTCTGGATCAACACCCTGTCCCTGCAGATTCGCGATTCCATGTGCGGCTTCCGGGTCTATCCGTTGCCACCGGTTCTGGCAGTGATCGAGTCGGCGAGGATCGGCAAGCGCATGGACTTCGACTCGGACATCCTGGTGCGCCTGGCCTGGCGCAATCAGCCGATGCTGTGGCTGCAAACCCGGGTTCGTTACCCGCTGGATGGTGTATCGCATTTCCGCCTGTTCCACGACAACGTGCTGATTTCCAGCATGCACACCCGGTTGTTCTTCGGCATGTTGCTGCGCGCGCCGGCGATCCTCTGGCGAAGGTGGCGAGCATGACCAACAGCGCCGACAAGTCGCACTGGGCCGACCGTGAAGAGCGCGGCAGTTTCTGGTTGATGAAGCTCACCGCATTCGGCGCCAAAGTACTGGGCCGTCGCCTGCTGAGCCCGCTGCTGTATGGCATCGTGTTTTATTTTTTCCTGTTCGGCCGCAGCGCCCGGCAAAGCGCCTGGCAGTACCAGCAACGCCTTGCCCAATGGAGCGGCCGCAACGAATTGCGTCCGACCCACTGGCGCGTCTTCGGACAGTTCATGGCCTTTGCCGATTCCATGCTCGACAAGCTCGACGTGTGGAACGGCAAGCTGAGCATCGAGCAAATCGAAATCATCGACCCGGCGCTGCTGCGCACTCAGTTGCGTGGTACTCGCGGGCAGATGCTCGTGGGCGCGCACCTGGGCAACCTGGAAGTCTGCCGCGCGCTGGCGGAACTCGGCGAGAAAGTCACCATGAACGTGCTGGTGCACACCAAGCACGCCGAGCAGTTCAATCGTTTGTTGGGCGAGGCCGGGGCGAGCAATCTGCGCTTGATTCAGGTCAGCGAACTTGATCCCGCCATCATGCTGCAGCTCCACGAACGCCTGGAGCGCGGCGAGTGGCTGGCGATTGCCGGCGACCGCGTGCCATTGCATGGCGGGCGCAGCGTGACGGTGGACTTCCTCGGTTACCCGGCAAGATTCCCCCAGGGCCCGTGGCTGCTGGCCGGCCTGCTGAAATGCCCGGTCAACCTGCTGCTGTGCCTGAAAAAGCCCGACGGCGACTACCGCCTGACGCTGGAACCCTTCGCCGACGCGATCACCTGGAAACGTAGCGACCGCGAGCAGGTCATACATCAGTGGGCTTGCCGTTATGCCGAGCGTCTGGGTCACTATTGCCTCGAAGCGCCACGCCAATGGTTCAACTTTTACCCTTTCTGGAAGACCGATGACGACGCCAACGCTTGAGCCGGTAACCTTCGGCGAACTACCTTTGCGTATCGAAGACGTGCTGGCCCTGGCCAACGGCCAGGCACCAACGCAGTTGCAGGACGACCCCGGGTTCCGCCAGCGCATCGCCAAGGGCGCGCAGTTCCTCGACTCCCTGCTGGACAAGGAAGGCGTCATCTATGGTGTGACCACCGGCTACGGCGACTCCTGTGTGGTCGCGGTACCGCTGCATCATGTCGAAGCCCTGCCGCGTCATCTTTACACCTTCCACGGCTGCGGACTGGGCAAACTGCTCGACGCCCAAGCCACCCGCGCGGTGTTGGCGGCACGTTTGCAGTCGCTGTGCCAGGGCGTTTCCGGGGTACGCGTGGAACTGCTGGAGCGCCTGCAAGCCTTCCTCGAGCACGACATCCTGCCGCTGATTCCCGAAGAAGGCTCAGTAGGCGCCAGCGGAGACCTGACGCCGCTGTCCTACGTCGCCGCCACGTTATCCGGCGAACGCGAAGTGTTGTTCCGTGGCGAGCGCCGACAAGCCGCCGACGTCCATCGCGAACTCGGCTGGCAACCGCTGGTGTTGCGCCCGAAAGAAGCGTTGGCATTGATGAATGGCACTGCCGTCATGACCGGGCTCGCCTGCCTGGCCTATGCCCGCGCCGACTACCTGCTGCAACTGGCGACCCGGATCACCGCGCTGAACGTGGTGGCCCTGCAAGGCAACCCGGAACATTTCGACGAGCGTCTGTTCGCCGCCAAGCCGCACCCCGGGCAAATGCAGGTCGCCGCCTGGTTGCGCAAAGATCTGGCAATCGACGCACCGACCGCGCCGTTGCATCGCCTGCAAGACCGTTACTCCCTGCGTTGCGCACCCCATGTGCTCGGCGTGCTGGCCGACAGCCTGAACTGGCTGCGCTCGTTCATCGAGATCGAACTCAACAGCGCCAACGACAACCCGATCATCGACGCCGAAGCCGAGCGAGTGCTGCACGGCGGGCACTTCTACGGCGGTCACATCGCGTTCGCCATGGACAGCCTGAAGAACCTGGTGGCCAACGTCGCCGACCTGCTCGATCGCCAACTGGCATTGCTGGTGGATGAGCGCTACAACCACGGCCTGCCGAGCAACCTTTCCGGTGCCAGCGCCGACCGGGCCATGCTCAACCATGGCTTCAAGGCCGTGCAGATCGGCACCAGCGCCTGGACCGCCGAAGCGCTGAAAAACACCATGCCGGCGAGCGTCTTTTCGCGCTCCACCGAGTGCCACAACCAGGACAAGGTCAGCATGGGCACCATCGCCGCTCGCGATGCGATCCGCGTGCTGGAACTGACCGAACAAGTGGCCGCCGCCACATTGCTCGCAGCCAACCAGGGTGTCTGGCTGCGCGGCTTGGCCGAGGACGCCCGTCCATTGCCACCGGCGCTGGCAGAAATGCACGAAGCACTGGCAAAGGACTTTGCGCCGGTCATTGAAGATCGTGCCCTGGAGGGCGAATTGCGCCTGTGCCTGCAACGCATCGCCGCTCAACACTGGAGGCTGCATGCGTAGCAAGGGATTTCTGCACACTGATTCTGAAATTGTCGTGCCGTTCTTCGACGTCGACAGCATGTACGTGGTCTGGCACGGCCATTACGTCAAATACCTGGAAGTCGCCCGTTGCGCGCTGCTGGACAGGATCGGCCACAACTACAACGCCATGTCCGAGTCGGGTTACGCCTGGCCGGTGATCGACCTGCAACTGCGGTACGTGCGCGGTGCAGTGTTCGGCCAGAAGCTGAACGTACGAGCCAATCTGGTGGAATGGGAGAACCGGTTGAAGATCAATTACCTGATCAGCGACCTGCACACCGGCGAACGCCTGACCCGCGCCGTCTCCGTGCAAGTGGCCGTCGACATCGCCAGCCGCGAAATGCAACTGGCTTCGCCCAAGGTGTTCACCGACGCCGTAGAGAGGGCCCTGCCATGATTTTCTGGCGCCCCCGCCCCCCTGTAGGAGCGAGCACGCTCGCGATGGTCGTCAACGATAACGCTGGACACCTGACACTGCGCGCAACCCTAAGGTTTTTCGCGAGCATGCTCGCTCCTACAGGGCTCTGCGTACTACTGGGCATTCCAGGGCTGGCCCATGCATTCGACCTGCAGCAACTGAGTACTCAACTGGCCAAACCCGAGGTCATTCACGGCAACTTCATCCAGGAAAAACACCTGCGCGCCCTGCCCAAGCCGCTGACCAGCACCGGCACTTTCGTGCTCGCGAAAAACCACGGATTGTTGTGGCTGCTGAAAACCCCGTTGCAGCAGGATTATCGAATCAACGAAAAAGGCATTGCCCGTCGTGACGCCGCAGGCTGGCAAATGGTCCCGGGCAAGGCTGCTGGCGCCGAACAGAACCGCCTGTTCCTCTCGGTGCTGCAAGGGGACAGCACTGGCTTGCAGCGCGATTTCGAGCTCTCGCTCAGTGGCGACGCCCGAGCCTGGCAGCTCACACTGGTGCCGCGCTCGATGCTGCTCAAGCAAGTGTTCAACCGGATCAATATCACCGGTGCCGAGCTGGTACAGAGCATCGAACTACTCGAAACCCAGGGCGACAGCACCTTGTTGCGCATGCAGGACAGCACCGGCGCCCAACCGTTGAGCGAAGCGGAGCAACATGACTTTGCCGAGTGAGCGCAGGCTGCCGTGGCTATTCCTGACCCTGCTGCTGGCAGTACTGGCGCTCGCCGGTTGGCAATGGCGTGACGGCGCACCGCTGTCGGCCAATCTGATGGATCTGGTGCCCGGTACAGCACCTGACGCCCTTGAGCAGCGCGCCGAACAGCGCATACAAGAACCGCTGAACCGCGAAATGCTGGTGCTGGTGGGCCACTCTGATCGCCAACAAGCCATCGCCATGGCGCAGCAACTGGGCGAACAATGGCAGGCCAGCGGCCTGTTCGAAAAGGTCCAGTGGACCCTGCAAGCCGACTTGCCAGCACTGCGCACCCAGTTGCTGCGAGGCCGATTGGCGATGCTGTCCGCCGAAGACCGCGCGCTATTGACCGAACATCCCGACGCATTGATCCAGGAACGAGTGCAGGCGCTGTTCGACCCGTTCAACGGCTTCAGCCTGGTATCGAGCCAGGATGACTGGCTAGGGTTGACCGGGCGTATCCAGAACAGCCAGCCGAAACACGGCGCAGTGCAACTGGACATTGGCAGCGGCGCCTTGATCGCCGACGCGAACGGTAAAAGCTGGGTGCTGCTGCGCGCACGCACCATCGGCAACGCCTTCGACATGAACCTGCCACTGCAAGTGGCCGACCTGCTCGAGCATGGCCGCGAAGTAGCGGCGCAAAGCGACGTTCAACTGCTGGCCGCCAGCGGCTTGCTGTATGCGGCCGACGGCCAACGCCAGGCCGCCCGGGAAATGACCTGGGTGGGTGGCGGCGCCACGCTGGGAATTCTCTTGCTGTTGCTGCTGGCCTTCCGCCGCTGGCGCGTACTGCTGGCCTTCGTCCCGGTGCTGGTGGGCATGCTGTTCGGCGCGGTGGCCTGCGTGGCGCTGTTTGGCCACATGCATGTGATGACGCTGGTGCTGGGTTCGAGCCTGATCGGCGTCGCGGTCGATTACCCGCTGCATTACCTGTCCAAGAGCTGGAGCCTGAAACCCTGGCACAGCTGGCCGGCGCTGCGCCTGACCCTGCCAGGACTCACGCTGAGCCTGATTACCAGCGCCATCGGTTATCTGGCCCTGGCCTGGACGCCCTTCCCGGCACTCACCCAGATTGCCGTGTTCTCTGCCGCCGGCCTGCTCGGCGCCTATTTGTCTGCCGTGTGCCTGCTGCCGGCCCTGCTCAAGGGTGCCGACCTGCGCCCGGCGCAATGGCCGCTGCGGGTGAGCGAATACCTGCTAGGCCGTCGCGAAGCGCTGCTCAAACGGGTGAGCACGCCAGTGTTGCTGGCGCTGCTGATCGCTTTCTGTGTCGCTGGCCTGCTGCAACTCGAAAGCAAAAACGACATTCGCCAATGGATCGCCGCGCCGCAGCAATTGACCGATGAAGCCCGGACCATCGCGCAGATCACCGGTTATCAACCCACCAGCCAGTTCTTCCTGGTACGCGCCGCCAATCAGCAGCAACTGCTCGAACGCCAGACCGCCCTGAGCGAACGCCTGGATCAGTTGCGCAACCTGGAAAAGCTCCAGGGCTACCTGTCCCTCAACCAGTTGGTCAGCCCGCAGAACCAACAGCAGCAAGTGCGCGAAGCCTTGAGCAAGCTGCCGCAGTTCTGGCAACCGCTGCTCGACATCGGCGTACCGGTCGAGGCGTTGCGCGCCGAATTGGCAACATTGCAGGCATTGCCTGGCGAAGACATCGATGCGGCACTGGCGGGCCCCCTGGCAGAGCCCTATAGAGCGCTATGGCTGGGCCCCAGCGATGACGGTGTGGCGGCGATGGTCAGCCTGCAAGGTGTGAATAACCCGAACTTGCTGCGGGCCCAGACCCACGATTTAGCTGGCGTGGAACTGGTAGATCGGCTGGGTGAGTTGAACCTCGTCTTCGCCGCTACCCAAGTCAGCGCCGCAGAGTTGAAACTCGCCTCCTGTGTACTGATCGTGCTGGTTTTGATCCTGCCATTCGGCTTCGGCGGGGCGCTGCGCATCGTTTTCCTGCCGCTGCTGGCAGCGCTGTGCAGCCTCGCCAGCCTCGGCTGGCTGGGGCAACCATTGACCCTGTTCAGCCTGTTCGGCCTGCTGCTGGTGACGGCGATCAGCGTCGACTACGCGATCCTGATGCGCGAGCAAGTCGGCGGCGCTGCCGTGAGCCTGCTGGGTACTTTACTGGCGGCGTTGACCACCTGGCTGTCGTTCGGTCTGCTGGCAGTGTCGAGCACGCCGGCGGTGAGCAACTTCGGCTTATCGGTCAGCCTGGGCCTGATCTTCAGCTTCCTGCTCGCACCCTGGGCCGGTCAACAGGTACATACCGCTGCAGTCACGGAGCCAGCAGCATGATGGTCGTGTTGTTCTGGGCGATGGCCCTGGTGTTGTTTGCCCTGGCCACCCGTGTCGGACGTCGCTTTGGCCTGATTCCGATTGTCAGCCAGTTACTCCTGGCGACCATCGGCTTGCCGCTGCTGATGTACTTCTGGGTTGAACCTCAGTGGCAACTGAGCGGCGCCGCGCTGGTAGCACCGGTGTGGCTGAAAAACCTCTACAGCTTGAGTTTCGCCCTGCTGCTGGGCTACATCCTCAGCGATGTGATCGACCTGCAACTGGATCGCCAGAGCCTGAAAATCGCCCTGCCGAGCTTCTGCATTCCATTCGCCTGCGGTCTCGCCACGGCGATCTGGTTGTTGCCGGCGCAACCGTGGATCAGCTCGCTGGCCGTCGGTTTGCTGTTCGCCATTACCGCGATTCCGGTGTTGTACCTGTACCTGCGCCACATCGATTACCCACCCGCGGCCACGCGCAGACTGGTGCAAACCGCAATCCTCATCGACCTCACCTGCTGGACACTGTTTGGCATCGCCCAGGGCAGCCTGAACCTGAGCAGCCTGTTGCTGCCCTTGGCCGGTGCGTGCCTGCCGCTGCTGTTGCGCCTGCTCGGTCTGCGCCAGACGTGGCTCTACAGCCTGTGCTTTTTCGCGCTGCTGGTGGTCGCCGAACACTACAAGCTCAATGCACTGATCTTCGGCATCGGCTACCTGCTGATCATGGCCGCGCTGAAAGCACCGCTGGTATTACCGTTGCCAGCCCTGTGGATGAGCCGCTTGCAGACGTACATCGCCATCCCGTTGATTCTCACTTTCGGCATTGTGCAGATCAACGTGCACAGCGCCATGGACAGCCTCGGCTGGGTGCAACTGAGCGCCCTGCTGCTGTTGCCGATTGCCAGCAAACTGCTGGGCAACTGGCTCGGCCTCGGCTGGGCCGCCTCGCCGTTCAAAGGCGCCAGCCGCTGGCGCGAAAGTATCCTGCTGAACATTCGTGGTTTGAGCGAGATCGTCTTCCTCAACCTGTTGCTACAACAGCAACTCATCAGCCCGGCGCTGTACTTTGCGCTGATGCTGATGGGTCTGGTCGCGACGCTGCTGCCCGCCCTGGCCGGCATGCACCGTCTTCCCTCGAAAGCCGCCGTTCCCGCAAGGAGCTCCCATGCCAACCATTGAGATGGAACATCGCCAGGTCGTAGTCATCGGAGCCGGTCCATCCGGTGCCATCGCCGCCGCGCTGCTCAAGCGCAAGGGGCACGACGTACTGGTGATCGAGCGTCAGCATTTTCCCCGGTTTTCCATCGGCGAAAGCCTGTTGTCCCACTGCCTGGATTTCGTCGAGGAAGCGGGCATGCTCGACGCCGTCAATGCCGCCGGTTTCCAGGTGAAAAACGGCGCCGCGTTTGCCTGGGGCGAGCAGTACAGCACCTTTGATTTCGGTGACACGTTCAGCGAAGGCAAGCCGACGACCTTTCAGGTGCAGCGCGCAGACTTCGACAAGTTGCTGGCTGATCAGGCCGCGCTGCAAGGCGTGGAGTTGCGCTACGGCGAGACCATCGTCAGTGTCGATACGGGCTCGTGCGGACCCCAGCTCGGCGTGCGCCGCGAAGACGGCAGCGAGTACCGCATCCAGGCCGCTTTCATGCTCGATGCCAGCGGTTATGGCCGGGTTTTGCCGCGCTTGCTCGACCTCGAGGCACCGTCGAATTTCCCGGTACGCCAGGCCGTGTTCACCCATGTCGAAGATCGTATCGACAGCCCGGGCTTCGACCGCAACAAAATCCTTATTACCACCCATCCGACCCAACGGGATGTTTGGTTCTGGACCATCCCGTTCAGCAACGGGCGCTGCTCGGTCGGCGTGGTCGCCGCAGCAGAGCACTTCGCCGGCCGCAGCGACAATCTGGACGAGTGCCTGCGCGGCTTCATCGCCGAAACGCCGAGCCTGGCCGGCGTGCTGAAGAATGCCCAGTGGGATACCGAGGCTCGTGCCATCGGCGGTTACTCAGCCAACGTCAAGACCCTCCATGGCCCAGGCTTCGCTCTGCTGGGCAACGCAGCAGAATTTCTGGACCCGGTGTTTTCCTCCGGGGTGACCATCGCCATGCGTTCGGCGAGCATGGCCGCCGCGGTGCTGCACCGCCAGCTGCAAGGCGAGTCCGTTGACTGGCAGAGCGAGTTTGCCGAACCGCTCAAGCGCGGCGTCGACACATTCCGTTGCTATGTCGAAGGTTGGTACGCCGGGACCTTCCAGGATGTGATTTATCATGAAGGCAGTTCACCGGAGATCCGCCGGATGATCAGCTCCATTCTGGCCGGATATGCCTGGGATGTACGCAACCCGTTCGTCAGCGAAGCCAGGCGCCGGCTGAAGGTCATTTCCGAACTCTGTGCACGGGACGGGACATGAGTTTTTTGAGCCACAACTGCGTCGAGCGAAGCCATATCGGTTGCTGGTCGCTCCTGCGTTATCTGCTGCTCGGGTGTCTCGTACTGCTGAGCGCCTGCGCCGGCCGGGCGCCGCTGCCCGAGCAAACACCGAGCCTGGCATTGCCGCTGCAATTACACATCGAGCGCATGCAGGACGATCAGCGTCAGCATTGGGTACTGGTGATTCAGAGCGAAGGGGCCGGCATTCGCTGGTCGATGATGGACTTGCTCGGCATTCCCCAGGCACGCCAGATACTCACTGATAAAACCTGGAAGGCCGACGGCCTGCTGCCACCCAATTCAGAGGCCCGAGAGCTGTTCGCGGCGCTGCTGTTCGCACTGACACCAAGAGATCAGTTGGCGATCAATTATCCCGGCGCCTGGCAACACGGCGCCCAACGGTCCCTGCCCGATCGCTGGGACGTGCGCTACTCACATTCGACGAGCTTTGAATTGCAGTTGCAGAAAGGTCCAGTATTTGAAATCACACCCCTGAGCGGTGATACGCCATGACCGCCTACCTGAATGCCCTGGGGGTGATCTGCGCCCTTGGCCGGGGCAAACGCGAAGTCGCCCGCAACCTGTTTGCCGGCGATTGCTCCGGCATGCGTGACGAAGCCGGCTGGGTGCCGGAGCGTTCGTTGCCGGTCGCTGCGGTCCGTGGCGAGTTGGCGGCGATTCCACCGGGGCCGCCCTGGCAACACACTCGCAACAATCAACTATTGCTGGAAGCGGCGCTGCAAATCCGCCCGGACATCGACAGCGCGATCCAGACCTACGGCCGCGACCGCATCGGTATCGTGCTGGGCACCAGTACTTCTGGAATCGAGGAAGCCAGCCAGGGGCTGGCCCAATACCTGCGCGAACAGCAGTTCCCGGCCGCCTACGATTATCAGCAGCAGGAACTGGCGGCGCCGGCAAACTTTCTCGCCGACTGGCTGCAATTGAGCGGGCCGACCTACGTGATTTCCACGGCCTGCACCTCCAGCGCCCGCGCCTTGATCAGCGCCCAACGCCTGCTGGACCTGGGCATCTGCGACGCGGTGTTGTGCGGCGGCGTCGACAGCCTGTGCAAACTGACGCTCAACGGCTTCTCGGCGCTGGACGCAGTTAGCGCACAGCGCTGCAATCCGTTCTCGGTCAACCGTAACGGCATCAACATTGGCGAGGCGGCGGTGCTGTTCGTGATGAGCAAACAGCCGGCAGAAGGGCACTCGATTGCCCTGCTGGGCAGCGGCGCCAGCTCCGACGCGTACCATATTTCTGCCCCGGAACCCTCTGGCCGTGGCGCCCTTCAAGCGATGCGCAAGGCCCTGGGCCGCGCCAACCTGCAACCCGGGCAGATCGCCTATCTGAACCTCCATGGCACTGCCACTGCCCATAACGACGCCATGGAAAGCCAGGCAGTGGCGACCCTGTTCCCTGCCGGTGTGCCCTGCTCGTCGAGCAAACCCATGACCGGTCACACGCTGGGGGCCGCCGGCGCGCTGGAAGCGGCATTCTGCTGGCTGAGCTTGAGCGACGGCAACAGCGAGCAAGCGCTGCCACCGCACATCTGGGACGGCCAGCCCGATCCAGCGCTGCCACCCCTGCAATGGGTGACCCCGGGCACGCGTCTGGCGTCCATTGCACCGCGCTACCTGATGAGCAACTCCTTCGCCTTCGGTGGCAACAACGTCAGCCTGATTATCGGAGACGCCCCATGATTGACTGGCCGCTCGCCGAACTGCTGCCCCACGCCGGCGACATGATCCTCATCGAGCAGATCCTCGCATTCGATGATGAGCAGATTCACACCCGCCTGACCGTCAGGCCCGGCGGCCTGTTCAGCCAACCCGACGGTAGCCTGCCGGCCTGGGTCGGCATCGAGCTGATGGCACAGAGTGTGGCCGCCTTCGCCGGTTGCCGTGCGCGCAAGCGCGGCGATGCCGTGGAACTGGGCTTCCTGCTCGGTAGCCGCAAGTTCGAATGCAACGTCGAAAGCTTTCCTGCCGGCACCGAACTGACCCTCCATAGCCTGCGCTCACTGGAAGACGACAACGGCATGGGCGTGTTCGAATGCCATATCAACGCGCCGGGCATCCACGCCACCGCCCGGTTGAATGTTTATCGCCCGCCACAAGTGGCTCAATATCTTCATGAACCCGAAGGAGTCCAGTCATGACGCCATCCGTACTGGTCACCGGTTCCAGCCGGGGCATTGGTCGCGCTATCGCCTTGCGCCTGGCCCAGGCTGGCCATGACATCGTGCTGCATTGCCGCAGCGGCCTGGCGGACGTCGTGGCGGTACAGTCTGAAATCGAAGCCCTGGGACGCAGGGCGCGTATCCTGCAATTTGATGTATCCGACCGCGCCAGCTGCAAAGCCGTTCTCGAAGCCGACGTCGAGACCCACGGCGCCTATTACGGCGTGGTGCTCAACGCCGGCCTGACCCGCGACGGTGCTTTTCCCGCGCTGAGCGAGGATGATTGGGACGTGGTGATGCGCACCAACCTCGACGGCTTCTACAACGTGCTGCACCCGGTGATGATGCCGATGATCCGGCGTCGTGCCGCCGGGCGGATTGTCTGCATTACCTCGGTGTCCGGATTGATCGGCAACCGTGGGCAGGTCAACTACAGCGCCTCGAAGGCCGGCCTGATTGGCGCGGCAAAGGCATTGGCGATTGAACTGGGCAAGCGCAAAATCACGGTCAACTGTGTCGCACCCGGCTTGATCGACACGGCCATGCTCGACGACAACGTGCCGGTGGAAGAACTGATGAAAATGATCCCCGCACAACGCATGGGTACGCCAGAAGAAGTGGCCGGCGCAGTGAATTTCCTGATGTCGGCGGAAGCGTCGTACATCACCCGGCAGGTTCTGGCCGTCAATGGAGGCCTGTGCTGATGAAGCGCGTCGTCGTCACCGGCATGGCCGGCATCACCTCACTGGGCAGCGACTGGCAGACCATCGCCGGCAACTTCGCGGCCAACCGCAGCGGCATCCGGCGCATGGACGAATGGGATCGCTTCACCGAACTCAACACGCGCCTGGCCGGCCCCATCGACGATTTCAAGGTACCGAGCCACTGGACCCGCAAGCAACTGCGCAGCATGGGCCGGGTTTCGCGGCTGGCGGTAGGCGCGGCGGAACTGGCCCTGGCTGATGCCGGATTGCTCGGCGACGACTCGATCAAGGACGGACGCATGGGTGTCGCCTGCGGTTCATCGACCGGCAGCACCGACGAGATCAAGGCGTTCGGCAACATGCTGCTCAATTCGGTGGCCGAAGGTCTGAACGCCAACTCATATGTACGGATGATGCCGCACACCACCGCGGCGAACATCAGCATCTTCTTTGGCCTCACCGGCCGCCTGATCCCGACTTCCAGCGCCTGCACCAGCGGCAGCCAGGGCATCGGCTATGCCTACGAGGCCATCAAGTTCGGCCGCCTGCCGCTGATGCTCGCCGGCGGCGCCGAAGAGCTGTGCCCGACCGAGGCCATGGTCTTCGACGCGCTCTACGCCACCAGCCTGAAAAACGACACCCCGCAACGCACCCCGCGCCCTTACGACACTGGGCGCGATGGCCTGGTAATCGGGGAAGGCGGCGGCATGCTGGTGCTCGAAGAACTGGAACATGCCCTGGCCCGTGGCGCGCGCATCCATGCCGAGATCGTCGGCTTCGGCAGCAACGCCGACGGCCAGCACACCACCCGGCCGGAGCAGGTCACCATGCGTCGGGCCATGGAGCTAGCGCTGGAGGATGCGGGACTTGCACCCTCCGACATCGGCTACGTCAACGGCCACGGCACCGCGACCGAACAGGGTGACATCGCCGAGACCCAGGCCACCAGCAGCCTGTTCGGCGAACACATGCCGATCAGCTCGCAGAAGAGCTTCCTCGGCCACACCCTCGGCGCCTGCGGCGCGCTGGAGTCGTGGTTCAGCATCGAAATGCTCAACCGCGACCTGTATGTGCACACCTTCAACCTCGACGAGATCGACCCGCACTGCGGCAAGCTCGACTACCTGCGCGGTGAGTTCCGGCAGATGTGCAACCGGTATGTGATGAACAACAACTTTGCCTTTGGCGGGGTGAATACTTCGCTGATTTTTCGGCGTTGGTCGTAAGCAAACTCAAAACATCGCAGCCTGCGGCAGTTTCTACAGGAATGCGGGTGCATGCTGATCGGTTGCATCACCCAAATCTGTAGGAGCCGGCTTGTTGACGATGGCGCTCCGATGGACAACGCAATATTCAGGGCTGCCATCGCCTGCAAGTCAGCTCAGCAGCGCTGAGCTACGAAATCCATGAGTGCCACGCTGGGACGTTTATGTCCTGGTTGGGTTGAAGGGGGCAAGTGAAGGTGCGCTAATCAATCAGGTTCTACCTGAGATGCACAAGCGCCTCCTTCCAACACCGCTGGTTCCTCGAACTCTGTCTGCAGTAGCGTCAAAAACGCCTCCCGAGCCGGGTGTCTTCCTGCGTTTTCATGCCAATAGAAAAGGTTGTCGATACTCGTCAGATCCGGAAACTCATATCCTAGCCACCCCGCACTGTGGCGGTATTGCTCATAGATACCGCGAGGTACCAGCGCAACACCGACACCAGCGCTGACACATCCCACTATGGTGCCGTAGCTTGCAATGCTCACGATCGGCAATACCTGATCATGACGCACCAGCCACTGCTCCAGCGCCAACCGGTAAGGACAGCCTGGGGGCCACATGAAAATTTCCTTACCTTGTAGATCCGCTGCTGTGCGTAATGGCCCATGGGACTCGGACGCGATGAGCATTAAATCTTCCCGGTAAACCACTGCACGCTTGAGACCGGGGCGCTCAATGTTCACTGCCACGATCACCCCATCAAGTCGATGGTGCTCAGTGTCGTCCAGCAGTTGCGCCCAAGTGCCAGTGCTCAACTCCAGCGATACCTGCGGGTACAGCGCATGGTACTTGGCCAATAACCGGGGCAGCCGTCCGGTTGCACTGGACTCAATGGCGCCAATGCGCAAAGGACCGCAAGGCGTATTGTCAGGCGCTACCGCGCGCTTGGCTTCCTCAGCCAGACCCAGAATTTTCGTCACGTAATCAAGAAATACCTCCCCGGCTGGAGTGATCCGTAGCCCACGGCCTTCGCGAAAAAACAGCGGTGTGCCGAGCTCTCGCTCCAAGGACTTGAGCCGGGCCGTGATATTGGAGGGCACGCAGTGCAGCAACTCGGCGGCGCGCGCAATGCTCCCGAAGTCGTGAACCGTCTTGAACATGCGCAGTTGGGAAAATTCCATAGCTCACCCAGAGTGAATGCATGGGTCAGTTTAAGTCACTTGAAGTGCGGCTTGGTGTTTTTGATACTTCAGCCGGCACACGATGCAGTGATGCTGTCGCCCTTTCATATTCTCAATAAGCAGGAATTTTTATGGGATTAGTTGAGCGTAAAATTGCACCCAGGATTACGGTTTAATGAAAACAAGACCGGGTATAAAAATCGCTTTGGCGGCGAGTTTTGTAATCCTTTGCTGGGCCTATTCCCCGATTGGAATCCACATGGGACTAGAGGCCTATGAGCCCGGTCATCTCGCGCTGATGCGATTTCTCATCGCATCAACATTCATGGCTGGCGTCGCAGGGGTGATGCGTATTTCCCTGCCTCGTCTGAAAGACCTGCCTCTGCTGGCGGTGCTGGGGTTCTTTGCCGTCAGCCTGCACCACATCGCCCTAAACAACGGCCAACAAGGCGTTAGCGCCGGGGCCTCCAGTGTGCTGGCACAAACCACGCCCCTGTTCAGTACGTTACTGGCACATTTCGTGTTCAAAGATCGTGTCAACGGCTGGCAATGGATTTGTGTGCTATGCGGGCTACTCGGCGCCGCAGTAGTAGTCACCGGGGACCGTGGCTTTGGTGAACTGGACGCGCATGGGCTGTTGATTCTGCTGGCGGCACTGTCCTGGAGTCTGTATTTCGCCTTGCAGAAACACCATGCCCATCGGTATGACGGGCTGACGATGGTGTGTTACACCATTTGGTCGGGTACGGCACTGCTGCTTGTTTATGCTCCGGGGTTGTGGAACGAAGCACAAAATGCCTCAGCCTCGGTCAATCTTGCGGTGCTGATTCTGGGCATCTTCCCCAGCGCCCTTGCGTACCTCGCCTGGGCATACGTATTGGCACAGAGCAACGTGAGCCGTGCGTCCATTTCACTCTACCTGATACCCCCCACAGCGTTGTTGATGGCCTCGTTGGTTCTAAGCGAACGCCCTTCTGCCATGGTTATCGCAGGAGCGGCCATTGTGCTGACGAGCGTACTCGCTCTTCATCTGGAACCATCCAAAGCCACGGTCCCTGCCAACAAAATTTGAACAGAGGTCCTGATCACTAACGAACGACACAGCACATCATTCACTGGCCTTCGAACATCACGTGTTCATTTGCACCAACCTGCGCCCCGATGTGCGGCAAGATCGACTACCTGCGCGGCGAATTCCGGCAGATGAGTAATCAGTACGTGATGAACAACAACTTCGCGTTTGGTGGAGTGAATACTTCACTGATTTTTCGGCGTTGGTCGTAACATGTAGGAGCGAGCTGCTCGCGATGGACGTCAACGATAACGCGGGCTGCCTGATACCCCGTGTTATCCGGACGGCGACCTTTCAATTCCTCCCGCAAAGAAAAGACACACTCGGAACCCGGAGTACCTCATTTCGGAAACGTCCCACAGCCAGAATTCAGGCTACACGGAAGGGTCAATACTCACGACCTCGCACACCGATCATCAGTGAAAAACAGCGAGTCCTTCTTTCTAGATAAATCAAACGCCTCGCACGGGAAACTATTGATCGTTCCCACGCTCGGCGAATGGGCACGATCTTTTGGGCCGATCAGTGTGGATCTAGATTATCCAGCACTCGATTCACCGCCATTTCCCCCAGCATGATCGACTGCTGAATTCCCAGCAGCGTGTTGCCCTGCACCCCGTTGAGACTCCTCGCGAAATCACTGGCCATGACATTAGCCGATGCCAGTGACACACAGGCGTATTCCAACAGTGTGTGGTTATCGATATCGGGGGCGACGAGGAAAAGGGGGCTGGGCTGGTGTGGCGCGTCCGGATCGGAATGCGCAGGGTTTGGCGTATCGCTCATGATTCAGCATCCTGAAAAAGGCGGCCACACCCAATCGCTTGTGATCAAAAGGGTGGCAGCTGTACGCAGGTTAGCAGACCGGGTTACGTGAACCGGCGCACCCGAAGGCGCCCTGCGCACAGCGGCCGTCAAGAGCAGGTATGGAAATACCTGCCTTTCAGGAGCGCTAATACGCTTCACGAAACTACGGGCTGCTAAACCCGATCACTGACCATCAGTGACGCGGATCAAGCTACCGACAGCCCCTAAAGCGCACAAGCCGGCGGATTCTGGATCTGTTGTAGGCAAGACCGCAAGGTGTCGTAGCCTTGTCGATGGATTTCGGAAATGTCCCACAGCGGTTGGTAAAGGCTTCCGACAGGGTTGTTGCATCCTCGCTCGCTGTTTTTTTATCCTTACGGACGCCTTCGCGGGCAAGCCCGCTCCCACAGGTTTTGTGGTGTGGCGAAAATTGTGCTCGCTCGCCGAACACTGTGGGAGCGGGCTTGCCCGCGATTGATGGCGAAGCCGTCATGGCTGCAGCGGCTCGACTTTCCTGGTCAACAACTCCACAAACGCCCGCGCCATCGGCGACTTCTGATCCTTGCGCTGCACCAGCCACACCGCCGAAACCGCCGCTGGATCAAGCAACGGCCGATAGACCACACCATCAATGCGCATGCGTTGATAAGACGCCGGCAACACCGATACGCCGAGGCCTGCGGCGACCAGGCCGATGATGGTCATCGCCTCGCCCGCCTCCTGGGCAAAGTGCGGACTGAAGCCGGCATCGCGAGCCAGGCTGAGCAGTTGCGCGTACAGGCCACTGCCATAGCTGCGGGGGAAAAATACGAAGGGTTCGAGGGCCAGGGCCGAGAGGAATAGACCCTCTTCACTGCCACTCACCAGCGGATGCTTGGAACTGAGTACAGCCACCAAGGGCTCGCGCATCAACTCGACCACACTGAGGCTATCCGGCAGCCCAAGCGGACGCATGATCCCGACCTCGATCGACTCATCCACCAACGCATCGGCCACCTGGGTGCTGCTCATTTCCCGCAGGTTCAGGTGCACCGCCGGGAAACGCTGGCGAAAGGAAAAAATCGCCTGGGGGATGGTCGAGTTGAACGGAGCCGAAGAGGTGAAGCCGATCTTCAGCTCGCCCAGTTCACCCAGTTGCGCCCGCCGTGCAACATCCGCCGCTTTGTCGACCTGCGCCAATGCCAGGCGCGCCTCTTCCAGGAACAGTCGGCCGGCCTCACTCAGCTCGACCCGACGATTGGTACGCTCGAACAGGCGCGCGCCCACTTCCTGTTCCAGCGCCTGGATCTGCTGGCTTAGCGGCGGCTGGGAAATGCCCAGCACTTGTGCGGCGCGGCCAAAGTGCAGTTCTTCGGCGACCGCAATGAAGTAGCGCAGGTGACGCAGTTCCATGGAAACCTCATTAGGTCGTAAAAGCTCTCAAACAGGTCGAACAATATATTGGATTGAATCAATAGCCAGCTATATGCTTTTTTCATTGCCTGACCGGCTGCGCCATCCCGAGGTCCAACGTGAAAACCGCTATCGCCCCACTCACCCATGAAGTAGCGCCCGATATGCCTGCCCAGTTGCAGGAAATCTACATCGAAAAAGGCACCCCTGCGTTCATGCGCACGGTGCTGGCACTGTTCTGTGGCGGCTTTGCGACCTTCGCCCTGCTGTATTGCGTGCAGCCAATGATGCCGCTGCTGTCTCACGAATATTCCATCAACGCGGCACAGAGCAGCCTGATCCTCTCGGTAGCCACCGGCATGCTGGCTTTCGGCTTGCTGATCACCGGCCCCATCTCCGACCGTGTCGGGCGCAAGCCGGTGATGGTTACCGCGCTGTTCGCCGCCGCACTCTGCACCATGGCCAGCGCCATGATGCCGAGCTGGCATGGCGTGCTCTTGATGCGTGCGCTGATCGGCCTGTCCTTGAGCGGCCTGGCGGCGGTTGCCATGACCTACCTGAGCGAAGAGATTCACCCGCACCACATCGGCCTGGCGATGGGTCTGTACATCGCCGGAAACGCAATTGGCGGGATGAGCGGACGCCTGATTACCGGGGTACTGATCGACTTCGTCAGCTGGCACACGGCGATGCTGGTGATCGGTGGCCTGGCGTTGATCGCGGCGGCGGTGTTCTGGAAAATCCTTCCCGAGTCGCGCAACTTCCGCTCGCGCTCCTTGCACCCGCGCAGCCTGCTCGACGGCTTCACCATGCACTTTCGCGATGCCGGGCTGCCGCTGCTGTTTCTCGAAGCCTTTGTGTTGATGGGCGCGTTCGTCACGCTGTTCAACTACATCGGTTATCGCCTGCTGGCCGAGCCGTACCATATGGATCAGGTGTTTGTCGGTCTGCTCTCGATCGTGTACCTGTCGGGCATCTACAGTTCGGCAAAAATCGGTGCCTTGGCCGACAAGCTCGGCCGGCGCAAGGTGCTGTGGAGCACCATCGTGCTGATGATCGCCGGCCTTGCCCTGACAATGTTCACGCCGCTGGTGCTGGTGATCATCGGCATGCTCATCTTCACCTTCGGCTTCTTCGGCGCCCATTCGGTTGCCAGCAGCTGGATCGGCCGCCGGGCCCTGAAGGCCAAGGGGCAGGCTTCATCGCTGTACCTGTTCAGCTACTACGCCGGGTCAAGCATTGCAGGCACGGCCGGCGGAGTGTTCTGGCACCTGGGCGGCTGGAACGGAATCGGCCTGTTCATTGGCACGCTGCTGCTGATTGCGCTGCTGGTCGCGTTGAAGCTGGCGAAATTGCCGCTACTGCCTCAGAACGGCTCGGCTACCTGAGCACCATCTGCGCCTGCAGAACCCCTTCACGGTTTTCCAGCGTCAGCGATTGCAGCGCGACGGCGTCGCGCTCGACGTCATCGATCCACTTCATCAAGGTTTGCGCATCACCATCAAGCGTGAGGCGCAACAGCTCGCCTTCGCTCTCCATCTGCCGTATTTCCAGGCCCGCCAACGTGACGCTTTCGCTGATGCGCAGCGAGAGCGGCTGATCAGTGGCGACAGCTGTTGGGCTGCGCGGTTGCGCCCTTTGCAGCTGCGCGGCCAGCCCCATCTGTTGCAGATATTGCCGCTCGACGGTTTCCAGACGTTGGCGTGTCGGCTGAAAGATCAGAGTGAACGCCAACACCATGAGTAAAAACCCGCCAAGTACCTGCAGCAAACGTTGTTCGCGGGCAGATATGCGTTGCCATGCCTGCTTCATGCTCCGTCCTCCACGGTGAGGGTGGCGCGCACGCGATCGAGCGCCTTGCTTGCACTGTCGACACTGACGGGAAGGCCCTGTTGGCGCCCCCGCTCGCGCAACTGTTCCAGCTCGGCAAAACTGTTGGCGGTCAGCTGGATTTTCCAGCCATCGCCTGCACGAAATTCGATGCGCTGGACTTCTACATGGCTAGCACCAATCACCTGTTCGATCAGCTTGACCAGCCCTGCGACTCGCGTGTTCTGCCGGTCTGCCGGCTGGCTTTGCAGCGCCTTGAGTTGTGCCGTCATGTCGACGATGCGGCTCTGCTGCGGATAGAGCGTCTTGAACCGCTGCTCATTCTGAACCGCCAGACGGCTGGTTTCACCCGCGAGAAAATCGATGCGCGCTTCACCGGCCACCCATGCAAGCAGGATTAGCGTCAGCAACACCAGCGCACCGCTACGCCAGGGCAGACGTCTGTGCTGCAAGGCGAACCTGCCTTGCAGCAAATTGATGGCATGCGCTGGGCGGGCGCTCAGCCATTGATCGGTTCTCGTCGGGTCCTCACGATCATCCAGCCACTGGGTGTCCTCGGGCAGTGACGGTGTGAGCATCGTCAGACTCTCTTGGGACAACGCCATGCGTGCCGACAACCCTGCGCCCAACATCCAGCGACCGAACCACCAGACGCCAAGCGCCTGTCCAGCGGGCAGCAGATCGGCATCGACGAAGACCGCGCGCACCTCTATGCCCACCTCAGCCAGCAACGCTAGCACGGCGGTCAACCGCTCCCGGCCGATCACCATCACCGGGAAGCAGCCCTCATGATCGCGCGCGCCAATACTCAAATGCACCTCTTCCAGCGCTTGGCTCAGTTGATCTTCCACGGCATAAGCAATGGCCTGAGCCTCGGGCCTGCGTCTTGTCGGCCAAGGATCGCTGCGCAACCAGCTGCACATTTCCATGGGCAACAGTACGTCGACCCGTTGCCCCTTGAGCATCGGGGCCGCTTGCGTCAACGGCAGGTGCTGACGTTGCCCGGCCTCCGACCACAGGCAGCAGGGCCAATCGCTCGAATGCGAGTCCAGGCCTTCGGCAGTCAGGTAAAGCCAGGTAGTCATTGCGCCATCTCATAGGTACTCGAAGGTAGAAAACGTCGTTGCAGCACATTCAGTTGAGCGGTATCCGGGTCGAATTCGACATCAGTGGCCAGGCGCATGCCGCGCCCGTCCCGGTTCACTTGCACGGTGATCCGATACCAGCGGCTCTGGATGCCCAGTCCGTGGCCGCTCAAGTCCGCTGTGGATAGCAGCGGGTCCAGGGTGAAGGCCTGAACACTTGTCCATGGTGTCGTCGAACCCTGCTCGACCAATGCATCCGCGGTCGAGGCATCAACCTCGCCGAGCGTGCGTAACACCAGCGCTGGCGCGGTATTGATATTCAACACAGCGTCGTTGGGCAGCATCGACACCCAGGGTTCCAGCTGCCGCAACATCTGCGCGTCAATTCCCGGCAACAGGCGCAATTGACTGAGTTCGCGCAATGGCCCGACCTGGTCCAACTGCAAGGACGGTAAACCCAGCAGATCAAGCAAACGCGCCCAACGATTGAGGGTGACCTGGTCAATCTGTCCCGAGCGCAATAACGAGTTGAGGTTGAAGCGCCCGGCCAGATCTTCGATGCTCACCCGCACCTGCTCGTCTTCGAGATCCAGCTCGGGAGTCATTCGGGCCCACGCCTGAGTGCGGTCGACGGTTTTTGCAGGCGTCTGCAGCGCGCCCTGCAACAGCAACAGCGCTTGGGTTTCCACGCCAGTGGCGAGTTGATGCAAATGCATCTGTTGCAGTTGTTGCCCGCTGCTTTGCAATGACAGTCGATGACTGCGCAACAAGCCGCTGGTGATCAGCAACGCCAGAGTCATGATCAGCAATACGCTGATCAGCGCGATTCCCCGTTGGCGCCCACTCACGGTAGTGCCCCCGGCATCAGGAACACCCTGCGAATCGCCTCGAAACGTCCGGTCGACACTTCCATTTCTACGGCCAGGGGGGCCTTGCCAGCGGGGCCGACCGGCCAGGCACTGACCCAGCCGGACTGCCTGTCGAACAGACGCCAGCGCAATCCACTGACATCCCCGAGGAGTTTTTGCCGCGACATCACTGGCGTGCCGTCCACCAGGCTTTCACGCCATAACGCGCCGTCATCGAGGCGATAGATCAGGGTTTGTCGCTCACTGCGGGGCTGATCCATGGGGTTGCGCCAATTGCTGCGCTGCAACTGCAAAAATGTCGGTGTGAGCACCATGGGCTGCTCGGTAACGTGCAGCAGGTCCCGCTCGATCACTGCCAAGGCGCGCTGCAGGTTTCTGAACTCTCGCTCGTGGGCCGCGGTGCCCTGTTGCACCCGTACCACGCTGTCGAACAATCCCCAACTGGCCAATCCCAGCACGGCAAAAATGGCCATGGCGATCACCAGTTCGAGCAAGGTGAACCCGCGCTGCTTATTCATGGCGAGCGGGTATCCAGCCAGTGGCGCGGTGCAGCGGGTGCTCGCTGCCCGGATGGCTGACGTGAATGTCGATCTTCAGCAGGCGCGGATCGTTCGAGGCGCTGATGGACTGGTGGATCAGCCATTCCCTGCGGTCCATGAGCACGACCATCTGTTGTTGACCGACCGCCAGCCCGGGTTGCACACGTAATTCGTTCAACTGGTTGTCCGCAAGCCAAGCGGCAAAGAGTCGCTGTTCAACGGCGCCGGTCTGCTTCAAAACGTATTGGCTGGCCGACAACACAGCGGCCGCCAGCGTCGCAAAAATCGCCAGGGCGACCATGATCTCCAGCAAGGTGAAGCCGTCCATACGCGATATGGATCGCCGACTAGCCATCGATCACCACCTCGCCAATGCCGTCACTGGACAGGCTCAGCCAGGTCCGGTTTCCGGAACCGAGTGTCAGCGTGAAGGCGCTGGTTTCATCGCTGCTGTAGATCAACAACTGCGGCGCCCCTTCGTCAGCCCCCAGGCTCAATGCATAACCGTCTTGCAACAAACGCGGTCGCACGTTTTCGGGCCAGCGATACAACATCGCCATGGGCTCCCAGCCGCGATCGCCCTGACGCATCACCCGGTAGCCATCAGCGCTCAACCGCAAGCCGTACTCCCGGCCCTCAAGCACTGCGCGTTCACGCAGCTGCCCGATGACGTGCACCATCGCATTCGCCTCCTGCAGGGCCTGACGCGCCGGATTCACACTCGTCGCCAGGCTCACCATTCCCAGCAAAACGCCAATAACGACGATCACGATCATCAGCTCCAATAAGGTGAATCCCCGGCAGCGGTAAACCATGGATCAGTCGCTCCGCAGACCGATATCGGCCGCATGCCCTTCACCACCGGTGATGCCATCAGCGCCTAGGGAATACAGGTCGTAACTGCCGTCGACTGACTGAACACCCGGGTTGAGGTATTGATAGGGCGTATTCCACGGGTCGACCGGCATGCTCTTGAGATAACCCTGAGGATTCCAGTTGCGCGGCACCGGTACCCCGGACGGACGCTTGACCAAGGCTTCCAGACCTTGCTGTGTCGAAGGGTAATGAGCGTTATCCAGGCGATACATTTCCAGGGCCGTAGAAATGGCCTGGATGTCGATTTTGGCGGCAGTGACTTTGGCCTGATCGGGACGGCTCATGAACTGCGGCACCACGATGGCCCCCAGTACACCGATGATGACGACCACCACCATGATTTCAATCAGGGTAAAACCTCGCTGCGCGCGGGCTATGTTGTGTTTGCGGAAACGTTGCATGGGTCAATTCACCAATTGGTTGAGGCTGAGTATTGGAAGCAGAATGGCCATGACGATCAGCAGCACGACGCCGCCCATCAACACCAGCATGGCCGGCTCGAACAGGCTCACCACCAATGCAATGCGCGCGGCAAGACTGCTTTCCTGTTGTTCGGCGGCACGGGCCAGCATGCGATCGAGCTCGCCGGCCCGTTCGCCACTGGCGATCATGTGCAGCATCATCGGCGGGATGTCGCCGCTCAGTTCCAGGCCGCGGGTCAGGGTTCCACCTTCTCGAACCGAACGGGCAACATCGACCATCCGCGCGCGAATGGTCAGGTTGCCGATGACAGCGGCGGAAATTTCCAGTGCATCCACCAGTGGCACCGCACTTTTGCCAAGGATCGCCAGGGTGCTGGCAAAACGTGCGGCTTCCATGGCGCGCAACACCTCGCCGATGACAGGCGTGTTCAGCACCCATCGATGCCAGCGCAGGCGCCACGGCGGCTGACGCAGGCTCCAGCGCCACAGGCTGAACAGCGTTGTCAGCACCCCCATCACCAGCAGGAAATGGTCGCGCAGCCCGTTGCTCAGCCCAATCAAAGCCTGGGTCAGCCAAGGCAACGGCTGGCCACTGTCGACAAAGATCTTCACCACATCCGGTACTACATAACCGAGCAGAAAACCGATGATCGCCACGCTGGCCAGCATCAGGATCAGCGGGTACACCAGGGCCATCTGGATCTTCTGTCGCGAGGCCTGACGCGCCTGGGTATAAGCCGCCAACTGTTCCAGGACATGACCGAGATGCCCCGACCGCTCACCGGCGGCGACGGTGGCACGAAACAATTCGGGAAACGCCTTGGGAAACTGCCCCAGTGCCGATGCCAGCGCATGGCCCTCCATCACCCGGCTCCTGACGGCTGACAACAGGCCCGCGACCTTGCGCTTGGCACTCTGCTTCGCCACTGCATCGAGGGCTTCTTCCAGGGGCAGGCCGGCCTGGACCAGCGTTGACAACTGCAAGGTCAGCAACGCCAGGTCAGCAGCGCTCAGACGCCCGCCACGGGCCTGCCTTCCCGTACTGGCGTCGACTCTGACCTCGGTCAACGTGCGAGGCCACAAACCGCGTTCACGCAACAGTTGTCGCGCATGGCGCGGCCCGTCGGCTTCCAGCCGCCCTTTGCAGCCTTTGCCCTGTGCATCGTGAGCGCGATAGTCGAACGTCGGCACCGGCTAGTTCTCCTGGGTCACGCGCAGCAGTTCGTCGAGGCTGGTCATGCCATCCAGCACCCGCTGGCGACCATCCTGAAACAAACTGCGCGAGACCTGACGCGTCGCATCGACCAGCGCCTGCTCACTCGCGCCCTGGTGAATCAATGCGGCAACGGCAGGTGTCACGCTGATCAATTCGTAGATGCCGATACGCCCGCGATAACCGTGCTGGCACTGCTCGCATCCCGCCGCCCTGAACAGCTGCGCCGGCGCGGCCGGATCGAGTCCAAGGCGCTGACAGGCCGCCGCGTCCGCCGGGTACGAAACCTTGCAGTGGGAACACAATGTGCGCAGCAGACGCTGGGCCAGAATGCCCACCAGTGACGAGGCCAGCAGGTAGGCATCGACGCCCATGTCCACCAGACGCGTAACGGCACCAACCGCGCTGTTGGTGTGCAGGGTCGAGAGCACCAGGTGCCCGGTCAGGGACGCCTGCACAGCGATCTCGGCCGTCTCGCGATCGCGGATTTCGCCGACCATCACCACGTCCGGGTCCTGGCGCAGAATTGCCCGCAGGCCTCGGGCAAACGTCATGTCCACCTTCGGATTGACCGGCATCTGACCAACACCCGGCAGGTGATACTCGATAGGGTCCTCGACCGTCAGAATGTTGCGGGTCTGGTCATTCAGGCTGCTCAGCGCAGCGTACAGGCTGGTGGTCTTGCCGGAGCCGGTAGGCCCCGTCACCAAGAGGATTCCGTGGGGTTTTCCCAGCAGTTGACGCAACACTGCAAGGGTATCGTCAGGCATGCCCAACCGATGCAGATCAAGGCGGCCGGCCTGCTTGTCGAGCAGGCGCAGCACCACCCGCTCGCCGTGGGCCGAGGGCAGCGTCGAGACTCGCACATCGACTTCATGTCCGGCCAGGCGCAACGCCATTCGCCCATCCTGGGGCACGCGTTTTTCTGCAATGTCCAGGCGCGCCATGACCTTGATTCGCGACACCAACAGTGTCGCCAGTTCGCGCCGGGGCCTGAGCATTTCGCGCAGCTGCCCATCAACCCGCATGCGTACCGAGAGATACTGCTCGAACGTTTCCAGGTGCACGTCCGAGGCGTGCTCGCGCACCGCTTCACCGAGCAGCGCGTTGATCAGCCGGATGATCGGCGCGTCGCCCTGTTGCTCCAGCAGGTCAGCGGTTTGCGGGACCTGATCGACCAGACTGAGCAGGTCCAGCTCGTCGTCCAGCCCTTGGGCGACCTGCTCGACCGCGCTATGCCCCTCGCGATAGGCCGACGCCAGCCGCGCTGCATATTCATCGGCTGCGACAATCTGCATCGGCAGCTCACGGCCACACAGCCGGCGCGCTTCGGCCAACGCCGTCAGCGGCGCATCGCTACGCAGAACCAGGCGCAGGTCATCACCATCACGCTCCAGCAGCACGCCAAAACGTCGGGCGAACCCAAAGGGCAATTGCTCGCAGATTGCACTCATGACTTCACCGCGTCTTGCTGCGCAAGTCGAACGTCGGTGCGTCGGGATCCGGGTCGAACAACCCCCGCGCTTCTGCCGGCAGCAGCAGTGAATTGTTTTCCCCCGCCCCCGACTTGCTCAAGTCACGCAGCGCGTTGTAGCGCTGCTGACTGACCTGGGAAAGGTCTTCCTTGCTGCGCACGATGGTGGGGCGCAGGAACACCATCAGGTTGCTTTTGGTCTGGGTGTCGCGGTTCCAGCGGAACATCGCGCCCAGATAAGGAATGTCACGCAGCAGCGGCACGCCGCTTTTTTGAGTGCGCACGCTGTCGCGGATCAGGCCGCCAATCACGATGATTTCGCCATCGTCGGCGAGAATGGTGCTTTTGAGCGCGCGCTTGTTGGTGATCAAGTCAGAGGAATCAATGCCCGAAACCGACGGCGCAATATCCGACACTTCCTGCTCGACCTCCAGGCGCAGGGTCGAGCCCTCGTTGATGTAAGGCTTGATCTTCAGGCTGATGCCGACGTCTTTGCGCTCGACCGTGGTGAACGGGTTATCCGCGCCGTTGCTATTGGTGGCGTAGGAACCGGTCTTGAACGGCACGTTCTGGCCGACGATGATTTCCGCCTCCTGGTTGTCCAGGGTCAGCAGGCTCGGCGTCGACAGCAGGTTGCTGTGGGTATTGCTGGCCAGGGCCGAGATCAAGGCGCCAAAGCGGTCGCTGCCCAGTCGCAGCATCGCCCCTTCCGGTGCCGATTTTTTCTCGTCGAATTTCAGCCCACCGACAATCGGGATGTCGGTTCCGGGAAAGTTGATAAAGCCTGACGCATCGCCGGTATTGAGGTTCCACTGGACGCCGACGGCTTCGGCGATATCTCCGGAGATTTCCACGATGGCGGCGTGGATCAAAACCTGGGCCCGGGGCTGGTCCAGCTGTCGGACGATGTTTTCTATGGTCCGCACCTGCGCTGGTTCTGCAATCAACACCAGCGCGTTCTGGCTTTCATCAGCCTTGATCATGAAATTTGAAACAGTCGATGTGTCCTTGGCATTGCCTAGGGTGGTTGCCTGCTTTCTGCCTTGGGTCATCGACTCGAGGATCTCGGCCAACTGCTTTGCATCGCTATGACGCAGGCGAATCACCCGCGCATTGTCGAGGGTCTCGCTGGCAGGTGTATCAAGCCTGCGGGCCAGATCGGTCAGGCGTTGGCGAACGGCTGGCGGACCGATGAGGATCAAACGGTTGGTTCGGCCGTCGGCCAGGACCTGTATGACTGCTTCGGTATTGCGCTTGCCCAGCGAGGCCTCCATCACGGGAGCAATGTCTGTCGCCTGAGCGTGACGCAGTTGAACGACCGCATGCAGATTGTTCTGGCCGGCATCCAATTGAGCGACAACCCTGGCGACACGCTTCACATTGGCGGCCGTATCAGTGACGACCACAGCGTTGGCTGATACCGATGGACCCACATAGCCGTTGGCCGATATCAGTGGTCTCACCAGCCCGGCAATGTCGGATGCGCTGCTGGTACTCAACTCGATGACCTGCGTGACATATTGCGAAGCCGTGGCATTTTTTGCAGTGCCGCTGCCGGCCCTGGTCTTGGCTTCAGCGACAGGGGTAATCAGGACGCGGTCACCTTCGTCGATCACGGTGAAATTGTGCGCATCGAGAACCGAATAGAACAGGCGACGCACGCCTTCTCGATCCAGGGCTTTGGGGGACATGACCGTGATGCGTCCGGAGACTCTGGGGTCCAGCACTACGGTGGTACCGAGAATGCCGGACATTTCTTCGACGATGTCCCGCAACTCGGCATTGTTCATCGCCAACTGCCATTGTTTTTCCTCGGCGCAAAGTACGCCCGGCAAGACTGCCGTCGCCAAAACGAGGAAAAGCAGCGTGGTGCGCAGGGAATGCGCGCCGGTGTAGCTATTCATGGGTTAGATCACTCTGTCTGCCCGGAACTCGGGCGTAGGAAACGCGCGGCAGTGGTCACTGGTTGCGCAGCGACAGAAGGGTCGAGTCGCTGCAAAAAGCGCGCGGTAGAAGGTGCAAGCGTTAAAAGCTCTTCGCGCCCCTTGTTCCACAACACGACTTGATTGAACTCCACGCGGCGAAGAACACTGCCACCGGGCAAGCGCTCACCCACTTGATAAAGGCGCGAGCCTTGCGCATTGCTTAGCAATGCCTTGGACAAACCATTGCTGACGACAAAACTGCCCTGCAAAGTCAGCGGCTCGGCACTGGGCTGCAGCGTGGTACCGGTCGACAGACCGAATACGCTGGATACCGCCGTCGCGTCCAATGGCTGTCGTGCCGGCAGTGCCGACGGAGCAGCAATGGCAGGCGGTGGTTTAGCCAGTTGCTCGCGAAAGTTGCGCTCTTGCCATACCAGGAATACTGCGCAGGTCACTGGCAATAGGTACAAAAAAAGGCGGCCCAGGCGAACGCGAATGCGTTGGCTGATGAAATTCGAAAGTGCCATGTTTAACTCGATGCTCCACAGCAACACCGTCTTCAGACGACCCTGTTCAGGTCGCCTGAAGTCCTGCGCTGTGAGTTACAGCTTGTTCCACGCCATGTGCCAGTGAGCACCGACACCTGGTTCGTACCCGTTCGCGGTGGGGCTGTACTGTTTGCAGTAGCCCGACTCAGGGAATGGCTTGCACTCAAAGACTTCATTGGTCTTCGGCTGCAGCACTTTGGTGCCGGCGGTGTAGCCGCTGATACCCTCAGGGAATACGAAGTCGTATTCGACGCCTGCGCCTTCACCGACGAGTTCTGCGGGTTGGCTGTCCTGAAGGGTCGTACGACCATCCAGAGTGGTGCCGGTCAATACCAGGGTGTGTGCGCCGGGATTGCTGCGAACATCCATCGAAAGAATATAGTTCTGCGCGCCAATCTCTTGTTTGAGGGAACCCACCGATTTCTGGTTTTCGTCGTACAGGTTGACTTCGATGTTCATTTTGCGCGTGGAGACAACGCCGAAATCGACTTTGGTCTGGCCTTTTTCAAGCTGATATTTTTCTGGCTTCGACCCGATTGCCAACCTGGCGCCAGGGTCTGGCAGGATGTCAGCCTTCACGATGTAACTGGTCACACCGCTTTCTTTTTGGGCGTACAGGCTGTTATTGCCTTTGATCGGCTCGATATTGCCGTTTTCGTCACGAACGCCGGCGCGGATGAGCTTGTGAGTCTGGTTGATTTTTTCAGCCAGCTTGAACGACCATTCGTTCGGTGAACCGTCCTCAGGGTTGTCGATACTGATTTCGACGCTGTACTGCGGGCTCTCACCGTTGGCGGTGAATGCGCGAGCCTTGACCTTGTCCCCGACCAGCAACGTATCCGAGGAAGCAATGCTGCCTACCCCCGACCAGCCACCCGGCAACTCAGGTTCTGCAAGGATGTTCACGTCCGCCACGTTATAAAACGCCGCGTCGGTATCACCCACGGTCCAGATCCCCAGAATCACGTGCTGACCGGATTTGTCAGCCGGGATTTGGCAGTTTTGTTTAGCGCCGGCTACCGGAAGCTTATGACCGCCATCGACTGTGCAGAATGCCGCAGGTTCGAAAGTGGCCCGCGTGAGCGGTTCATTCGGGTTCCAGCCATTGCGGCTGATGAAGTACTCGTGCTTTGTGGCCGGGTGAGGAGCCGGATACTGCCATTGGAAATCAATGTTGCGATCCTTGATTTCCGTGAGGTGCCAGCGGTTCGCAGACTGAGCGTCCACGGCGGAGAACAGCGAGTGACCGCCACTCGCTATTTTGCCATCGACTGGCCCCTGCATCGGAGCACCGCCGATACCTGCCGGAAAGCCTTTGAAGGTTTCACCGACACTTTGCGGCTCGTATTGGGCTCCGCCACAGTTAACGTTTTTGCCTTGCTGGCAAAGCAGTGCACGCGAAGGCGGCACTTCAAGATATCCGTGGGCGGAAGCACTTTGCGACGCCAACATTGCCGACAACAACAGTACCGACGATGTGCCCGCAGTTAACGTAGCTCTCTTAACAAAAGTAACGCTCATAAATTCCCAACTTATCGAAATTAAGGCGCATAAATTGCGCCAGTGCTTGCGATATCGCCCTTTGCTTTCGCCTAGAGCAATCCATCGGGAATATTACGGAGCTTAAGGTAACCTCTATGTAGGATTAATCTTCAATAGCAGCTGGAAAACTCCACAGATGGAATTGTCTGACATCAATTTCCTGCAAACTCAGAAAGTTTGTTTAATCGGTAATTAAACAGCACAAAAAAACCTGTCCGGCGCTAGTCCGGACAGGTTTTAGATTTTGTCGCGTGTTAGTTACTGGTGATATTGCGCCGACAAATCATGCACAGCGCGCAGGAAGGCACCTGCGTGCTCCGGATCGACTTCCGGGGTAATGCCGTGACCGAGGTTGAACACATGACCGCTGCCTTTGCCATAGCTGGCAAGAATGCGGCCAACCTCAGTGCGAATTGCTTCCGGCTTGGCATAGAGCACGGTCGGGTCCATGTTGCCTTGCAGGGCTACCTTGCTACCGACGCGGTCACGGGCGCTGCCGATGTCGCAGGTCCAGTCCAGGCCCAATGCATCAGCGCCAGAGTCAGCGATGCTTTCCAGCCACAGGCCGCCGCTCTTGGTGAACAGGATCACCGGCACCTTGCGACCTTCATGCTCGCGGATCAGGCCGCTGACGATCTTGCGCATGTAGGCCAGGGAGAATTCCTGGTACGCCGCCGCCGAGAGGGCGCCGCCCCAGCTGTCGAAGATCTGCACCGCTTGCGCGCCGGCCATGATCTGGCCGTTGAGGTAGCTGGTGACCGTCTGCGCGAGTTTGTCCAGCAACAGGTGCAAGGCTTGCGGGTTGTCGTAGAGCATGGTTTTGGTCTTGCGGTAGTCTTTCGACGAGCCGCCTTCGACCATGTAGGTGGCCAGGGTCCATGGGCTGCCGGCAAAGCCGATCAGCGGCACGCGACCGTTCAGTTCGCGGCGGATGGTGCTGACCGCGTCCATGACGTAGCCGAGGTCTTTGTGCGGATCAGGGATCGGCAGGGCTTCGATGTCGGCCATTGTGCTGACGACTTTCTTGAAGCGCGGACCTTCACCGGTTTCGAAGTACAGGCCTTGGCCCATGGCATCGGGGATGGTGAGGATGTCGGAGAAGAGGATCGCCGCGTCCAGTTGTGGATAGCGGTCGAGCGGCTGCATGGTGACTTCGCAAGCGAACTCCGGGTTCATGCACAGGCTCATGAAGTCGCCGGCCTTGGCACGGCTGGCGCGGTATTCAGGCAGGTAGCGACCGGCCTGACGCATCATCCACACAGGAGTGACGTCTACGGGTTGCTTGAGCAGGGCGCGCAGGAAACGGTCGTTCTTCAGGGCAGTCATGTCGGCATCCGGAAAAAAAGTGCGGGCATTTTCTCAGAGCCGGGCGCAAAAGGCACGGTTGCAGGTCAGCCTTTTGTCTATCGGGTCAATTTGTCGCGGGGGAATGCGATGTTTGGCAACACCCTGAAACCAATGTGGGAGCGGGCTTGCTCGCGAAAGCGGAGTGTCAGGCAACATCACTGCTGACTGACACTCCGTCTTCGCGAGCAAGCCCGCTCCCACATTTTGATACCATTTCAGGTCAGGATCGGGGGATCAGACGCCCAGGTAATCCAGGATCCCTTCGGCGGCATTGCGGCCTTCGAAGATCGCCGTCACCACCAGGTCAGAACCGCGCACCATGTCGCCACCGGCGAAGATTTTCGGATTGCTGGTCTGGTGCTTGTACTGACCTTGTTCCGGAGCCACAACGCGGCCCTGGCTGTCGGTCTGGATTTCGAACTGCTCAAACCACGGCGCCGGACTTGGACGGAAACCGAAAGCGATGACCACGGCGTCGGCCGGGATGATCTCTTCGGAGCCCGGGATCGGCTCAGGGCTGCGGCGGCCACGGGCGTCCGGTTCGCCGAGACGGGTCTCGACCACTTTCACGCCTTCGACCTTGTCTTCACCAACGATGGCGATTGGCTGGCGGTTGTAGAGGAATTTCACGCCTTCTTCCTTGGCGTTCTTCACCTCTTTGCGCGAGCCGGGCATGTTCGCTTCGTCACGACGATAAGCACAGGTCACCGACTTGGCGCCCTGGCGGATCGAAGTACGGTTGCAGTCCATCGCCGTGTCGCCGCCGCCCAGGACCACGACCTTCTTGCCTTTCATGTCGACGAAATCTTCCGGCGACTTTTCGAAGCCCAGGTTGCGGTTGACGTTGGCGATCAGGAAGTCCAGCGCGTCGTACACGCCCGGTAGATCCTCACCGGCAAAACCGCCCTTCATGTAGGTGTAGGTGCCCATGCCCATGAACACGGCATCGTATTCTTCGAGCAGTTGCTCCATGGTCACGTCTTTGCCGACTTCGGTATTGAGACGGAACTCGATGCCCATGCCGGTGAAGACTTCGCGGCGATTGCTCAGCACGGTCTTTTCCAGCTTGAACTCGGGGATACCGAAGGTCAGCAGACCGCCGATTTCCGGGTTCTTGTCGAACACCACCGGAGTTACGCCACCGCGCACCAGCACGTCGGCACAGCCCAGGCCCGCCGGGCCCGCGCCGATAATCGCGACACGCTTGCCGGTCGGCTTGACCTTGGACATGTCCGGGCGCCAGCCCATGGCGAACGCGGTGTCGGTGATGTACTTCTCCACCGAACCGATGGTTACCGCGCCGAAGCCGTCGTTGAGGGTGCAGGCACCCTCGCACAGGCGGTCCTGCGGGCACACCCGGCCACACACTTCCGGCAGGGTGTTGGTCTGGTGCGACAGCTCCGCGGCCTGGAGGATGTTGCCCTCGGCCACCAGTTTCAGCCAGTTGGGAATGAAGTTGTGCACCGGGCACTTCCATTCGCAATACGGGTTACCGCAACCCAGGCAGCGGTGGGCCTGGTCGGCCGACTGCTGGGGTTTGAAGGGTTCGTAGATTTCCACGAACTCTTTCTTGCGTTGACGCAACAGTTTCTTCTTCGGATCCTTGCGCCCGACCTCGATGAACTGGAAGTCATTATTCAGACGTTCAGCCATTTTAAAACCTCATCAAACTCTTCAGGCGCATATCACTGCGGGTTGGCACGGGTGCTGGAAAGCAACGATTTCAGGTTGGCAGCCTTAGGCTTGACCAGCCAGAAACGGCGCAAGTAGTCATCGAGGTTTTCGGCGAGTTCACGACCCCACTCGCTGTCGGTTTCCGTGACGTACTCGTTCAGCACGTTTTGCAGGTGGCTGCGATAGGCTTCCATAGCCTCGCCGCTGATCCGCTGGATTTCCACCAGTTCGTGGTTTACCCGGTCAACGAAGGTGTTGTCCTGGTCGAGCACGTAGGCGAAACCGCCGGTCATGCCAGAGCCGAAGTTGTAACCGGTCTTACCCAGGACGCAGACGAAACCACCGGTCATGTACTCGCAGCAGTGATCGCCAGTGCCTTCCACGACGGTATGGGCACCGGAGTTACGCACGGCGAAACGCTCGCCTGCGGTGCCGGCGGCGAACAGCTTGCCACCGGTAGCGCCGTACAGGCAGGTGTTGCCGATGATGGCACTGTCCTGGGTCTTGTAGATGCTGCCTTTCGGCGGAACGATGACCAGCTTGCCGCCAGTCATGCCCTTGCCGACGTAGTCGTTGGCATCGCCTTCCAGGTACATGTTCAGGCCGCCGGCGTTCCACACACCGAAGCTCTGCCCGGCAGTGCCCTTGAAGCGGAAGGTGATTGGCGCGCTGGCCATCCCTTGGTTGCCGTGCTTGCGGGCGATATCACCGGAGATCCGCGCGCCGATGGAACGGTCGCAGTTGCAGATATCCAGGGCGAATTCGGCGCCGCTCTTGTCGTTGATCGCCGAGGTGGCCATGTCGACCATTTTCTCGGCCAGCAGGCCTTTGTCGAACGGCGGGTTGCGTTCCACGCCGCAGAACTGTGGCTTGTCCGCCGGCACGTGATCGCTGCCCAGCAACGGGGTCAGGTCCAGGTGATGTTGCTTGGCGGTCTGGCCTTCGAGGACTTCCAGCAGATCGGTACGGCCGATCAGCTCTTCGAGGGAACGAACGCCCAGCTTGGCCAGCCACTCACGGGTTTCTTCGGCGACGTAGGTGAAGAAGTTCACCACCATGTCGACGGTGCCGATGTAGTGATCCTTGCGCAGCTTCTCGTTCTGAGTCGCGACGCCGGTGGCGCAGTTGTTCAGGTGGCAGATGCGCAGGTATTTGCAGCCCAGGGCGATCATTGGCGCGGTGCCGAAGCCGAAGCTTTCAGCGCCGAGGATGGCTGCCTTGATCACGTCGAGGCCGGTTTTCAAGCCGCCGTCGGTCTGTACCCGGACTTTGCCGCGCAGGTCGTTACCGCGCAGGGTCTGGTGGGTTTCGGCCAGGCCGAGTTCCCACGGCGCGCCCGCGTATTTGATCGAGGTCAGCGGCGATGCGCCGGTGCCGCCGTCGTAGCCGGAGATGGTGATCAAGTCCGCATAGGCCTTGGCCACACCGGCGGCGATGGTGCCGACGCCTGCTTCTGCTACCAGCTTCACCGAGACCAGCGCCTTCGGGTTGACTTGTTTGAGGTCGAAAATCAGCTGCGACAAGTCTTCGATCGAGTAGATGTCGTGGTGCGGCGGTGGTGAAATCAGGGTCACGCCCGGCACTGCGTAACGCAGCTTGGCGATCAGACCGTTGACCTTGCCGCCTGGCAGTTGACCGCCCTCGCCCGGCTTGGCGCCCTGGGCGACCTTGATCTGCAGCACTTCAGCGTTGACCAGATATTCCGGAGTCACACCGAAACGGCCAGTCGCGACTTGTTTGATTTTCGAGCTCTTGATGGTGCCGTAACGCGCCGGGTCTTCGCCGCCTTCGCCGGAGTTGGAACGCGCACCGAGGCGGTTCATGGCTTCGGCCAGGGCTTCGTGAGCTTCCGGCGACAGGGCGCCCAGGGAGATACCGGCGGAGTCGAAGCGCTTGAGCACCGACTCCAGCGGTTCGATCTCGCTGATGTCCAATGGAGTGTCGAGGGTTTTGACTTTCAGCAGGTCGCGGATCATCGACACCGGGCGGTTGTCCACCAGCGACGTGTATTCCTTGAACTTGCTGTAGTCGCCCTGCTGCACAGCGGCTTGCAGGGTGTTGACCACGTCCGGGTTGTAGGCGTGATATTCGCCGCCGTGGACGAATTTCAGCAGGCCGCCTTGCTGGATCGGCTTGCGTGGGCTCCAGGCTTCGGTGGCCAGGGCTTTCTGCTCGGCTTCGATGTCGACGAAACGCGCGCCCTTGATACGGCTTGGCACACCACGGAAGCTCAGATTGCAGACTTCCTCGGACAGGCCGATCGCTTCGAACAGTTGTGCTCCGCGATAGGAGGTGATGGTCGAGATGCCCATCTTCGACAGGATCTTGAGCAAGCCTTTGGTGATGCCTTTGCGATAGTTCTTGAACACCTCGTAGAGGTCGCCCAGTACTTCACCGGTCCGGATCAGGTCGCCCAGCACTTCGTAGGCCAGGAACGGATAAACGGCAGAGGCGCCGAAACCGATCAACACGGCGAAGTGATGCGGATCGCGAGCGGTCGCGGTTTCCACCAGGATGTTGGAGTCGCAACGCAGGCCTTTTTCGGTCAGGCGGTGGTGCACCGCACCGGTAGCCAAGGATGCGTGGATCGGCAACTTGCCCGGGGCAATGTGACGGTCACTCAGCACGACCTGGGTACGACCGGCGCGCACGGCTTCTTCAGCCTGATCAGCAACGTTGCGGATTGCCGCTTCGAGGCCGACGCTTTCGTCGTAGTTCAGATCGATGATCGCGCGCTCGAAGCCCGGACGATCGAGGTTCATCAGCGAGCGCCACTTGGCCGGGGAAATGACCGGCGAGCTGAGGATCACGCGCGAAGCGTGTTCCGGCGACTCCTGGAAGATGTTGCGCTCGGCACCGAGGCAGATCTCCAGCGACATGACGATGGCTTCACGCAGCGGGTCGATCGGCGGGTTGGTAACCTGCGCGAATTGCTGGCGGAAATAGTCGTACGGCGTGCGCACGCGCTGGGACAGCACGGCCATCGGCGTATCGTCGCCCATCGAGCCCACGGCTTCGTAGCCCTGCTCGCCGAGTGGACGCAGCACCTGGTCGCGCTCTTCGAACGTGACCTGGTACATCTTCATGTATTGCTTGAGCTGATCGACGTCGTAGAACGCCGAACCGTGGTCGTTGTCTTCCATGGTTGCCTGGATGCGCAGGGCATTCTTGCGCAGCCATTGCTTGTACGGATGACGAGACTTCAAGCGGTTGTCGATCGCATCGGTGTCGAGGATCTGACCGGTTTCGGTGTCCACGGCAAAGATCTGGCCCGGGCCGACACGCCCCTTGGCAATCACGTCTTCAGGCTGGTAGTTCCAGACACCGATTTCCGAGGCCAGGGTAATGAAGCCGTTCTTGGTGGTGACCCAACGCGCCGGACGCAGGCCGTTACGGTCGAGCAGGCACACCGCGTAGCGACCGTCGGTCATTACCACGCCGGCCGGGCCGTCCCACGGTTCCATGTGCATCGAGTTGTATTCGTAGAACGCACGCAGATCCGGGTCCATGGTTTCGACGTTCTGCCACGCAGGCGGAATGATCATCCGCACGCCACGGAACAGGTCGATTCCACCGGTGACCATCAGCTCGAGCATGTTGTCCATGCTCGAAGAGTCGGAACCTACGCGGTTGACCAGCGGGCCGAGCTCTTCCAGGTCCATCAGATCGTTGGTGAACTTGGTGCGACGGGCCACGGCCCAGTTGCGGTTACCGGTGATGGTGTTGATCTCGCCGTTGTGCGCAAGGAAGCGGAACGGTTGAGCCAGCGGCCATTTCGGCAGGGTGTTGGTGGAGAAGCGCTGGTGGAACACGCAAATCGAAGTTTGCAGGCGCTCATCGCTCAGGTCTGGATAGAAGGCGGTCAAATCCGCCGGCATCATCAGGCCTTTGTAAATGATGGTCTTGTGCGAAAAGCTGCAGACGTAGTGGTCGCTATCGGCGGCGTTGGCCACGGACGAGCGACGACGGGAAGTGAACAGCTTGACGGCCATGTCCTGATCGCTCAGGCCTTCACCGCCGATGAACACCTGCTCGATCTGCGGCAGGCGCTCAAGGGCCAGGCGGCCGAGGACGCTGGTGTCGATCGGCACTTTGCGCCAACCGACGAGCTGCAGGCCGGCGGCCAGGATCTCGCGGTTCATGTTCTCGCGAGCAGCCTGGGCTTTGACCGGGTCCTGGTTGAAGAAGACCATGCCCACGGCATATTGCTTGGGCAGTTCGACGCCGAAGGTTTCCTGGGCGATCGCTCGCAGGAACACGTCCGGCTTTTGAATCAGCAGACCGCAACCGTCACCGGTCTTGCCGTCGGCATTAATCCCACCGCGGTGGGTCATGCAGGTCAGGGCCTCGATGGCCGTTTGCAAAAGGGTATGACTGGGCTCGCCCTGCATATGGGCTATCAGGCCGAAACCGCAGTTATCCTTGAATTCATCTGGTTGGTACAGACCTGCTTTCATAGACACTTTCTCACCAGGCTGCCTCTTTTCGAGGCAAATTTCTTTTCAATTCAACCACTTACCATCCGCGCCGAACGTACGCCAGCTTTGCGGGGGCAAAAGGGAGGTCATTGTACACACCGACACTTGGCCTCACAAATTTGGCGACGAAATGTCGCAAATTCATGTCGCATTTGTGAAAGGTTTAAAGCGATCCGCTGTGCTAGTCAAAACTTTTTTAATTTTGACCGCTACGACTCAAAGACTACTGTGACGCAGACACCACAAGGCACGCAGCCTGAATGGTTGCGCGCACTTGTAGAAATTTTGAGGTGCTTGGAGAGGCGGCCTGGGTAAGGCCGCCGAATCTTCAGCGAGTTGTTGCCAGTTCCTGTTGGACGCTGGCGACAGTGCGAGGCCAAGGTTTACCAGCCTGAACCTTCGCTGGCAAGGCCTTGATGGCGGAAACGGCCGCATCACGATTGGCAAAACTGCCATAGGTGATCACGTAGAGCGGCTTGCCATTGAGGACTTTCTTGAAATAACGGTACTCGCCGCCCTGCTCCTTGACGAAGCTCTGGGCGGCCGATTCGGAGCTGGTACCGAGGATCTGCACCACGTAATTGCCCGGAGCCTGACCGGCGTACCAGGTGCCACCCGCAGCCTTGGCCGCAGGAGCCGGTTTCTCGGCAGGCTTGGCAGCTGCTGCGGCGACGGCTGGCTTGGCCGGGGCTGGAGCTGGCTTGGCGGCAGGAACCGGCGCCGGTTTGGCGGTAGCCACCTGAACAGGTGCAGGCGTCGGCTTGGCAGCCGGTGTTGGCGCCGGGCCAGCCGGCACGCCCGAAGGCGGCGCAGTGGTGGTTACAGTCGGCGGTGTTTCGCTGGAGCCTTCGAGCGGCACGCCGTCGTCGCCCTCGGTGATGCCACCGGCCGCTTCGGCCAATGGACCGCGCATGACCGGTTGCGAGTTGCCGACCAATGGCAATGGCATTGGCTGGGTGTTGCCGGCGAATTCAACGGCGGGAGCACCACCATTGGCCTGCGATTGCCCCTCCCCCAACGGCAGTTGCGCTTGCTCGTTGGCCGGAGCCCCCGTGGTCGGTGCCTTGTTGCGACCTGGAATCAACCAGGCGGCAGCTACCGCGACCACGACGACGGCGGAAATCGCCAATACGTGTTTCTTCGGCATATTGAACCCCATTCTTGGACGCTTGACCGCTGAGCGGCTGGCAATCATGGCTTCGATCATTGCATCACGGGCGACCTGATTGATGTTGCCAGGCCAGCCTTCGGAGCTTTCGTGAATATCAGAGATCTGATCCGCGGTAAAAAGTTCGATACCCCGGCCGGCGCCTTCAAGCCGCTGGTCCAGGTATTCGCGTGTTTCTTCTTCGCTGTAAGGTTGCAATTCGATGACGTGGAAGCGCTCTTCCTCAAGGTGCAAAGCATCAAGCTGAGCGATCAGCGATGATTCACCGAACAGGAATACGTGCGGGCGACCTTCCGGTGCACCGGCAGCCAGGGCCATCAAAGCCTCAAGCGCGGACTCGTCGAGTTGCTCAGCATCGTCCACCAGCAGATAGACTTCCTGCCCGGTGAGGGCGAGTTGCACCACTTGGGCCAGAATCGCGCCCACATCGGCCTGAGCGACGTCCAGCGCCTGGGCCACCTGACGCAGTACACCCGCCGCATCGCCGGCACCCCGGGCGGATACCACCACGCTTTGCACCGACTGTTTGTTGGTGCTGGCCACCAGAGCCTGACGCAACAAGGTCTTGCCGCTACCTTGGGGGCCGGTGACCACCAGCAGCAGCTGGCTATAGCGCGCGAGGTGATGTAACTGTCCCAACACCGGCTTGCGCTGGGCCGGGAAAAATTTGAAGCCAGGCACCCGTGGAGCAAAAGGGTCATGACTCAACTGGTAATGGCCGAGGAAAGCCTCGTCGGCATGCAAACTAGTCATTGTGTTCTTATTAACCTTTCAGCTGAGCCAGAGCGCGGTAATCCGCCCCCAGCGTGGCCTGTAGAACCTCTTTCGGATAATCGTCGGTCACCACCGCTTCGCCCATGTGGCGCAGCAGCACCAGGCGCAAACGACCGTCGATCACTTTTTTATCTATTGCCATGTGTTCGAGAAAATCGGCTTCAGTCATCTCTTCTGGCGGAACGACCGGCAGGCCGGCTCGCTGGAACAGGCGAATACCGCGATCGCGCTCCTGTTCGGAGATCCAGCCGAGGCGCGCGGACATTTCCAGCGCCATTACAGTGCCGGTAGCCACCGCTTCCCCATGGAGCCACACACCATACCCCATGTGGGTTTCAATCGCGTGGCCGAAGGTATGCCCCAGGTTCAACGTGGCACGAACACCGGTCTCTTTCTCGTCGGCGCCGACCACGGCAGCCTTGGCCGCACAGGAACGCTCGATGGCGTAGGTCAGCGCCTGTTGATCCAGATTGCGCAGCCGATCGACGTTTTCTTCAAGCCAGGTCAGGAACGGCTCATCACAGATCAGCCCATACTTGATGACTTCGGCTAGCCCGGCGGACAGTTCGCGGGCCGGAAGGGTATTGAGGCTGGCGGTATCGATCAGCACCACGTTCGGCTGATAGAAGGCGCCGACCATGTTCTTGCCCAGCGGATGGTTGATCCCGGTCTTGCCGCCCACCGAAGAGTCGACCTGCGACAGCAGGGTGGTCGGCACCTGGATGAAATCGACACCGCGCTGATAGCAGGCGGCCGCAAAACCGGCCATATCGCCGATCACACCGCCACCCAGGGCGATCACCGTGGTGCGGCGGTCATGCCGGGCGGTCAACAGACCGTCGAAAATCAGTTGCAGGGTTTCCCAGGTCTTGAAGGCCTCGCCGTCGGGCAACACCACGGAAATCACCGAGAACTGCGCCAGGCTGCGAGTCAGACGCTCGAGATAGAGCGGCGCGACAGTCTCGTTGGAGATGATGGCTACTTGCCGTCCGCGAATGTGCGGGGCCAGCAGCTCAGGCTGATCCAACAAACCTTCGCCAATATGAATCGGGTAGCTGCGCTCGCCTAGATCGACCTTGAGTGTCTGCATGTGTCCCCACAGTGAAGATGAATCAGGCGTCCTGCCTTGAGTTAACGAATATCCACGGCCTCTGCTGGTCTGACGCCGTTCCGGAGCCTTGCGCCACAGTCTTGAGCGACCATGGCAGGACGCCGAGGATAGCGCATTTCGTCCGGCGCTTTAACGGGGCGGCAGATGCTGCAAGCGTTCAAGGATGTCGAGCACGACCATTCGCGGCGGTCGCTCATCGGTTTCGACCACCAGGTCGGCAATTTCCCGATAGAGCGGATCGCGGATCGCCAACAGATCCCGAAGGGTCTTGGCCGGGTCGGCGGTACGTAACAGGGGCCGGTTGCGATCGCGAGAGGTGCGACCGACCTGCTGCTCAACAGACGCGTGCAGATAAACCACTCGCCCACCGGCATGCAGCGCCCGGCGATTGGCTTCGCGCATCACCGCGCCACCGCCCGTCGCCAGCACCACGCCATCGTAATCGCACAGCTCGGCAATCATTGCCTGCTCGCGGTCCCGAAAGCCCGGTTCGCCTTCTTTATCGAAGATCCATGGGATATTGGCGCCCGTGCGCAATTCAATTTCCTTATCGGAATCTTTGAACGGCAGGCGCAGCTCTTTGGCCAGCAACCGGCCGATGGTGCTTTTGCCAGCGCCCATCGGTCCAACAAGAATCAAATTTCGCACAGAATCAATGACTCACAGCAATCGCCTGATTATTCATGATACGCGGAGTGAGGAATACCAACAGCTCGGATTTTTTCTCCGAAACCACATCACGCCGGAAAAGGCGGCCAAGATACGGCACATCGCCAAGAAATGGCACCTTATCTACGACCTTGCTTTGAGTATTTGAGAAAACGCCGCCAATTACGATGGTCTCGCCATCCGTGACCAGCACCTTGGCGTTCACTTCGTTTTTCTTGATCGGCGGTACATCCTGCACCTTGTTCAGGTAGTCCGGCTCGTCCTTGGTGACTTTGACCTCCATGATGATCCGATTGTCAGGAGTGATCTGCGGGGTCACTTCCAGAGACAGCGATGCCTCCTTGAACGACACCGAGGTAGCGCCACTGGAACTGGCTTCCTGATAGGGAATTTCGGTGCCCTTGAGGATTTTGGCGGTCTCCTTGTCGGACGTGACCACCTTGGGCTGTGAGACGATTTCCCCGTTGCCGGTCTTCTCCATGGCCGACAACTCCAGATCCAGCAAGACATTGTCGGTGATGAAGGCAATGCCGATTCCCGATGTATTGTTTACAACCCCCATATCGACGAACGGTGAATTGGTGCTGGTGCTGCCTGGTGTTCCGAGGATCGATGAGGCATCGTCGCCGCCATTTTTTATTCCCGACGCGTTCCAGTTACCCCTGTTGCGGATCGAGCCACCCCAGCGCACGCCCAGGCTTTTGTCGTAGTCGACATTAGCCTCGACGATCCGCGCCTCGATCATGACCTGGCGCACCGGAATATCCAGTTGTGCCACGATCTGGCGCAACTCCTCGAGCCGATCCTGGGTCTGGTAGGCAATGATATTGTTGGTCCGCTCATCAACGGTGATCGAACCCCGCTCATCGGCTTTCACTTCGGCGCTGGTCACCGACTGGAACAGCTTGGCGATATCGGCTGCCTTGGCGTAATTGACCTGCAACAACTCGCGGCGCAGCGGCGCGAGATCTTCGATCTGCCTCTGCGATTCCAGTTCTTGCCGCTCGCGGGCGGCGATTTCATCGGCTGGTGCAACCAGCAGGACATTACCGACCTGGCGTTTATCCAGACCTTTGGTTTTCAGTACCAGATCCAGCGCCTGATCCCAGGGCACATTGTGCAAGCGCAAGGTTATACCGCCCTGGACGGTATCGCTGGCCACCAGATTCAGGTTGGTGAAATCTGCGATCAGTTGCAGTACTGAACGCACATCGATGTCCTGGAAGTTCAGCGAGAGCTTTTCCCCGCTGTAGGCATTGCGGTCGGCATTACGCTTGCGCAGGTCGTCGGCGGTCTTCGGACGGACGCTAACCGTGAGTTTGTTATCGGTCTGATAGGTCGAGTACTCGAACGGTCCACCAGGCTCAATACTGATGGTGGCCCGATCGCCGGTCGCGCTGGCGCTGACGAACTGCACCGGTGTAGCGAAGTCTTTCACGTCCAGGCGTACGCGCAATCGCTCGGGCAATCCAGTCCTGGCGAAGCTGAGGATGATCTTGCCCCCGCGCTCCTGGACCTCCGGCACGATCGACGGATCCGACAGGTCGATGAGCACATTGCCCTCACCTTGGGGGCCACGCTGGAAATCAACACCACCAATAGCCTTGCCTGCCGACAGACTGGCCCGGGGCGGGGCCGGCGTTACAGTGGCCACCTGCCCTGCCTGCGCCCCCTGCGCAGCCGGTCCGACCACCACGAAGAGATCGTTGCCCTCTACCCGCGCGCTGTACGCTGCGCGCCGGGTCAGATTGATGATCAGCCGCGTGCGGTCGGCAGCCTCCACCACCGTAGCGCTGCGGGCATTGCCGTTACCCAGGTCGCGGGTCTTGCTGGTCAGCCGGTTGACGACACCGGGCAAGTCCAGGGCAATACGTGCCGGCGAGTCTGTGGTGTAACCCCGAGGCGTGGGAGGCGGCTGGTCGAACGACAATTTCAGCTCGACGCGATCTCCCGGCAGTGCGGCGACGTCCAGCGCCGTGAGGCTGGATGCGCAGACCATCGGCGACAACAACGCTATCCATAGCGAACGGCCGATGGCGGTGAAAATCCTGTTCATTTTTCGAGTTCCACTATGAGTGCTGTTTCAAAGGGAGAATCCGGGGGCGTTCCAGCCAGGCACCTTCACCGTCGGGGATAATTTCCACCACATCGACTTGCGAGCCGCTGATCGCGACTATTCGCCCGTCATTACGCCCCAGGTAATCGCCGACTTTCAGCCGATGCACGCCACCAGCCCCGCGCAACAGCGCAAAAGATCCGGTTGCATTGGAGATTGTGCCGACCATTTCAAACTGCTCGATATTGAAACCTTCGAGGTATTGCTTGTCCCGATAGGGGTCGGGACTGACGGCGCGCGAGCCGTGGTTACCAGCTGCCGAATCGAGTCTGACCTGCTGCGAAAACGGACTGCGCAGATTCGCCGCGCTGTAGGTGAATGTCGGGTAAGACCGGAATGTCGGCGTTGGTTCAATTTTGCCGGGGGCTCGCTGGCGCATTTCGCTCATGTACGCGTCAACGTCACTGAAGTCATTACCGGCGTCACAAGCGGCGAGCACAGCCGACAACACCGCGACCGATAAACAACGTGCAGGGCTCATTGATGCAGCCCCTGGTCGTTGTAGCGGTAAGTCCTGGCCAGGATATTCATGCGCAACTTCGGACCAGCATCCGGATTGACCGGCACCAGGTCGAAGTCATGCAGGGTCACGATCCGCGGCAAACCACTCACGCCACTGATGAACCTGGCCAGGTCGTGATAGGCGCCGGTGACGGTGATCTGGATTGGCAGTTCGATGTAGAACGGCTGGGAAATCTCCGGCAGCAGTTTGATCTCTTCAAACTCCAGGCCGCTGCCCAGACCGGTACGCGTGATGTCCTCCAGCAGGCCAGGCACTTCAGTGTCACTGGGTAGTTGCCCCAGCAGCACATTGAAAGAACTCTGCATTTCTTTCAGTTGCTGCGTGTAGAGCTCCATACTCGCTGCCACTTGGGTTTTGGCGGCGAATCGCTCCATTAGCAGGAACTCCTCCTCATGCTTGAGATTGAGTTGGCTCTCAAGTTCACGGGTAGAAAAATTGTAGCCCGCCGCTACCACCACAATCATGGCCAGGACGGCCACCAGGAACTTGATGACTGGTGGCCAGGAACCCATGTTGCTGGTATCCAGGTCGTTGATGTCGATCCTGCGCAGTCCTTCGACCCATTCGGACGGACTCATTGCCCGTCCTCCGCTGCCGCAGGCTGAGTCTGGCGAACGCTCAGTTGAAAAACGTTAGCCTGCCCCATCTGACCGGCGGTGGTCGTTTTGACTTCGGTAAGGCTCGGCGCGCCGAACCAGTCCGAAGCCTCCAGATTGCGCATCAGGTCCGACACACGATTGTTCGATTGCGCCACGCCAGTGATGGACAGGTTGCGGCCAGTCATTTCCACTTCAGTGAAATACACGCCATCGGGCAAGGTGCGCGCCAACTGGTCGAATATCCGCCCGCTGATCTGTCGGTTAACTTGCAGGTCCTGGATGATGCGCATGCGCTCGAGCAGTTGCTGGCGGCGATCCCTGAGGTCATCGACCTGTTTGATGCGTTCCTCGACCACGGTAATCTGCCCACCGATGTAATCATTGCGCGCGACTTGTCGGTCAATGTCGGCGCTGACGACCTGGTTAGCGATCAAAACCGCCCCTGCCGAACCCACCAGCACGGCCAGAAGAATCAGCAGAAACTGTTTACGCCGGACTTCCCGCTGCTCGTCGCGCCAGGGTAAAAGATTGATCCGCGCCATTCAGTCGAAACTCCGCATGGCCAGCCCGCAGGCAATCAGAAGTGCCGGCATGTCACTCACCATTGCCGCCTTGCTGACCTTGCCGGACAGGGACATGCCCAGAAACGGGTTTGCCACCTGCGTCGCAGTGCCCAATCGCTGTTCTATCAATTGATCCAGCCCCGGGACCGACGCCGTCCCACCCGCCAACAGAATGTGGTCGACCGAGTTGTACTGACCGCAAGCGAAGAACTGCTGCAGCGAACGCGACACTTGCTGTACCAGCAGCTCACAGAACGGCTGCAACACCTCGCTGACGTAATCGTTCGGCAACCCGCCATTCTTCTTTGCCAGCCCCGCCTGCTCCATTGTCAGGCCATAACGGCGCTGGATGTCTTCCGTCAGCTGGCGGCCACCGAACAACTGCTCGCGTGTGTAGATAGTCCGCCCGCCGCGCAACACGCTCAGGGTGGTCATCGTCGCTCCAATGTCCATCACCGCTACCGTCACGAGCTCCCGGGCAGCCTCCAGCCGGCGGGAAAGCAACTCATATGAACGCTCCAGCGCATAAGCTTCCACGTCGACCACACGGGCGGTCAGACCGGCAAGCGCCAGCGCGGCTTCACGGACTTCGACGTTTTCCTTGCGGCAGGCGGCGAGCAGTACGTCGACGCGCCCGGGATTACGGGCCGAGAGCCCCTGGACCTCAAAGTCGATCGCCACTTCATCCAGCGGATAGGGAATGTACTGATCTGCCTCGACCTTCAGTTGGCGGTCCATCTCGTCGTCACCAAGGCCGGCATCCATCTCGATGGTTTTGGTGATGACCGCCGAGCCCGCCACCGCCACTGCCGCCTTCTTGAGGCTGGTTCTGGCCTTGAGCAGCGCACGCGTAAGGGCCTGCGCCACCGCATCGACCTCAACAATGTTTTTCTCGATCACGGCACCGACAGGCAGTGACTCCACCGCGTAGGCTTCGACCCGGTAATGCCCCCCCTGGCGGCTGAGCTCCAGAAGCTTGACCGAGGTGGAGCTGATGTCGATTCCCAAAAGCGTATTGGTCTTTTTGTTGAAGAGTCCTGGCACTACAAATTCCCTATGACTTTCCGTGAGTTACGGACTGTGCAATATCCATTGCGTTCAAACCGCCCGTCTTGACACCAGTGCAAATGACGCTCTCGACGGAAAAATGCTTATAATGCCCAGCGTTTTTTTCCGCTTTTTGCTCGAGCGCGGGACGTTCTCCTTGTTTGCCCGAACCCTGCTGCCCAATTCATTCTTTGCCCTGGATATCCAAAAGCCTTGATTCGTCTGCTGAAGTTTTTCGGTTGGTCCATCGTCGCGGTTTTCTGCGGACTCCTCTTGGGTCTGAGCGGGGCGTTTCTCTACCTTAGCCCCGGTTTGCCATCGGTGGAGGCGCTGCGAAGCATCCAGTTGCAGATCCCTTTGCGGGTGTACAGCAGCGATAACAAGTTGATTGCAGAGTTTGGCGAAATGCGCCGAACCCCGATCCGTTTCGCCGACATTCCCCCCAATTTCATTAATGCGTTACTAAGTGCTGAAGACGACAATTTCGCCAACCACTACGGCGTAGACCCCAGCAGCCTGATGCGTGCCGCCACCCAACTGGTAAAAAGCGGACACATCCAGTCCGGCGGCAGCACCATCACCATGCAGGTGGCGAAGAACTTCTTCCTGACCAGCGAACGCAGCTTCTCGCGCAAAACCACTGAAATCCTTCTGGCCCTGCAGATCGAACGACAGCTGACCAAGGACGAAATCCTTGAGCTGTACGTCAACAAGATCTATCTGGGCAACCGTGCCTACGGTATCGAGGCAGCGGCGCAGGTCTATTACGGCAAGTCGATCCGCGACGTCAGCCTGGCGCAGATGGCGATGATTGCCGGCCTGCCCAAGGCGCCGTCGCGCTTCAACCCGCTGGCCAATCCGGCGCGCAGCAAGGAGCGTCGCGACTGGATCCTGGGGCGCATGTACAAGCTCGGAAAAATCAGCGAAGCCGACTACACCACCGCGATCAACGAACCATTGAACGCCAGTTATCACGTGCCGACACCGGAAGTGAACGCACCTTACATCGCCGAAATGGCGCGGGCCGAAATGGTCGGCCGGTACGGCAGCGACGCATATACCGAAGGTTTTCGCGTCACCACCACGGTACCGAGTGATCTGCAGGAGCTGGCCAACACCGCGGTCCATGAAGGCTTGATGACCTATGACCAGCGCCACGGCTATCGCGGCCCCGAGTCACGCCTGCCGGGCAAGACCCGTGAAGCCTGGGCCACCGAACTGACCAAGCAACGCACCATCAGCAGCCTGGAACCGGCCATCGTCACTCAGGTCGACAAGAACGGCCTGCAAGTACTGACCCGTGGCGGTGAGGGACATGTCAGCTGGGACACCATGAAATGGGCCCGCCCGTTCCTTAACACCAACAGCATGGGCCCCAATCCGAAGCAGCCTGCGGATGTGGCTCAGGTCGGCGACCTGATTCGCGTGCAGCGCCAGGCGGACAACTCGCTGAAATTCAGCCAGATCCCGCAAGCCCAGGGCGCGCTGGTTTCCCTGGACCCGCAGAACGGCGCCATACGCTCACTGGTCGGCGGCTTCGCCTTCGAGCAGAGCAATTACAACCGCGCAATGCAGGCCAAGCGCCAACCGGGTTCGAGCTTCAAGCCGTTTGTGTACAGCGCTGCGCTGGATAGTGGCTATACCGCCTCCAGCCTGGTGAACGATGCCCCGATCGTATTTGTCGACGAGTACCTGGACAAGGTCTGGCGTCCGAAGAACGACACCAACACCTTCCTCGGCCCGATCCGTCTGCGCGAAGCGTTGTACAAGTCGCGCAACCTGGTATCGATCCGCCTGTTGCAGGCGATGGGCGTTGGCAAAACCATCGACTACATCACTCGCTTTGGCTTCAACAAGCAGGACCTGCCGCCCAACCTGTCCCTGGCGCTGGGCACCGCTACCCTGACGCCCATGGAAATCGCCACCGGCTGGAGCACCTTCGCCAACGGCGGCTACAAGATCACCCCGTACATCATCGACAAGATCGAAAGCCGCAATGGCGACACGCTGTTCGTCGCCAACCCGCCAAGCGTGCCTCAGGGCGGCACCATCAGCGACGGCATCGCCGTACCGGCCGCTGAAGCCTTTACCGTCAATGCGACCCCGGCCGAAACCCCGGGCACTACGCCAGCGCCACAAACACCGGCGGTGGCCGAACGTATCGTCGATGGGCGCACCACGTACATCCTCAACAGCATGCTCGAGGACGTGATCAAGCGCGGCACCGGTCGACGGGCATTGGCCTTGGGTCGCAGCGACCTCGCCGGCAAGACAGGTACCACCAACGAATCCAAGGACGCCTGGTTCTCCGGGTATAACGCCGATTACGTCACCACCGTGTGGACCGGCTTTGATCAGCCCGAGAGCCTGGGCCGCAAGGAATTCGGCGGTACAGTCGCACTGCCGATCTGGATGAGCTACATGGGTGCAGCCCTCAAAGACAAGCCGCCACATACCCAGCCGGAACCGGAGGGCATTCTAAGCTTGCGCGTAGACCCGATCAGCGGTCGTGCGGCCACTCCAGGCACGCCAGGTGCTTACTTCGAGCTGTTCAAGGCCGAAGACACCCCGCCGTCAGCCGACGAACTGGGCAACGGCAATCTTCCTGGCAGCCCGCTGCCGGCTGACGAAGCGGCGCCGATCGACTTGTTCTGATCATGTAGCGCAATGCAAAAAGCCCCGGCTCGTGAGAGTCGGGGCTTTTTATTGTCAATGAGGTTATGTGCTGACTGGACTGGCCCTATCGCTAGCAGGCTAGCTCCCACAGAGGATCGCATTTCAAGGTGGGAGCTAGCCTGCTGGCGATGCGGCCGTCACTATCGACACAAAACCTTCAGGCACAAAAAAGCCCCGACTCTCACGAGCCGGGGCTTTTTGTTGAAGCGCTACAACGACTTAGCCGTTGAACACATCATCCACGCTTTTGAGCGGGTAGTTCTTCGGATACGGCAGGGTCGCCACGCCGGTTTCGATCGCCGCCTTGGCCACAGCGTCGGAGATCAGGGTGATCAGACGGGCATCCATTGGTTTTGGAATGATGTACTCACGACCGAATTCCAGCTTGATGCCGCCGTAGGCGTCGCACACTTCCTGAGGCACTGGCAGCTTGGCCAGTTCGCGCAGGGCATTGGCAGCAGCCACTTTCATTTCTTCGTTGATGCGCTTGGCGCGAACGTCCAGGGCACCACGGAAGATGAACGGGAAGCCCAGTACGTTGTTGACCTGGTTCGGGTAGTCCGAACGGCCGGTAGCCATGATCACGTCGTTACGCGTGGCGTGGGCCAGTTCCGGGGAGATTTCCGGATCCGGGTTGGAGCACGCGAACACGATCGGGTTGGCCGCCATCGACAGCAGGCCCTCAGGGCTCAGCAGATTCGGGCCGGACAGGCCGACGAATACGTCCGCGCCTTGCAGTGCGTCAGCCAGGGTGCGCTTGTCAGTCGCGTGAGCGAACACGGCCTTGTACTGGTTCAGGTCGTCACGGCCGGAATGGATCACGCCGGTACGGTCAACCATGTAGATGTTTTCGATGTTGGCGCCCATGCTCACCAGCAATTTCATGCAGGAGATAGCGGCGGCGCCGGCGCCCAGGCAAACGATCTTGGCTTGCGCCAGGGTTTTGCCGGCGATTTCCAGGGCGTTGATCATGCCTGCGGCGGTTACGATAGCGGTGCCGTGCTGGTCATCGTGGAATACCGGAATGTCGCACTGTTCGATCAGGGTGCGCTCGATCTCAAAGCACTCAGGCGCCTTGATGTCTTCCAGGTTGATGCCGCCGAAGGTGATGGAGATGCGCTTGACGGTGTCGATGAAGGCTTGAGGGCTTTCGGAGTCGACTTCGATGTCGAAAACATCAATGCCGGCGAAGCGCTTGAACAGTACGCCTTTGCCTTCCATTACTGGCTTGGAGGCTAATGGGCCGAGGTTACCCAGGCCGAGAATCGCGGTGCCATCGGAAATAACTGCGACCAGGTTGCCTTTGCCGGTGTACTTGTAGGCCAGTTCAGGATCGCGGGCGATCTCGCGCACTGGTTCGGCTACGCCCGGGCTGTAGGCCAGCGACAGGTCGCGGGCGGTAGCAGTGGCCTTGGTGAGCTCGACACTCAGCTTCCCTGGACGAGGATTGGCATGATATTCGAGAGCGGCAGTTTTCAGATCAGACATTTTGGCATTCCGCTTTTTACTGTGGGACAGACTGGTCAGCGAGGATACGCGCCTCGCAAAGTCCCCACAAGACTGACCGGTCACCCCTGTCAAGCGCCCTGCTCTACGACTTTGGCCCAAGACCCACGGAACACAAGGGATACAGTGTTCACAATCGAAAGAAAAAATGTCTACAATTTTTTATAATTGCGTTGCCTGAAGCATCGCCGGGTCGGTCAATTGCAACATCCAGCGCGCCTGCCCTTCCTTTCGCCCTCCACGTCGCGAACGGTCCAGCACCCAGCCGCGAGCCTCGACTTGCCTGCCTTTCAACCCTTCCAGAGATTTTTCATCGAACCGCGCCAGCCAATTGGGGGCAACGTGCAATACAACTGAATCCTGCAACTCGATCCAAAACCCGCCGCGATTGCGTTGAACCTTGCTCACACGACCGCTGAGCACGGCAAAGCCGGGAGCGTTGATCTGATCCGCTTTCAGCACAGGTGACTGGCGCCACACGCCGAGCCCGGCCTGACGGGCGCTGCGTTCCGCCTCTTGCTGACAGACGACCAGATCGACATTCGGTGCGACCGCGACTTGAAAACCCAGGCCCTCGGCGAGCATTTGCGCTTCGAAGTTGGCTCCATCGGCACCGTAGACATGGGCCAGGGTACGGCCGTAGTGATCTTTGCTTTCTTTACCGGGCAACAATTGGACCCGTCTATCGCTCGCCGCCACCAGCGCTTCGAGGCGTTTGCGCGCGGCCACGGCGAAGGGTTCGTCGCTACGCCCCTTTTTGCCCAGCTCCGGGGTATTCAAGCCGATCAAGCGCACGCTGCGGCCATCGATCAGGCGCAAGGTGTCGCCGTCTATCACGCGCTCTACGGCGACCGAGGTCAGGCCGATGGGCGCCGGACAGAAGGCCTGGGCCGTTGATAGCCAAATCGCGGACATAAAAAAGGCGCCCACCAGGGACGCCTTTTTCATCAGCAAGGAAAAACCGTAACGGCTTCCCAAGTTGATCGGCCTTAGGCCTTTTTCGCACCGAATGCACCGAAACGGTCGGCGAAGCGCTGAACGCGGCCGCCAGTGTCCAGAGTCTTCTGCTTACCGGTGTAGAACGGGTGGCATTCGTTGCAAACGTCGATCGCCAGGGCTTTGCCGAAGGTCGAACGGGTTTCGAACTTGTTGCCGCAGCTGCAGGTAACAGCAACTGCTGGGTATTCTGGATGGATATCAGCTTTCATGGTGTCTTCCTCGGGCTAGCGTGCCGCCACCCAACACTATTGTTGAATACCGCACGTAATTAGGCCGCGGATTCTACCAGACAATGCCAATCACGCAAGCTGTCCCTCAAACCGGTCGTCTGCTAGGCTCCCGACCAAATCGCCGCCCCTGTGGGAGCGGGCTTGCTCGCGAAAGCGGTGTGTCAGACGACTTGAATGCTGACTGACACTCCGTCTTCGCGAGCAAGCCCGCTCCCACAGGTCATAGCCCTGCTGTTTGTTCCGCCTATCGAGATCCCCGCGTGCCCGACGCCATTTTGCGCCTCGCCCTGCCATCGCCTCTGCGCCGCCTGTTCGACTATCGCGCGCCGGCCGGGGTGCTGCGCGCCCAGTTGCACCCCGGCATGCGCCTGCGAGTGCCGTTCGGTCGACGGGAAATGATCGGAATCCTGGTGGAAGTCACCGACACCAGTGAAGTACCCGCAGAAAAACTCAAGCCGGCCCTGGCCCTGCTCGACGCCACGCCGCCACTGCCGCCGGCGCTGTTCAAACTGTGCCTGTGGACCTCGCAGTATTATCAGCACAGCCTTGGCGACACCCTGAGCTGGGCGTTGCCGGTGCTACTGCGTCAGGGCGAACTGGCCGAAGCACGCCAGGAACGCTTCTGGTCCGCCGCGCCCGGCGCCAGCCTCGATGACCCGCGCATCGCCCGCGCCCCGCGCCAGCGCGAAGCCCTGGCGACACTCGCGCAGCATCCCCACGGCGTCGCCCATCAGTTACTGAGCAAATTGATGCTGAGCAAGGACAGCCTCGATCTGCTGCTGGCCAAGGATCTGGTGCAGGTCGAAATTCGCCGGCACGCCCCTGGTGCTCGCCACGAACACTGGCTGGCGCAACCCGAGCTGCCGCTCAACCCCGAACAGCAGGCCGCGTATGAAGCGATTCGCGCCGGCTTCGACAGCTATCACGCCTTCCTGCTGGCCGGCGTCACCGGCAGCGGCAAGACCGAAGTGTATTTGCAACTGATCCGCGAAACCCTGGAAGCCGGCAAGCAGGCCTTGGTGCTGATCCCGGAAATCAACCTAGGGCCGCAGACCCTGGCGCGCTTCGAACAACGCTTCAATGCACGCATCGCCCTGATCCACTCGGCGGTCAATGATCGTGAGCGCCTCGAGGCCTGGCTTGCCGCCCGGGACGGCGAGGCCGACATCATCATCGGCACCCGCTCGGCGCTGTTCACGCCAATGAAGAACCCCGGACTGATCATCATCGACGAAGAGCACGATGGCTCTTATAAGCAGCAGGAAGGCCTGCGTTATCACGCCCGTGACCTTGCACTGGTCAGAGCGCGGCAGGAAAACATCCCGATTGTCCTCGGGTCCGCCACACCCTCGCTGGAAAGCCTGCACAACGCCTACACCGGTCGCTATGGGCTGTTACGGCTGAACGAACGTGCCGGTGGCGCCAAGCAGCCGCGATTCCTGCGCCTGGACGTAAAAAGTCGCCCGCTGGACAGCGGCATTTCCGGGCCGATGCAACAGGCCATCGGCCAGACCCTTGCAGCCGGTCAGCAAGTACTGGTTTTCCTCAACCGCCGGGGCTTTGCGCCAACCCTGCTGTGTCATGACTGCGGCTGGATGTCCGAATGCCAGCGCTGCGACGCGCGCATGACCGTGCATCAACGTTACGGGGAACTGCGTTGTCACCATTGCGGCTACGTCGAACGCGTGCCGCGTCAGTGCCCTAAATGCAACAAGGTCGACTTGCGCCCGGTAGGTGCCGGCACTGAACGGGCCGAAGAGCGCCTGGCGATTCTGTTCCCGGACTATCCGGTGCTGCGGGTAGACCGCGACAGCACGTCGCGCAAGGACGCAATGAACCAGTTGTTCGCGACCATTCAGAAAGGCCAGCCGTGCATTCTGATCGGCACGCAAATGCTTGCCAAAGGACACCACTTTCCACGGGTAACGCTGGTCTCGATCCTCGACGCTGATGGCGGTTTGTTCTCCGGTGATTTCCGCGCCAGCGAGCGCATGGCGCAGTTGATCGTCCAGGTCGCCGGCCGCGCTGGCCGCGCCGAAGAGCCCGGCAAGGTGATCATCCAGACCCACCTGGCTGATCATCCGTTGCTGGTGCAATTGACCGAGCAAGGCTATTTCGCCTTTGCCGAACAGGCCTTGAGCGAACGTCGTGCGGCGGGTTTGCCACCGTTTGCGCACCTGGCGCTGCTGCGGGCCGAAGCGCATAAACCGGGGCAGGCGGAAGGATTTCTTGATGAGGCGTGCAGCGAAGCCGAACGCTTGCTGGCCGAACAGAACCTGACCGGAATTGAACTGCTGGGGCCGGTGCCGGCGCCGATGGAACGTCGGGCCGGGCGATATCGGGCGCAACTATTGTTGCAGGCCACGGCTCGGGCGCCGTTGCATCGGTTGCTGGCCAGTTGGTTGCTGGTGCTGGAGCAGATGCCGAGCGGACGGGCGGTGCGTTGGTCTCTGGATGTCGATCCCGTGGATCTGTATTGATTGGCGGATCGCTTTCGCGAGCAAGCCCGCTCCCACAGGACCCGCGGCGTTCACATGTTCTGCGTCATATCACCACCCTTGTGGGAGCGGGCTTGCTCGCAAAAGCGGTCTATTTGTCACCACACATCCATAAGCAGCCTGCTAAGGTTGGCAAGCCCGTCTTCGCAACGGATAATGCCCAGTTTTTCCACCAGCGCACGATGCGCCGCCGCGCCAGCGGTCGAAAGAGAAGACCATGAAAGACACCATTCGCCAGCTGATCCAACAAGCCATCACCCAACTCGTCAACGAAGGTGTGTTGCCTGAAGGCCTGTCGCCGGCGATCCAGGTGGAAAACTCTCGTGACAAGAAGAACGGCGACTTCGCCAGCAACATCGCGATGATGCTGGCCAAGCCTGCGGGCATGAAGCCACGCGACCTGGCCGAGAAAATCATCGCCGCGCTGCCGGCAGACGAAAACGTCAGCAAGACCGAAATCGCAGGTCCTGGCTTCCTGAACTTCTTCCAGAACACCCAGGCCCTGGCTTCGCGCCTGGACGCGGCCCTGGCCGACGAGCGCATTGGTGTGCGCAAGGCCGCTCCGGTACAGCGTACGGTGGTTGACCTGTCGGCACCGAACCTGGCCAAAGAGATGCACGTCGGCCACTTGCGCTCAACCATCATCGGCGACGGCGTGGCACGTGTCCTGGAATTCCTCGGCGACGAAGTGATCCGTCAGAACCACGTCGGCGACTGGGGCACCCAGTTCGGCATGCTGATGGCCTACCTGCAGGAAAACCCGATCACCAGCGACGAACTGTCGGACCTGGAAAACTTCTACCGTGCCGCCAAGCAACGCTTCGACGAATCCGAAGAGTTCGCCGACCGCGCCCGTGGCCTGGTGGTCAAGCTGCAGGCCGGCGATGCCGACTGCCTGGCCCTGTGGACCAAGTTCAAGGACATCTCGCTGTCCCACTGCCAGAAGATCTACGAACTGCTCAACGTCAAACTGACCATGGCCGACGTGATGGGCGAAAGCGCCTACAACGACGACCTGATCAACGTGGTCAATGACCTCAAGGCCGCCGGCATGCTGGTCGAGAGTAACGGCGCCCAATGCGTGTTCCTCGACGAATTCAAAAATGCCGATGGCGACCCGCTGCCTGTCATCATCGTCAAGGCCGATGGCGGCTACCTGTACGCCACCACCGACCTGGCCGCCGTGCGCTACCGCAGCGGCAAGCTCAAGGCTGATCGCGCGCTGTATTTCGTCGACCAGCGTCAGGCCCTGCACTTCCAGCAAGTGTTCGCCGTGGCGCGCAAGGCCGGCTTCGTGACCCATCCGATGGAAATGGAACACATGGGCTTCGGCACGATGAACGGCGCCGATGGCCGTCCGTTCAAGACCCGTGACGGCGGCACCGTGAAGCTGATCGACCTGCTGACCGAAGCCCAGGAGCGCGCCTACACCCTGGTGAAGGACAAGAACCCGGAGCTGGCCGAGGCCGACCTGCGCAACATCGCCAAGGTCGTGGGCATCGGTGCGGTGAAATACGCCGACCTGTCCAAGCACCGCACCAGCGACTACAGCTTCAACTTCGATCTGATGCTGAACTTCGAAGGCAATACCGCGCCGTATCTGCTGTATGCCTACACCCGCGTGGCTGGCGTATTCCGCAAACTCGGCAAGGAATTCAGCGAAGTCGAAGGCCAGATCGTTCTGGAGGCGCCGCACGAGCATGAACTGGCAGCGAAACTCGCGCAGTTTGGCGAAGTGCTGAACAATGTGTCGGAAAAAGGCACGCCGCACACCCTCTGCACCTACCTGTACGATGTCGCCGGCCTGTTCTCCAGTTTCTACGAGAACTGCCCGATCCTCGCCGCCGACACCCCGGCACAAATGCAGAGCCGCCTGCGCCTCGCCGCGTTGACCGGCCGCACTCTCAAGCAAGGCCTGGAACTCTTGGGCCTGGAAACTCTGGAGCGTATGTAAGTTGGCTGCCAAGAAAAAACCTGCACCCAAGCGTGGCGCCAGCCGTTACCAAGCTCCAGCAAAGCAGCCGATCCCGGGCTGGCTGTGGATGGCCATCGGCCTGACGGTCGGCGCGTTCATCGTGTTCCTGATGAAGCTGGAGCCCGGCAAAGGCAGTGACACGGTCAAACGCGAAAAGGTCGAGCAACAGCAGAAAGCCAAGATCGCCGAGGCCAACAAGACGCCGCCGAGCCCGACGCAACCGGTGAAGCCGAAGTACGACTTCTACACCTTGCTGCCGGAATCGGAAGTCATCGTGCCGCCGGACGCCGTGCCGGAAAAAACCCTGCCGACGCCACAAGTGCCGGCGATTCCGACGACACCGGTCACCCCGGCGGAAGCGGCGAAGATCGATACCGCCCGCGCGCAGGCAGCCTTGGCCGGTATCACGCCGCCGCCAGCGCCGCCGGTCAAGGCTGCGCCGGTGACCAGGTTCTTCCTGCAGGCGGGCTCGTTCCGCAAAGAGGCTGACGCAGACAAGGTTCGTGCGCAGATCATCCTGCTCGGCCAGGCTGTGGCGGTCGAGTCCGGCACCGTGAAAGACGAAACCTGGTATCGCGTTCTGGTCGGTCCGTTCAGCAACCGCGAACAACTGACCACAGCCCAGAAGCAACTGGCCGGCGCCGGGTTCAGCAATCTGTTGTTACAACAACGCCAGAACCGCTGAATAGAGCTCGCCCCCAAACCCTGTGGTGATGGGGCTTAAGCCCCCCCCCTGTGGTGAGGGGCTTAAGCATCCCAAAACCTCTGTGGCGAGGGGGCTTGCCCCCGCTGGGGTGCGAAGCGCCCCCAAAACCCCTACACCGCGTTGCCTCAGGCAAACCCGCGATACTGATTTTGCGGCCGCTGCGCGACCGAACGGGGGCAAGCCCCCTCACCACAGGCAAGCCCCCTCACCACAGGCAAGCCCCCTCACCACAGCAAGCCCCCTCGCCACAATTAGTGCACGCCATTCGTCCCCCATCGCTTCTCTCAGTTGAAATCCACTCCACCACCCCCATATGAATGGGCATAAGGCATTTTCGCCCCGCTGCGTGGAGACTCTTCCCTTGACCACCATCGTTTCAGTTCGCCGCCACGGCAAAGTCGTCATGGGCGGCGACGGCCAGGTTTCCCTTGGCAACACCGTGATGAAAGGCAACGCGAAAAAAGTTCGTCGCCTGTATCACGGTCAGGTCATCGCCGGTTTTGCCGGTGCTACAGCTGACGCCTTTACCCTCTTCGAGCGCTTTGAAGGCCAGCTGGAAAAACACCAGGGCCATCTGGTTCGCGCCGCTGTCGAACTCGCCAAAGAATGGCGCACCGACCGCTCCCTGAGCCGCCTGGAAGCCATGCTCGCGGTTGCAAACAAAGATGCGTCCCTGATCATCACCGGTAACGGCGATGTGGTTGAGCCCGAAGACGGCCTGATCGCCATGGGTTCCGGTGGCGCCTACGCTCAAGCCGCTGCCAGCGCGCTGTTGAAAAAAACCGACCTGTCTGCCCGGGAAATCGTCGAAACCGCCCTCGGCATCGCCGGCGACATCTGTGTATTCACCAACCACACCCAGACCATTGAGGAGCAGGACTGCGCCGAGTAAGCCCGTGCAGGCCATCGCGCCACGGCTCATTCTTGCTTGAGGTCCGCCAAATATTATGTCCATGACTCCCCGCGAAATCGTCCACGAACTCAATCGCCATATCATCGGCCAGGACGATGCCAAGCGCGCCGTCGCCATTGCCCTGCGCAATCGCTGGCGCCGGATGCAGCTGCCCGAAGAGCTGCGCGTTGAAGTGACTCCCAAGAACATCCTGATGATCGGCCCGACCGGCGTCGGCAAAACCGAAATCGCCCGTCGCCTGGCCAAGCTGGCCAATGCGCCGTTCATCAAGGTTGAAGCGACCAAGTTCACCGAAGTCGGCTATGTTGGCCGCGATGTCGAATCGATCATCCGTGACCTCGCCGATGCCGCCATCAAACTCCTGCGCGAACAGGAAATCGTCAAGGTCCGCCACCGCGCCGAAGACGCCGCCGAAGAACGCATCCTCGATGCACTGCTTCCTCCACCGCGCATGGGTTTCAGCAACGACGACACCCCGACTGCCGACTCCAACACCCGCCAGCTGTTCCGCAAGCGCCTGCGTGAAGGTCAGCTGGATGACAAGGAGATTGAAATCGAAGTCGCCGAAATGGCCGGCGTCGATATCTCCGCGCCTCCGGGCATGGAAGAAATGACCAACCAGCTGCAAAGCCTGTTCGCCAATATGGGCAAGGGCAAAAAGAAAGCTCGCAAGCTCAAGGTCAAAGAAGCGTTGAAACTGGTGCGCGACGAAGAAGCCAGCCGTCTGGTCAACGATGAAGAGTTGAAGGCCAAGGCTCTGGAAGCGGTCGAGCAGCACGGCATCGTGTTCATCGACGAAATCGACAAGGTCGCCAAACGCGGCAATTCCGGTGGCGTCGACGTGTCCCGCGAAGGTGTGCAGCGCGACCTGCTGCCGTTGATCGAAGGCTGCACCGTCAACACCAAGCTGGGCATGGTCAAGACCGACCACATCCTGTTCATCGCTTCCGGTGCGTTCCACCTGAGCAAACCGAGCGACCTGGTGCCCGAACTGCAAGGTCGTCTGCCGATTCGCGTGGAGCTCAAGGCGCTGTCGCCGGAAGACTTCGAACGCATCCTCAGCGAGCCGCACGCATCGCTCACCGAGCAATATTGCGCTCTGCTGAAAACCGAAGGCCTGGGCATCGAGTTCCAGCCGAGCGGGATCAAGCGTATCGCCGAGATCGCCTGGCAGGTCAACGAAAAGACCGAAAACATCGGTGCCCGCCGCCTGCACACCCTGCTCGAGCGCCTGCTCGAAGAGGTGTCGTTCAGTGCCGGCGATCTGGCCAGCAGCCATGACGGCAAGGTCATCCAGATCGACGCCGACTACGTCAACAGCCACCTGGGCGAATTGGCGCAGAACGAAGACCTGTCCCGTTATATCCTGTAGGTCATGTGATTCCTTGTAGGAGCCGGCTTGCTGGCGATGGCGCACCTCAGATCGCCATCGCCAGCAAGCCGGCTCCTACAAGGTCAGGCCACGCATACAAACGGACATTTGGTCATGACCCAACTCCCCACCGACATCAAACTGCACAAAGCCTCGAAAACCCTGTCGCTGAAATACGCGTCCGGCGAGGAGTACACCCTGCCTGCCGAATTCCTGCGCGTGCACTCGCCTTCCGCCGAGGTCCAGGGCCACGGCAACCCCATCCTGCAATTCGGCAAAATCAACGTCGCTCTCACCAAGATAGAACCGGCCGGTCAGTACGCACTGAAACTGACATTCGACGATGGTCACGACAGCGGCTTGTTCACCTGGGAATACCTGTACGAATTGGCGCGACGTTATGACGCACTCTGGGACGATTATCTTGGCGAGCTCAAAGCGGCCGGAAAAACCCGCGATCCGGACCAGTCCGTGGTCAAGCTGATGCTCTAATCCGAGCCTGTCGTTCTTTAGAAGGCATTTTCTAATTTCATCTGTTTGAATGCTCGGCTCCAGCGCCACAGATCGGCCTGCTTGCGAAAAAAATAAAACTCGGGTAACCAATGGAACTGGCAAGTTCCCTGCAGTGATCTCTGAACTGAAAAGCAGCGATGCAGTATTAACGGTCACCTGGGCGGGAGTACCTGGCATTAGCTGTGGGAGTACACAGCAGGACCCGGTACTGGTCTCAGGACAATGGAGCGTCGTAGATGAGTGACAAGAATAACGATGACTTGAAATACCAAGCCTCGGAAAACACCCTGGGTTTGAATCCAGTCGTTGGATTACGTGGAAAAGATCTACTGGCTTCTGCTCGCATGGTGCTCAGGCAGGCCATCAAACAACCGATTCACAGCGCCCGGCATGTTGCCCATTTCGGCCTGGAGCTCAAGAACGTATTGTTGGGCAAATCCCAGCTGAACCCGTCGAGCGATGACCGTCGCTTCAACGATCCGGCCTGGAGCCAGAACCCGCTCTACAAACGTTATCTGCAGACATACCTGGCGTGGCGCAAGGAGCTCCACCAGTGGATCGATGAAAGCAACCTGCCTGCCGGTGACGTCAGTCGTGGGCACTTCGTGATCAACCTCATGACCGAGGCCATGGCTCCGACCAACACCGCCGCCAACCCGGCTGCGGTCAAACGCTTCTTCGAAACCGGCGGCAAAAGCCTGCTCGACGGCCTTTCGCATCTGGCCAAGGATCTGGTACACAACGGCGGCATGCCGAGCCAGGTCAACATGGGCGCATTCGAGGTAGGCAAGACCCTGGCTGTGACCGAAGGTGCGGTGGTGTTCCGCAATGACGTACTGGAGTTGATCCAGTACAAACCGACCACCGAGCAGGTCCATGAACGGCCGTTGCTGGTGGTACCACCGCAGATCAACAAGTTCTATGTTTTCGACCTGAGTCCGGAAAAAAGCCTGGCGCGCTTCTGCCTGCGCAGCAACGTACAGACCTTTATCGTCAGCTGGCGCAACCCGACCAAGGCGCAACGCGAGTGGGGCCTCTCGACCTACATCGAGGCGCTCAAGGAAGCGGTCGACGTGATTAGCGCAATCACCGGCAGTAAAGACATCAACATGCTCGGCGCCTGCTCCGGCGGCATCACCTGTACCGCGCTGCTGGGTCATTACGCGGCGCTCGGTGAAAAGAAGGTCAACTCCCTGACTCTGCTGGTCAGTGTGCTCGACACCACCCTGGACAGCGACGTGGCCCTGTTTGTCGACGAGCAAACCCTCGAATCCGCCAAGCGCCAGTCCTACCAGGCCGGCGTTCTTGAAGGCCGTGACATGGCGAAAGTTTTCGCCTGGATGCGCCCCAACGACCTGATCTGGAACTACTGGGTCAACAACTACCTGTTGGGTAACGAGCCTCCGGTATTCGACATCCTGTTCTGGAACAACGACACCACCCGCTTGCCGGCCGCGTTCCACGGCGACCTGATCGAAATGTTCAAAAACAACCCGCTGATTCGACCTAATGCACTGGAAGTGTGCGGCACGCCGATCGATCTCAAGCAGGTCACGGTCGATGTGTTTTCCCTGGCCGGTACCAGCGACCACATCACCCCGTGGCGCTCGTGCTACAAGTCGGCACAACTGTTCGGCGGCAAGGTTGAATTCGTACTGTCCAGCAGCGGCCACATCCAGAGCATCCTCAACCCGCCAGGCAATCCGAAGTCGCGCTACATGACCAGCACCGAAATGCCCGTCAATGCCGATGACTGGCAGGAAGAGTCGACCAAACACACCGACTCCTGGTGGCTGCACTGGCACGCATGGCTGGGCGAGCGCTCGGGCAACCTGAAAAAGGCTCCACTGAAACTGGGCAACAAGGCTTATTCGGCAGGCGAAGCTGCACCGGGCACTTACGTACACGAGCGGTAACAGACACACCCCGCCCCCCTTTGTGGGAGCGGGCTTGCTCGCGAAAGCTATGGATCATCAACATCAATGTCGACTGACCTGACGCCTTCGCGGGCAAGCCCGCTCCTACAGGGGATCGAGGCAGAATTCGAAACTGCGACTCACAAGGCCTGAAGCATGCCGCAACCCTTTATATTCCGTACCGTCGATCTGGATGGCCAGACGCTCCGCACCGCGGTACGCCCCGGCAAGCCTCATTTGACGCCCCTGCTGATTTTCAACGGCATCGGCGCCAACCTGGAGCTGGTATTTCCGTTCATCGCGGCCCTGGACCCGGACCTGGAAGTCATCGCCTTCGATGTCCCCGGTGTCGGCGGTTCATCGACGCCGAGTCGGCCATATCGCTTTCCCGGACTGGCCAAGCTCACGGCGCGCATGCTCGATTATCTCGACTACGGACAAGTCAATGTAATCGGCGTTTCCTGGGGCGGCGCTCTCGCCCAGCAGTTCGCCTATGACTATCCCGAGCGCTGCAAGAAACTGGTACTGGCTGCGACAGCGGCGGGCGCAGTGATGGTGCCGGGCAAGCCGAAAGTGCTGTGGATGATGGCCAGCCCTCGACGCTACATCCAGCCCTCCCACGTTATCCGCATTGCACCGCTGATCTATGGCGGCTCGTTCCGTCGCGATCCGACCCTGGCCGCCAATCACGCGGCAAAGGTCCGTTCGGCGGGCAAGCTCGGCTACTACTGGCAGCTGTTTGCCGGCTTCGGCTGGACCAGCGTTCACTGGCTGCACAAAATCAACCAGCCGACCCTGGTGCTGGCAGGGGATGACGATCCACTGATTCCGCTGATCAACATGCGCCTGCTGGCCTGGCGAATTCCCAACGCCCAGTTGCACATCATCGACGACGGACACCTGTTTCTGATTACCCGGGCCGAAGCAGTGGCGCCGATCATCATGAAATTCCTTGAGGAGGAGCGCCAGCGTGCGGTAATGCATCCGCATCCGGCGCCATTGGGCGGCTAAACCGGCCTGGCTTTTGCTTGCGCAAAGGCATTGGCAGGACGCCGCGCCGCGCAACAACCCATTACAGTGTCTATGTTTGTTCTGGTTCGGTGTTTTGTTTGGCCTGAAGACGAAGGAGTGTTGATTCATGCGCGAGAAACCAGCGAGGGATTCCCTACCCACTCCCGCCGTGTTTATCAATGCACAAAGTGCGATTAGCGGCCTGAGTGGGCGGGATCTGTTATCGACCCTGCGCAGCGTTGCCGCCTACGGCGTACGCAATCCGCTGCACAGCGCCCGACATGCCTTGAAACTCGGTGGTCAGCTTGGCCGCGTGCTGCTGGGGGATACCCTGCACCCGACCAATCCGCATGACGCTCGTTTCGCCGACCCGGCATGGAGCCTCAACCCGTTTTACCGTCGCAGTCTGCAGGCCTACCTCAGCTGGCAGAAACAGACCAAAACCTGGATCGACGAGAGCAACATGAGCACGGATGATCGCGCCCGGGCTCACTTCGTTTTTACCTTGCTCAACGACGCGGTGTCGCCGTCCAACAGCCTGCTCAATCCGCTGGCGATCAAGGAGATCTTCAACTCCGGCGGCAACAGCCTGGTCCGCGGCATCAGCCATCTGATCGACGATCTTCTGCACAACGACGGCCTGCCCAGGCAAGTCACCAAGCAGGCATTCGAGGTCGGCAGGACCGTCGCCACCACCACGGGTGCCGTGGTGTTTCGCAACGAATTGCTGGAGTTGATCCAGTACAAGCCGATGAGCGAAAAGCAGTATTCCAAACCGCTGCTGGTGGTGCCGCCGCAGATCAACAAATACTACATATTCGATCTGAGCCCCCATAACAGCTTCGTCCAGTACGCACTGAAAAACGGTTTGCAAACCTTCATGATCAGTTGGCGCAACCCGGATGTTCGTCACCGCGAGTGGGGGCTGTCGACCTACGTTGCAGCCGTGGAAGAAGCCATGAATGTCTGCCGGGCGATCACCGGTGCGCGCGAGGTCAACTTGATGGGCGCCTGTGCCGGCGGGCTGACCATTGCCGCGTTGCAGGGCCACCTGCAGGCCAAGCGCCAGCTTCGGCGGGTGTCCAGCGCAACCTATCTGGTGAGCCTGCTGGACAGCCAGATGGACAGTCCGGCGGCGCTCTTTGCCGATGAACAGACCCTTGAAGCCGCCAAGCGCCGCTCGTATCAGAAGGGCGTGCTGGACGGGCGCGACATGGCCAGGATTTTCGCCTGGATGCGCCCCAACGATCTGATCTGGAGCTACTTCGTCAACAACTACCTGTTGGGCAAGGAGCCGCCAGCGTTCGACATCCTCTACTGGAACAACGACAACACGCGCCTGCCGGCCGCCCTGCATGGCGACCTGCTGGACTTCTTCAAGCACAACCCGCTGACTCACCCCGGCGGGCTGGAAGTCTGCGGTACACCAATCGACTTGCAAAAGGTAAATGTCGACAGCTTCAGCGTGGCCGGCATCAACGATCACATCACGCCGTGGGACGCGGTGTACCGCTCCGCCCTGCTGCTGGGTGGGGAGCGGCGCTTTGTCCTGTCCAACAGCGGTCATGTGCAGAGCATTCTCAATCCGCCGGGCAACCCGAAGGCCAACTACGTCGAAAACGGCAAACTGAGCAGCGATCCACGGGCCTGGTACTACGACGCCAAGCATGTCGATGGCAGCTGGTGGACTCAATGGCTGCTCTGGATTCAGGAGCGCTCCGGCGCGAAGAAAGAAACCCACATGGCTCTCGGCAATCAGAATTATCCACCGATGGAGGCCGCGCCCGGTACTTACGTGCGCGTACGCTGACGCTAAACGAACCATTAAGAAGACTGGATGAAAACCCGCGACCGGATTCTCGAATGTGCCTTGCAGTTGTTCAACCAGAAGGGTGAACCGAACGTCTCGACCATGGAAGTTGCCAACGAAATGGGCATCAGCCCGGGCAACCTGTACTACCACTTCCACGGCAAGGAACCGCTGATTCTTGCGTTGTTCGAACGCTTTCAGAGCGAGCTTTCACCGCTGCTCGATCCACCGGCCGATGTCGAGCTGGCGCCAGAGGATTACTGGCTGTTCCTGCACCTGATCGTAGAACGCCTGGCGCACTACCGGTTTCTGTTTCAGGACCTGTCCAACCTCGCCGGACGCCTGCCGAAACTGGCCAAGGGCATTCGTAATCTGCTCAATGCACTCAAGCGCACCATGGCGTCGTTGCTCGCGCGATTGCAGGCTCGGGGGCTGGTGGTCAGCGATACCCAGGCGCTGGGACAGCTGGTGGAGCAGACCACCATGACGCTGCTGTTTTCCCTGGACTATCAGCGAATTCTCGATCGCGAAGGTGAAGTGCGACTGGTGGTTTATCAAGTGATGATGCTGGTGGCACCACACCTTTTGCCGTCGCTCAAGGCTGCGACTGAGCAGATGGCGATGCAGTATCTCGACGAGCACGGATAACTCTGACAATGCAGTCCCTGTAGGAGCGAGCCTGCTCGCGAAAAACCTGAGGGCGCCGCAGGCATTCAGGAAGCCCGCGTTATCGTTGACGACCATCGCGAGCATGCTCGCTCCTACAGGGGATATGCGACGCATAAAAAAACGCCCGACCTTCGCAGGCCGGGCGTTTTCTTGAGCCCTGAAGAATCAGGACTGACTGGTTGGCGTCGATGGAGCTGGCGCGACAGTCGGGGTCACAGCAGGGGTCGGCGCGGTAGCGGAGTTCGATGCGCTGACTGGTGCTGCCGGCTTGGCGGCAGGCACTGCTGGTTTTGCTGCGGCGGCCTTCGGAGCTGCCGGCTTCTTCACTGCAGGTTTTTTTGCGGCCGGTTTGGCTGCAGGTTTGGCTGCTGCAGTTTTAGCCGCTGGCTTGGCGGCGGCCGGCTTGGCCGCTGCTTTGGCTGCAGCAGGTTTGGCAGCGGCAGTTTTCGCCGCAGGCTTGGCAGCCGCCTTGGTCAGTGGCTTGGCAGCGGTTTTAGCTGCTGGCTTGGCTGCCGCGGTTTTGGCCGCAACAGGCGCAACCTTGGCACCGGTCAGTTTTTCGATTTGCTTGGTCAGGGTATCAACCTTGCTGTGCAGAGCCTTGACTTCATTGCGGCTTGGCACGCCCAGACGCGAAATGGCGCTGTTCAGACGCTTGTCGAAAGCACCTTCCAGCTCATCCCATTTGCCCAGGGCACGATCTTTCACGTCGCTGATACGCGACTTGGCGGAAGAAGCGGAATCCTTGGCGGCGTCGACTTTTTTGCCAACAGCGTTTTTGGTGAGCTTCTCGGCTTTCTCGCCGTCTTTTACCAATGCATCGAAGAGTTTGCTGCCGTCAGTGTCGATCTTCGAGTACACACCCAAGCCAGCCAGCCAGATCTTACGGGAGTAGTCTTCGACTTTCCCGATCCACGAGCTGCCTTCTTTCTCGGTGTTCTTTTTAACAGCCATCCCGTTCTCCTTAAGATTTACGCGCGACGCGTTCGAGCAATGCCGTCAGCTCATCGAGCTTGGCAGAGAGTGTCTCAACGTCATGTTTAGACGCAATACCGATACGATTCAAGGTACTTGCGACACGCGTGTCAAAGGCCTTCTCGACGCGGTCGAGCTGAACTTCAACCTTGCCTTTGAAAGTGCTGACTTCGCTCTTGGCTTCGTCGATCTCGCTATTGGCCGCTTCGATTTTCTCAGCGACTACTTTTTTGCCTTTCTTTTCAACAGCTTGACCGGACTTGACCAGCTCTTGAAAGTATTCGCCGCCCTCTTGGCCGACCTTGGCGTAGGCACCCAGCCCTGCCAGCCAGATCTTGCGGGCGTAGGATTTGACGTCGCCCAGAGCGCTGGTCGATGCGTCGATTTTTTTCTTCAGAATAACTTTGGCCATGGTGCACCTCACGCGCAAAAGGTTTGAGGAACTGCCCGGATAGGTGTCGGGCTCTGGCACAAAGTAGGGAGAAAAATTAGAAACGGCACCCTAACAACCGACATAAATCTCTGGCGGCACCCCAAAACAAATGTGGGAGCGGGCTTGCTCGCGAAGGCGGTGGGTCAGTTGATAAAAATCTCACTGACACACCGCCTTCGCGAGCAAGCCCGCTCCCACAAGGGATCTCATTACAGCCGCAAATCAGACCAGGGCTTTATCCAGCGCCTTTTCGATTTCCGATTTGATCATGCCACTCATGGCCGACATCATCAGGCCCAGCTCGACATCGACCTTGATCGAATCTTCACTGACATGCACCGCGCCTTTGACCCCGGAGCGCTTGAGGTTCAGGGTATCGCCTGACCACTGCGGCTCCAGGCCATACTGATCGGAGAGTTTCTGTGCCAGTTGGTCGGCCTTCTCGCGCGCCGCTTCCTTACCCAGGCCGTGGGCACGTTCAACACTAATTCGGGCCATTGAATGACTCCTGCTTTATGAATGCTTGGTCAGGACATTTGACCCGCGCTGCGTCAAATCGTCCCGGCGATTGCCTATCTTACCTTTAGCCATTCCAAGACAAAGCATGCCTTGGGGATTAGAATGGCGCGCATTCTCTTCTGGTGACAGCGATATGACTGATCAGCGCAAAGGCAGCGATGCCGAACCCACCACTCACTTCGGCTTCAAAAACGTTCCGGAAAGCCAGAAAGCGGAAAAAGTCGCCGAGGTTTTCCACTCGGTAGCCGCCAAGTACGACTTGATGAACGACCTTCTGTCGGGCGGCATGCACCGTCTGTGGAAGCGTTTTGCAATCGAACTGTCCGGCGTGCGCAGCGGTAACCGCGTGCTCGACATCGCCGGCGGCACCGGTGACCTGACCAAAAAGTTCTCGCATCTGGTAGGCCCGACTGGCCAGGTCGTACTGGCCGACATCAACGAATCCATGCTCAAGGTCGGTCGTGACCGCCTGCTGGATCTGGGTGTGGCCGGCAACGTCGAGTTCGTCCAGGCCGACGCGGAAAAACTGCCGTTCCCGGACAACCATTTCGACTGCGTGACCATCGCCTTCGGCCTGCGCAACGTGACCCACAAGGAAGACGCCCTGCGCTCGATGCTGCGCGTGCTCAAGCCAGGCGGCCGCCTGCTGGTTCTGGAGTTCTCCAAGCCGACCAACGCGCTGATGTCCAAGGCCTACGACGCTTACTCGTTCGCCTTCATGCCGCTGATGGGCAAGCTGATCACCAACGACTCGGAAAGCTATCGCTACCTGGCCGAATCGATCCGCATGCACCCGAACCAGGAAACCCTGAAGTCGATGATGGTCGAGGCCGGTTTCGACCGCGTGACCTATCACAACATGACCGCAGGCATCGTTGCCCTGCACCGCGGCATCAAGCCCTGATGCTGCTCGCCGGCCTGCTCGCCAGCGTTGAACTCGGCCTGAACCGGGTGCTGCGCCTCGACAGCACGGCGCTGCCGCGGTTGGCGCATTTGAGCGGCAAGGTAATAGCCGTCGACTGCCGCAGCCCGGCGCTGCAACTATTCATCCTGCCCAGTGATGAAGGCCTGATGCTCGCCTCCCAGTGGGAAACCGGCGCCGATTGCACCTTGCGTGCACCGGCCTCAAGCCTGTTGAAACTGGCGATAAGCAAGGACAAGACTGCGGTGCTGCACGCCCCGGAAGTCGAACTGGACGGTGACAGCGGCGTGCTGCTGGAACTGGCGGCGATCCTTCAGGACCTTGAGCTGGACTGGGAGTACGAACTCTCGCGCTGGCTGGGGCCGGTCGCCACGCAACTGGTCGGCGGCCACCTGCGCAGCCGCGCCCGCTGGTATCAGCAAGGGTTCGCCAGCCTGAACCAGAACCTGGGTGATTACCTGGCCGAAGAATCGCGCACCCTCGTCGGTCAGCGCGAAGCCGAGGCCCGCTTCAGTGAACTGGACCGGATCAAACTCGATCTGGAACGACTTGAGGCGCGCTTCGAGCGCCTTTCCCGATCCCTCGACCCAAGCGATAACGCATGAAGCTGCTTGCCGTCCGCCGTTTGTTGCGCATCCAGCGCGTTGTGATCCGCTACCGTCTCGATGACCTGCTGTTCGCCCTGCCGCTGCCCTGGTTTTTACGGGCGTTGCGGTATGCGCTGCCGTGGCGCTGGTTCCCGCGCAAGACCCTGGACCTGAGCCGTGGCGCGCGCCTGCGCCTGGCACTGCAGGACCTGGGGCCGATTTTCATCAAGTTCGGGCAGATTCTGTCCACTCGCCGCGACCTGCTGCCCGAGGATATTGCCGATGAGCTGATGAAGCTGCAGGACCGCGTGCCGCCGTTCGACTCGCAGGTGTCGGTCAAGCTGATCGAAGAACAGCTCGGCAAGAAAATCAGTGAAGTGTTCAGCCGTTTCGACGTCGAACCGCTGGCCTCGGCCTCGGTGGCACAAGTGCACGCCGCGCAGTTGAAAACCGGCGAAGAAGTGGTGGTCAAGGTGATCCGCCCGGGCCTCAAACCGGTGATCGCCCAGGACCTGGCGTGGCTGTTCATTCTCGCTCGCGCCGCTGAGAAACTTTCCGCCGATGCGCGCCTGCTGCATCCGGTCGACGTGGTTCAGGACTACGAAAAAACCATCTACGACGAACTCGACCTGCTGCGCGAGGCGGCCAACGCCAGCCAGTTGAAGCGCAACTTCGAAGGCTCGCCGCTGCTGTACGTACCACAAGTCTATTGGGACTGGTGCCGGCCGAAAGTACTGGTGATGGAGCGTATCTACGGCATCCAGGTCACCGATCTGGCCACCCTGGCCGACCAGCGCACCGACATGAAAATGCTCGCAGAGCGCGGCGTGGAGATTTTCTTCACCCAGGTGTTTCGCGACAGTTTCTTCCACGCCGACATGCATCCCGGCAACATCTTCGTCAGCACCGTGAACCCGTGGAGCCCGCAATACATTGCGATCGACTGCGGCATCGTTGGCAGCCTCACGCCGGAGGACCAGGATTATCTGGCGCGTAACCTGTTCGCTTTCTTCAAGCGCGATTATCGCCGCGTGGCACAGCTGCACATCGATTCGGGCTGGGTGCCAGCGGAAACCAAACTCAACGAGTTCGAAGCCGCGATCCGTACGGTGTGCGAACCGATCTTCGAAAAACCGTTAAAAGATATTTCCTTCGGCCAAGTGCTGATGCGCCTGTTCCAGACCGCGCGGCGCTTCAACATGGAAGTGCAACCGCAGCTGGTGCTCTTGCAGAAAACCCTGTTGAACATCGAAGGCCTGGGCCGCCAGCTGTACCCGGACCTCGATCTGTGGAACACCGCGCAACCGTTCCTCGAACGCTGGATGCGCGAACGGGTCAGCCCCAAAGCTCTACTGGGCAATGTGCAGAGCCAGTTCGAACAGATCCCGCACTTGGCCAACATGGCCCGCGACCTGCTCGAACGAATGTCCCAGCCCCACGCCTACGACCCGCCACCACCGTGGCACCGTCGCCACGACGACTGGTTCCTGCGCCTGCTCGGCACGGCCCATCTGGCCGGTGGCGCGGTCCTCGCCGCAGGCGGGCCGTTGAACGATCTGGCCTACTGGCCGGCGGGCATCATGATGGCTGTCGGTTTGTATCTGGTCGTACGCCGATAGCCAGTTGTGCTGCGCACTGGCACACTGTTTCAACGTTGAGCCTGACTCATGAAATGTCGGGTTCGCTGTCGGAGTCGAAAATGAAAAACTGGCTGGACGAGATCAAGTGGGACGCAGATGGCCTGGTGCCGGCGATTGCCCAGGATCACAAGACCGGGCGCGTCCTGATGATGGCCTGGATGAACCGTGAAGCACTGGAACTGACCGCAGCCGAGAACCGTGCCATTTACTGGTCACGCTCGCGTGGCAAACTGTGGCGCAAGGGTGAAGAGTCCGGCCACGTGCAGACCCTGCACGAGATGCGCCTGGACTGTGATGCCGACGTGATTATCCTGATGGTCGAGCAGATCGGTGACATTGCCTGTCATACCGGTCGCCAGAGCTGCTTCTATCGCGTTTTCGAAAACGGCGACTGGACGACTGTCGACCCGGTCCTGAAAGATCCGCACGCCATCTATTGCGCAGGACACAAACATGAGTGACACGCTGACCCGTCTGGCCCAAGTGCTGGAAGAGCGCAAAGGCGCCGCCGCCGACAGCTCATATGTCGCCAGCCTGTACCACAAGGGCTTGAACAAGATTCTGGAAAAAGTCGGCGAAGAGTCGGTCGAAACCATCATTGCAGCCAAGGATGCCGCCGTCAGCGGTGACTGCAGCGATGTAATCTACGAGACTGCCGACTTATGGTTCCACAGCATGGTCATGCTCGCCCAACTGGGGCAGCATCCACAGGCTGTACTCGATGAACTGGACCGTCGTTTCGGTCTGTCCGGACACGCCGAGAAAGCCTCGCGCCCGTCCGCCTGAATAACGATTAGAGAGGAGCAGCAGCATGGGCATTTTTGACTGGAAACACTGGGTCGTCATCCTGGTTGTCGTGGTACTGGTATTCGGTACCAAGAAACTGAAAAACCTTGGCACCGACGTCGGTGAATCGATCAAGGGCTTCCGCAAAGCCATGAACGATGACGAAAAACCGGCCGATCCGACCGCGACCCCAGCCCAACCGGTTCCACCGGTTCAGCCACAGGCCTCTGTAAACCAGCCGCACACCATCGACGTGCAGGCACAGAAAGTCGAAGAGCCGATCCGCAAAGACGTGTGAGCACTGACTAATGTTTGGTATCAGCTTCTCTGAATTGCTGCTTGTCGGCCTCGTGGCCCTGCTGGTGCTGGGCCCCGAGCGTCTGCCGGGCGCTGCGCGCACGGCAGGCCTGTGGGTCGGGCGACTGAAGCGCAGCTTCAATGCGATCAAACAGGAAGTTGAACGTGAGATCGGTGCCGACGAAATTCGTCGGCAACTGCACAACGAACACATCCTGTCGCTTGAGCAGGAGGCGCGGAAGATCTTCACGCCGACCCAGCAGGAGCCGACGCCGGTCGAACACGTTGGAACGCAGACGATTCACACTGCCGCCGCGCCAACACCTGCGCCGGCGCCCGCTGTCACCACAACTGAAGCTGCGCCAGTCGTTGAGGCGACCCCGGAAGAACCTGTTGCTCCAGCCGCCGCGCCGACCACGCCGACGCCTAACGACACCACTTTGCCGCCGCGAGCCCCATGAGCGACCTTCCTGAAAATGACCAGCACATGCCGCTGGTTTCGCACCTCACCGAGCTGCGTACCCGCCTGCTGCGTTGCGTAGCGGCGATCTTCATCATCTTCGCCGGGCTGTTCGCTTTCACCCAGCAGATCTACACCTTCGTCTCCACGCCGCTGCGCGAGTACCTGCCGGTCGGCGCGACGATGATCGCCACCGACGTGTCGTCGCCGTTCCTGACGCCGCTGAAGCTGACCATGATGGTCTCGCTGTTCCTGGCCATCCCGGTGATCCTGCATCAGATCTGGGGCTTCATCGCCCCGGGCCTGTACAAGCATGAAAAGCGCATCGCCGTGCCCCTGCTGGTTTCGAGCATTTTGCTGTTCTACGCTGGCATGGCGTTCGCCTATTACCTGGTGTTCCCACTGATCTTCAAATTCTTCGCCGCCGCCACCCCGGCCGGGGTTGAAATGATGACCGACATCAGCAGCTACCTGGATTTCGTCATGACGCTGTTCTTCGCCTTCGGCGTGGCGTTCGAGATTCCGGTGGCCGTGGTGCTGCTGGTGTGGATAGGCGTGGTCGACGTCAAATACCTGAAGAAAATCCGCCCGTACGTGATCATCGGCTGCTTCGTGGTCGGCATGATCCTGACGCCGCCGGACATCTTCTCGCAGACACTGCTGGCCGTGCCGATGTGGATGCTGTTCGAGGTTGGCATCCTGTTCGGTAGCCTGATCAGCAAGCGCGGCGAACATCCGGACGACCAACCGGCTGACGATCACAACGACCAGCCGCCAGCGACTCAAGCGTGAACCTGCTGCTCCTCGAGGAGGCCGACTTCATCGCGGCTGACCGGGTGGTCCTGCGCGACCGTCGTTTGACTCACATGCAGCAAGTACATCGCTGCGAAGTCGGCGACAGCATGCGTGTCGGGCGGATCGGCGGGCTGATGGGATCGGCCGAGGTGTTGCGCCTGGACGCCGCTGAAGCGGAGTTGCGCGTCACACTCGACCAATCGCCGCCGGCCAAGCTGCCGCTGACCCTGGTACTGGCCCTGCCACGACCCAAGATGCTGCGCAGGGTGTTTCAGACCGTGGCCGCCATGGGAGTGCCACGCATCGTGCTGGTCAACAGCTATCGCGTCGAGAAGAGCTTCTGGCAGACACCGTTCCTTGAGCCTGAAGCGATTCGCGAGCAATTGATCCTCGGCCTTGAACAAGCCCGGGACAGCGTACTGCCACAGGTTGTTATCGAGAAGCGCTTCAAGCCGTTTGTCGAAGACCGCCTGCCGGCGATTAGCGAAGGCACCCTGGGCCTGGTCGGGCACCCGGGCAACTACCCGCCCTGCCCTCGTGCGCTGAACGAGCCGGTGACCCTGGCGATCGGCCCTGAAGGCGGCTGGATCCCCTACGAAATCGACCTGCTGGGTAAGTCCGGCCTGCAACCGGTGCAGTTGGGCGAGCGAATCCTGCGCGTCGAAACCGCCGTAACCGCGCTATTGGCCCGCCTCTTCTAAATTCACACAGCCCTACAGAATATCTGCGCGCCGCCGATATACCCCCCACAAAACCAATTTGCGGTCAGGGGAGAAGTAGCATGTACAGTTGGCTAGCCGAGAATCTTGGGCACATACGTGTCAAACGCAAACTGGGAATCGGTTTTGGCCTGCTGTTATTGCTGACACTGCTGATCACCTTCACCGGCTGGTCCGGTCTGAGCGGCGTGATCAGCCGTGGCGACAAGCTAGGTTTCATCGCCACTGTCAACGAGCTGACCAAGGATCTGCGCCTGGCGCGCATGGACTATGAAATGCGTCGCGGCGAGCAAGGCCCCGCAGCCGTCAACGACCTGTTAGGCAAGCTCGAAACCGGCCTGCATACCGCGCGCAGCCTGATTGAGCAACCAGCTGACGCCGCCATGGTGGATCAACAACTGGCCGCTGTCGCCGAGTACCGCCGCGCGTTCAGCGACATGACCCGGGCAGGCGCCCAGCGCGAGGACGCCCGCAGCAAACTCGGCGCCACTGCCGACACCGCCGTGGCCCGTGTCGCCGAAGTGGAAAAATCCATGCTGCAAGGCGACAGCGTGAGCGCCTTCAACAGCGTGATCAACCTCAGCAAGCTGATCCAGCAGGCACGCTTCCAGGTACGCGGCTACACCTACAGCGGCAAGAGCGAAGCTGCACAGCCCGCCCTGGACGCCATCGACAATGCCCTGAAAAACCTCGAGAGCCTTCCAGCCACACTACCCGAAGAGCACCTGGCCAACCTGCAACAGGCCACCGACGCCCTCAAGGCCTATCGCGCCGCTGTCAGCCAGTTCAGTGATTCCCAGATGGCCACGACCCAATCACTGGAGCGCATGGCCGCCCAAGGCGAGATCCTGCTGGACCTGAGCAAGAAACTCACCGTTTCGCAAACCGTTGTCCGCGACACCGATGCCGCTCACGCCAAGAACATGCTGACCCTGGTTACCGCGCTGGCGATTGCCTTCGGCTTGCTGGCGGCATGGGCAATTACCCGGCAAATCGTCATCCCCCTGAACCAGACCCTGGCAGTGGCCGAGCGCGTGGCCGCCGGTGACCTGACGCAAAACCTTGTGTCCCTGCGCCGCGATGAACTTGGTCAACTGCAACGCGCCATGCAAGGCATGACCCGGGGCCTGCGCGAACTGATCGGTGGGATCAGTGATGGCGTTACCCAGATCGCCAGCGCTGCCGAGGAGTTGTCCGCCGTCACCGAGCAGACCAGCGCCGGGGTTAACAGTCAGAGAGTCGAGACCGATCAGGTCGCCACCGCCATGAACGAAATGGCTGCCACCGTGCAGGAAGTCGCACGCAACGCCGAGGAAGCATCCGAAGCGGCGGTCGCCGCCGACCAGCAGGCCCGCGAAGGCGACAAGGTGGTCGGCGAAGCGATCGCCCAGATCGAGCGCCTGGCCAGGGAAGTCGGTAACTCCACCGAAGCCATGGGTGAGCTCAAGCGCGAGAGTGACAAGATCGGCAGCGTATTGGACGTGATCAAATCCGTGGCCCAGCAAACCAACCTGCTGGCACTCAACGCGGCGATTGAAGCGGCCCGTGCCGGTGAGGCCGGGCGCGGTTTTGCCGTGGTCGCCGACGAAGTCCGCAGTCTGGCCCAGCGCACCCAGAAGTCCACCGAAGAGATCGAAGAACTGATCGTCGGCCTGCAAAACGGCACCCAGCAAGTGGCGACCATCATGGACAACAGCCGCAACCTGACCGACAGCAGCGTCGAACTGACCCGCCGTGCCGGTACTTCACTGGAAAGCATTACCCGTACCGTATCGACCATTCAGGCGATGAACCAACAGATTGCAGCGGCGGCCGAGCAGCAAAGCGCCGTGGCCGAGGAAATCAACCGAAGCGTGTTGAACGTACGGGATGTGTCGGACCAAACGTCGGCGGCGAGTGAAGAGACGGCAGCGTCCAGTGTTGAGCTGGCGCGATTGGGTACACATCTGCAAATGTTGGTGGGGCGCTTTAAAGTTTGAATATTTAAAGAGGGCTTGCCCAACGCGGACAAGCCCTCCCTCACTCAACAATATAAAAACACTAACTTACGACTGTAGAAAAACTGAATACAAAGGCGCCGAACACAAACCAAAAACCCGGCATGCTAAGTTCACTCCTCAATCAAAGGAACCACAGCAAAGCACTATGTTAATAGCGCAGACGCGATTATTACGCATAGACATGCTTGTTGTTGGCTAATCACAAGGAGTGAACATCATGAACGTAACAAATTTTACACTTGGCAATGCCTGGATGACGGGCATCTATGAACATATCAAGAACCTGCGCGTGCACCAGCTCGCTCTACCCTCTGCCCATAATTCCGGTGTGGATAAAGGCTCACTGGATCCTGTTTTCGGCAATTGGATGGCATGCCAGGACTATTTTTTCGGCACCCAATTGAACCAGGGTGCCCGTGTCCTCGATTTGCGCGTTACCGACTACAGTTACAGAAAAGATGTTGGTGGCTCGAAGGTCCCTCGATACAAATTCATCGAGGAGTTCAAGTGTGTACATGGTTTACCTGGAAGAAATTTCGACCAATGCCTTGCGGAGGTCAAAAGGTTCGCGGAGTCAAATCGTGGCGAGCTGATAATACTGGACATTCACAAGTTTGACCGTGGCAGAAATCTGAATGACAGCATTGGACGCTTTCGAAACAAGTTAAGCCAACTGAATCATTTACTGATCCCACCCACCGCAAGAAACCTGACTTTGGCCGAAATCAAAAAGAGCCACCCTAATCGCAATGTAATCATTTGCTGGGAAGGCGGCGCCTACTGGAATACCATCCAGCACATATGGGAAGGCGATCAGACAACTCGAGCACAACTTGAAAGTTTCATCAACAGAGCCAGGGCAAGAGTTTCCAGCAGTACATTCAGCTCACTGTCAGCGACCATTTATAACACCGGAGGCCCAATGCGCCTGAGGCGCGGCGAGAAAGTCTGGACAGACGTGTTCCATCCGCAACATAGCGTTTTCAACATCATCAATGCAGACTTCATTCAAGACACAGGCATCGTCGAAAAATGCATTGAGCTTAACAAGGCCAGAGGCGCGCGCAGCTAATTGATATCGGCTGATATCAGCATCCGCCCGCACGTCGCCGAGCCTGCTCACGGCAAAGCGACGTGCTGAAAAACCTGGCTACAGGCGCTTGCGCTATAGAACCTGGCGCAAAAATGCCTGAGCCCGCGGATCTTTCGGGGCATCGAAAAACTGCGCTGGCGATGCATCTTCCAGCAACTTGCCATGATCGAAGAACAGCACACGATCGGCTACTTCCCGGGCAAAACCCATTTCGTGGGTGACGCACACCATGGTCATGCCTTCCACGGCCAGGTTCTTCATCACATCCAGCACTTCGCCGACCATTTCCGGGTCCAACGCCGAGGTCGGCTCATCGAACAGCATCACCTTTGGCTCCATCGCCAGCGCCCGGGCGATCGCCACGCGCTGTTGCTGACCGCCGGACAGGCGTGACGGAAACTCGTTGGCCTTCTGCGCAATCCCGACCTTTTCCAGCAGCGCCAAGGCCTTGGCTTCACGCTCCTTCTTGCCGCGTTTGCGCACGACTTTCTGCGCCAGGCAAAGGTTTTCCAGAACGGTCATGTGCGGGAACAGGTTGAAGTGCTGGAACACCATGCCGACTTCGCGGCGATACGCGTTTACATCGGTTTTCGGGTCAGCCAGTTGCAGACCATCGATGCTTACCGAGCCCGAATCGAACTCTTCCAGGCCATTGAGGCAGCGCAGAAAGGTCGACTTGCCGGAACCGGACGGGCCGATCACCACCAGTACTTCGCCCTTGGCCACCGTGGTGCTGACGTTATCCACCGCACGCACCACCTGACCACGGGTGTCGTAGACTTTTACCAGATCGCGGACTTCAATCACTTTGCGCGAGCCTCCGCTCAAGCCGGCTGGCGATTTTCGACAGCGGCAGGTTGATCAACAGGTACAGGCCGGCGACACAGAACAGGATTTCGAACGGCGAGAACGACGTGGTAATGACTTCACGACCGCTTTTGAGCAGTTCGGTAATCGCGATCACCGACACCAGCGAGGTGTCCTTGACCAGGCTGATGAACTGCCCAGCCAGCGGTGGCAACACGCGCTTGAACGCTTGCGGCAGCACCACATGGCGCATCGACTGACCCGCACTCAGGCCCAGGGACCGTGCAGCTTCATTCTGACCACGGGCGATCGACTGCACGCCCGAGCGGATGATTTCCGCTACGTAAGCACCTGTAAACAGCGACAGCGCAGCGATCCCGGCGAACTCCCGGGACAGGTTCATCACCGTGCCGATGAAGAAGTAGAAAATGAAGATCTGTACCAGCAGCGGCGTGCCACGCACCAGTTCGACGTAAATGGTCGAGAGGTCGCGCAAGGTCGGGTTGTTCGACAGGCGGCACAAGCCGGTGGCGAGGCCGATCAGCAGACCTAGCACACCAGAGACCACCGATAGCCACAAGGTGGTCCAGAGGCCCCACATCAGCGGTCCTGCGGCCCAATGGCGGGTTACGCCGACCACGTCACCTTCGGCCACATCATCGCCCTGGGCGACTTGCAGGCTGTTTTCGTCGACGGTCAGGTGTTGTTCATCGCCTGCATCGTTACGCAGGGTCACTTGCGCCTTGTCGCCTTTACGCACCAGTTCGCTGACGGTGGAGATGTCGGCGGCGCGTTGGGATTCTTCGGCGTGGTAGGCGAAGTACTGCGGTACGCGGTTCCAGCGCCATTCGTAGGACATCAGCGAGGTGGCGTAATACAACGCGCCGGCCAGACCGATCAGCACCAGCACGGTCAGGGCGTGCCAGGGCCATTGGGCTTTTTTCTGTTTCATTGCAGGTTCCGGAATTTGTGTTGCCTTGGAGGCCGTCATCGCCAGCAGGCTGGCTCCCACAGGGGAATGCATTTCATTGTGGGAGCCAGCCTGCTGGCGATTCGGCGCGACGCGGTCTATCTGACCGAGCCTTACTCCATGTCCTTCTGCCAAGCGGTGTCTTTGAACCACTTGTCATGGATGCGATCGTAGGTGCCGTCTTCGTGGATCTGATGCAGGAAGTTGTTGATGAAGTTGATGCTGTCGTAGTCACCCTTCTTCAGGCCGAACGCCAGGGGCTCGTAGGTGAACGGCTTGTCGAGGAATACCAGCTTGCCGTTGCCGACCTTGTTCACAGCCACAACGTTGTAGGGCGCGTCGTAGATAAAGGCATCGGCTTTGCCATTGACCACGTCGAGCACCGCTTCCTGCTCATTGTCATAGCCGTGGTATTTGGCTTTGGAGATCAGCTTCTTCGCGACCATCTCACCGGTGGTGCCAAGCTTGGAGGTGATGCGGTAGTCGGCAGTGTTCAGGTCTTTGTAGGACTTGATGGTGCCTTCCAGCTCCTTGCGGATCAGCAAGGTTTGGCCGACCACGATGAACGGTTCGCTGAAATTCAGGCGCAGGTTGCGCTCTTGGGTCAGGGTCATGCCGCTGCCGATCATGTCGAACTTGTCGGTGAGCAGGGCCGGGATGATGCCGTCGTAACCAGTAGACACCAGCTCCAGCTTGACACCCATGGCCTTGGTCATCGCTTTGAGGATGTCGACTTCGAAACCGATGATCTCGCCGCGCTTGTTGGTCATCTCGAACGGCATGTAGGTCGGGTCCATGCCGACCTTCAAGGTGCCGCGCTTGACCGCATCATCAATGGCACCGGCCTGCGCCGCGCCGACTGCAACCAATGCCGTGACGCCGACCAGCAGCATCGACAGATACTTCTTCATCTTCAAGTCCCCAAAACCATTGCGATATGAGGCGCGCAAATGGTGGCTTCCGTAAGGAAACACACCAATACGGAGAAAAATTATCCGGGCGCACCAATTCGGGGATGGATGCTAACGCACTCGTTCATTTGCACAAGAGCTTGGCGACGTTCAGGCAAAAAAAGCCCGTTATTCCATGAAAGTAACTGTACTGACCTATGCATCGGGTCGCAGCCACTGGTCGCAACTGTCATTTATGACAGCTACACAGCTAGCGCTTTTAAGAATTTACTTGGGTAGGCGCCCCTGTCGGATTCTCATCTCTCAAGGGCCTCATTCCAATACTGACAAGGAGTTCAACGTGTCTACTACCTCCCCCAATATAGCCACTTCCCTCTTGCCGGCCGCCACCGTCACTGAAGCCCCAAATGGCGAATTGCCGAAAAAATCGGCACTGATCACCGTGAATATCGAGCCGCACGAGGGTAACCCTCTTGACGCCATCCTCCTCATATTGAATGGTATCCGTGAGGACGGCATGCCGTATCACTGGACCCTTCCTCCAAGGCCCACAGGCAATGGCCCTATCATTTTTCGCTTGATCAACGAGCGCGACATCGATATCGAGAACCTGAAAATCCTCAAAATTACCTACGAGATCATCACCCAGCAAGGGACGCATTTACCCTCTGAAACACTGCACCTCAATGTCGTCACGGAAAAATTACCGCGCGTCGATATCGTGGAAGCTCCGGCACCGGAATTCGTGTTTGACCCGAAGCAATCGCTGTTTGATGCGACGATCATCGCCCGGACACACCCCGACTTTATCGCCGGGCGTTCTGTTTGGCTGCATTTCGAAGGCCGTGCGGCGGGAGGCAGTTTCACCAAGGAGTTTCCGATTGAGTTTATCTGGGAGGGCAAGGACCTGTATTTCACCGTTGATCGCGCGATTGTCCTGGCGAACCTGAATGGCCCTGTAAAAATCTACTACACGCTGGTGGATGGGCAGAGCTCCCGCTGCTCCGAGGTCGTGGAGATGTGGGTCGGCTCGGCACTGCAATTGCCCGTGCCGGAGATACTGGAAGCGACCCTGGACAATCCCGCCACGGCCACGATTGACCCCATGAAAGTCCTGGAGTTGGGAACTTTCACGCTCCGTGTACGCAACCCCGACATGCTCGGCACCGACGAGATCGAGGCGTACGTCAAGGGTACGCCCGACGCCGGAACACCAGTGATCCCGCCAAAATATGGTGATGCCGATAAGCGCTTGGTTGATTTCTATTTGGATATCAACGTCATCGCGGCCAACTTGGGTCAAAACTTCACGGCAAGCTACAAGTACACGCGTGGTAGCAGAAGCAAATTGTCGGATGTTCTGCAAGTGAAGGTGCTACCTCTGGTGCCTTCGGCTATGGATTTGGTGAAAGTGCCCGGAGCTGTAGACGGTAAGCTCGATCCGCGCGACAGCCACGCCGTTCAGATCTCCGAGTTTCCATTTATGCGAACAGGCCTGGCAGTCTGGATTTTCCTGGAAGGAAACCAGGGAAAATATACGCTGCGCGACGGGGTCCCCGTGAGTCAATTGGAGTTTGATGCCAAGCGAATCGAACAATTGATTCCGGCAGACTACCTGAATACGCTGCCCCATGACGAAGGAGTTAAAGTGATTGCCCTGGTCTCGCTGAATGCAACGGGCGAGATAAGTTCTGCCGTCCCTTTTGTAGTTCGCGAATATCACATAGCAAGAGAGCCTAAAGTCATCGCTACCATTGCTGTTGGAACTTCCCCAACACAAGTTGAAGTTAGCATTGACGGAGGGAAAGTCTTTGTAGCAAACAGTGGAAGCCAAAGCATTTCTGTCATTGACACTAAAAGCAATACCGTAATACACACTATACCCCGACCTCGCGGGAAGGCTACGACCATCGCTGTTCATCCCCGCGGGCAGCACCTCTACGGATGTGACAACGCAGACTCATACACATATGTCTACAATACGAATTCCTATGAGATGACTCATGACTTAGATGGCCTTACTGGCACCTTCGACATGAAATTCAGTACAGATGGCGAAAACGTATACAATGCTAATAATAGATCCGTTAGACGATTCCGCGCTCTTTCTGAAAATCAGTTAGCCGTGAATGACATCGACTCTTTCGCCCTGGCATTATGCCCCCGTAATACTTGCCTTTATTCAGTGCACCCATCATCAGATGACGTACTGGTTCTTGACGCTAATGATTTGCAAATAATAGAGAGAATTCCGGCAAGCGCCAGCCAAACAATTGCCTTGACCCAAACCAACGCCCACAGCCCATACTTATACTGTGGCGGGAGCAAATTAGTAATTATCGATACCGCGACCAATACGGTCATCGGCGACCTGATCACTCGTGATAGCGTTCGCAGTATTGCAACACACCCAAGCATGCCACTAGCGTACGTCGTTTCAGGTAATTTTTTATTAATTATCAACACAAACACGCATGAAATCATCCAAGAAATTTGGGTGGGCGGGGGGGCTTTTATAGCCATTACTCCTGACGGCTCTAAGGCCTACATCTCCCAAGAAAATAGCAACACAGTCGTAGTAGTTGCCCTTTAACAGCAGCAACAATGACATCTATTGTGAATCACAGGCACCAAAAAAAACCCCGCTAACTTAGCGGGGTTTTTTATCATGCCAACTGAGGCTGCGCACTCAGCGGCTTGAGCGGCAGCAGCGGCGCATGGGGATCGGCTTTCACCGACTTGCGCCACGCAGCCAGCCACTCGGGGTGACCTTCGCTCCACACTTGCTCGTGCAAGCGAGCCAATGCCACCGGGTCGCTCAGCAGTTGCACACGCTCATTGTTGCTCAGCCCGTCAGGCCCGACCTTCATGGCGTGCCGTACCCGTTCGATCCGCAGCCATTCGATCGGCTCGGCCTGCCCGTGACGGGAGGTTGCCAGCGAGCACGCCAGGGCGTTCTGCTGTGGATCGACCACCGAACGAACGAAGCCGTCGTTCAGCGCATGCCAGCGGTTTTCATGGGTGTACTGGTCGGTTGCCAGCAACGCCTGTGGCGGATTGTATTCCTCAGGGATCAGGAACAGGCTCTCGTCACGGGACTTCAGGCCCAGGCCAACGCGGCTGGAAATCACCGACACCGGAATCGACAGCATCAACGAACCGACGATCGGAACCAGCCACCACAGGAAGCTCGGGTTCAGCCAGATCACCAGCAAGGCCCAGAAGAAGCCCAGCAAGGTTTGCGGACCGTGGCGCTTGACCGCCTCGCTCCATGGCGTGGAGTCGTCGTCACGTTGCGGCGAGTTCCAGGTCGCGGCCCAGCCGAGGAACGCGGCGAGAACGAAACGGGTGTGGAAAATCATCCGCACCGGCGCCAGCAACATGGAGAACAACATCTCCAGGAGCATCGACAGGGTCACCTTGAACTTGCCGCCGAACTCTTTCGCGCCCTTGGCCCAGATCAGGATGATGCTCAACAGCTTCGGCAAGAACAACAGCACGATGGTGGTCGAGAACAGCGCGATGGCCTTGTCCGGGTGCCATTGTGGCCACAGCGGATAAAGCTGGCGCGGTTCAAGGAAGTACTGCGGCTCCATCAGCGTGTTGACCGCCAGCAGCGCCGTCGACAGCACGAGGAAGAAGAACCACAACGGCGCCGACAGGTAGGACATCACGCCGGTCAGGAACACCGCCCGGTGTACCGGGTGCATGCCTTTTACCAGGAACAGCCGGAAGTTCATCAGGTTACCGTGGCACCAGCGACGGTCACGCTTGAGTTCGTCGAGCAGGTTTGGCGGTAGCTCTTCGTAGCTGCCTGGCAAGTCGTAGGCAATCCACACGCCCCAGCCGGCACGACGCATCAGCGCGGCTTCGACGAAGTCGTGGGACAGAATCGCACCGGCAAACGCGCCTTTACCGGGCAACGGCGCCAGGGCGCAGTGCTCGATGAACGGCTTCATGCGGATGATCGCGTTGTGACCCCAGTAGTGGGATTCGCCCAACTGCCAGAAGTGCAGACCGGCGGTGAACAGCGGACCGTACACGCGGGTAGCAAACTGCTGCATGCGCGCATAAAGGGTATCCATGCCCGACGCACGTGGCGCGGTCTGGATAATCCCGGCGTCCGGCGTGGCTTCCATCAGGCGCACCAGACTGGTCAGGCACTCGCCGCTCATCACCGAGTCGGCATCGAGCACGACCATGTACTTGTAGTCACCGCCCCAGCGACGGCAGAAGTCGTCCAGGTTGCCGCTTTTACGCTTCACGCGGCGACGGCGGCGGCGATAGAAAATCTTGCCAAAGCCCTTGGCTTCGCGGCAGACGTCCAGCCAGGCCTGCTGTTCGGCGACACAGATATCGGCGTCGTTACTGTCGCTGAGGACGAAGAAGTCAAAGCGATCCAGATCACCCGTGGCCGCAACCGACTCGAACGTTGCGCGCAGACCGGCGAATACCCGAGGCACGTCTTCGTTGCAGATCGGCATCACCAACGCGGTGCGCGCATCCTTGGGAATCGGCTCATTACCGGCACTTTTACCGGAAATACGGTATTTATCGTGACCGGTGAGCAACTCGAGGAAGCCCATCAGCGCCGTCCAGAAACCGGCCGACACCCAGCAGAACAAGATGCCGAACAGGATCAGGATGCTGGTCTGCAGCGCATACGGCAGCACTTGCGTCGCAGTCTGCAACAACGGTTGGTTCAGCACTTCGTTCAGGTCGACGAACGACCAGCCCTGGTACGGCATGATGCCCTTCATGTACCAGCCGGCGACGATGGTCTGGCCCAGCATCAACACCAACAGAATATAACGACGGATCGAGCCGACCGTACGCCAGCGCGCTGCCGGCAGTACTCGCTCATCCTTCGGCGGCTTCGGCGGATTGGTCCGTCCGGTCATCCGGCGCCAACCGCGCACCAGAATGTTGGTGCGCCACGGCTCCGGCACAACCTTGGTCCGACGAATCGGCGGCGTCGCCTTCAGGCAAACGCGACCGCTGGCGTCGAGCGCCAGCATTTCGGCGTCCTGCAACTCTTCGGCGGTGCTCAGGGTCAGGCGCTTGCCGACCGAAGCCTGGACGGCCTCGGTCGGAGCGTCGAACATCGAGGACGACAAACGCTCGTGCAACTCGCTGAAGGACTTGCAACCCGCGAGTTCCGCGCGTTGCTCGTCGGTCATGGGCAGATGCGCCAGATACTCGGAAAGCGTCTCTGGCTGTACTTGAGAATTACTCATCGGCAGGCAACTGATAGCTCCAGGTCTCGGTCAGGACTTCTTCAGTCGGGGCCGATTCCGGTGTGGCTGGGACCGCGTCGGCAGCGGCAGGCTGCTTGGCGTCTTTTTTGGCCTGATCCTTGGCATCAGCAACCGGCTTGGTCTCGGCCTGTTTGGCCTCCGCTTGCTTGGCTTCCTTGTCCGCTTTCTCCTGTTGCTTGGCGGCAACCTTGTCGGCCTTGGCAACCGACGAGTTGGACGCTGGAACCGAGGTCTTGGCCAGGTCCGCCGGTACGATGTTCTGCACCAGCGCAGCGCGCATCTCGGTGGCCTTGCTCGGGTCCTTGATCTTCATCCGCAGGGTCAGGCGCCAGCCCTTGGTTTCAGGGTTGTAGCGCACACTGTTTTCCACCAGTTCAGCGTTGTCGCCAACGCTCACCTGGCTGCGAACTTCCGTATCTGCAGGCAATGCCGACAGGGACGGGCCTTCGAAGTCCACCAGATAGGCAACGCTGCCGTCCGGCTGACGAATCAGGTTGGACTGCTTGACGTCGCCAGTGGAGCGCAGAGTCTGTTTGACCCAGGCACTGTCAGGCGCATGAATCGAGGCTTCGTCCATGGTCCAGTGCATACGGTAAGCAACGTCGAGCGGTTGACCTGGCTCTGGCAGTTTTTCCGGATTCCAGAAAGCCACGATGTTGTCGTTGGTTTCGTCGGCGGTCGGAATCTCTACCAGATCGACGGTACCTTTGCCCCAGTCACCCTTAGGTTCGATCCAGGCGCTTGGGCGCTTGTCGTAACGGTCGTCGAGGTCTTCGTAGTGGCTGAAGTCGCGACCACGTTGCAACAGACCGAAACCACGCGGGTTCTCGACCGAGAAGTTGCTCACCGCCAGGTGTTTCGGATTATTCAGTGGGCGCCACAGCCATTCGCCGTTGCCGGCGTGAATCGCCAGGCCGCTGGAGTCGTGCAGCTCACGACGATAGTTGAGGACTTTCGACGGCTGGTTGGCACCAAACAGGAACATGCTGGTCAGTGGCGCAATACCCAGTTTGCCGACCTTGTCACGCAGGAACATCTGCGCCTTGACGTCGACAATGGTGTCGCTGCCCGGACGCAGGGTCAGACGATAGGCACCGGTGGCCCGTGGGGAATCCAGCAGCGCGAAAATCACCAGGTGCTTGTCGCCCGGCTTCGGCTGCTGAATCCAGAATTCACGGAAACGCGGAAACTCTTCGCCGGACGGCAAGGCGGTGTCGATTGCCATGCCCCGAGCGGACAGGCCATAGACGTGACCTTTGCCCACGACGCGGAAATAACTCGCGCCGAGCATGGTCATGATTTCGTCTTGTTTGTCGGCCTTGTTGATCGGGTAAAGCACACGGAAACCGGCATAACCCAGTTGCTCGGTGGCTTTAGGATCGAACTGCAAATCGCCGAAATCAAAACGACTCGGGTCGTATTTGATCTCTTCGACGGTGTTCGCCGTGATTTCATTGATTTTCACCGGCGTATCGAAATGCATACCCTGGTGGTAGAACGACAGCTTGAATGGCGTCTTCTGGTCGGCCCATTCTGCTTTTTCCGTCAGAAAACGGATCTTCTGATAGTCGGCGAATTTCATTTCGCGGAATTCGTTCGGCAGGTTACTGCGCGGTACTTCGTACTTCTGCGCGGCCAGCTCTTTTGCCTTGACCGAGACATCATCCAGACTGAATGCCCAAAGCTGGCCGGCGCTGAGCAGGCAGAGCAGGGCTGAGCCCGCTACCAGAGCGCTACGAAACCGTTTGGCAGACATTCTTGGTGCATTACAGGGACTAACAATCACGAGCAACCCTCGCCGAAAACAGATCAAAAAACCAACGGCCAGTTGACGGGCCTGTGCGTTACCGAGCCTGAAAAACCCGACCTCACAAACCACTCTTGCCAAGTTGGCGAGCATTGTTCCGACTCCGATGAGGCAAAATGATTCCCCAAACGGTTCCGGACAAGTCTCTACCTAAGTCAAAATGGACCAACGAACGCCGATCCCCGTAGCGCGCGATTATCTAGCAGGCCGCGTTACAACGCATCAGGCGTAACAAAGTATTTATCGCGAAAAGCCCCTGTTTTCAGTGGAAATGAGCTTAAAAAGTTGTTTCAAGCGCTTTCAGGTCTGTAACAGGAAGGTGACCGGGCCATCATTGACCAGGTGCACCTGCATATCCGCGCCGAATCTACCTGATGCCACAGTGCCATGCACCTGTTTCGCTTTGCTTAATAGATAGTCGAACAGCTCCTCGCCCAAAGCAGGAGGGGCCGCGGTCGAGAAACTTGGACGCAGCCCGCTTTTAGTGTCCGCGGCCAGGGTGAACTGAGAGACCAGCAGCAGCCCGCCGCCCACATCCGCCAGGGACAGATTCATCTTGCCCTCGGCGTCACTGAACACCCGATAGTTAAGCAGCTTATGCAGAAGTTTGTCGGCGCTCGCCCGGGTGTCCCCCGGTTCCACTGCAACCAGAACCAGCAAGCCCTGATCGACGGCACCCACCACCTCGCCTGCTACCTCGACGCGCGCGCCGCGCACGCGTTGCAACAAGCCTTTCATGCTTCTTCGGGCGGCAAGTCGAGCAGGCGCCGCGCCATCTGGTCGGTGGCCCGCACCAGTGCGTCAGTGATCCCCGGTTCGGAGGCGGCATGGCCGGCGTCGCGAATGACTTGCAACTCGCTGTTCGGCCAGGCCTGGTGCAATTCCCAGGCATTATCCAACGGGCAGATCACGTCATAACGGCCATGCACGATCACACCCGGCAAGTGGGCGATCTTGCCCATGTCGCGAATCAACTGGTTCGGCTCAAGGAAGGCGTTGTTGCTGAAGTAATGGCATTCGATGCGGGCAATGGACAATGCACGTTGCGGCTCGGAGAAACGATCGATCACCAGCGGGTTCGGGCGCAATGTCGCGGTGCGGCCTTCCCAGGTCGACCAGGCCTTGGCCGCATGCATCTGGGCAATTTGATCGTTGCCAACCAGGCGCTTGTGGAAGGCGGTGAGCAAGTCGTCACGCTCGTCCAATGGGATTGGCGCGATGTAGTCCTGCCAGTAATCGGGGAACAGACGGCTGGCACCGGCCTGATAGAACCATTCGATTTCCTGTGGACGGCAGAGAAATATCCCACGCAGGATCAAGCCGTGCACACGCTCCGGATGGGTTTGCGCGTAGGCCAGTGCCAGGGTCGAACCCCACGAACCGCCGAACAGCACCCACTTGTCGATGCCCAGGTGCTGGCGAATCCGCTCCAGGTCGGCGACCAGATCCCAGGTGGTGTTGTTTTCCAGGCTGGCGTGAGGCGTGGAGCGACCGCAACCGCGTTGATCGAAGGTGACGATGCGATAGATGTTGGGGTCAAAGAAACAACGACTCTGGGCATCACAACCGGCGCCGGGGCCGCCGTGAATGAACACCACCGGCAAACCTGCCGGTGAACCGCTTTCGTCGACGTAGAGGGTGTGAGTTGCATCGACGGCCAGATCGTGCCGGGCGTAGGGTTTGATCTGCGGGTACAAAGTCTGCATTGCGCACTCCGTAAGGGGTCGAGGTCATCCCTGGGGGGACTTCTATTATTCTGCCGTTGGGCATCATAAACCCGAATTACGTCGGTGAGCATGCACATGTAGGAGCGAGCCTGCTCGCGAAGAACCTGAAGGCGCCGCATTCATCCAGGCAGCCCTCGTCATCGTTGACGTCCATCGCGAGCATGCTCGCTCCTACAGGGGGTACGTTTAACGCTGGTAGCGCTTGTCGCCCCAATCCAACAACCCTTGCAACAACTCTTTCAAGACCACCCGCGTCGGCTCCGCCAAATCCGGTCGGTAACGGAACGGCTCGAACTCTTCCATGTAAGTGCACTGCCCCAACTCCAGCTGCACGGCATGGATATTCTCGGCCGGGTTGCCGTAATGCCGGGTGATATAACCACCCTTGAAGCGCCCGTTCAGTACATGGCTGTACTCCGTGTGACGGGCGCAGATGGCTTCCAGCCCGGTCGCCAGCTGAGGATCGCAACTGGCGCCATTGAAGGTGCCAAGGTTGAAGTCCGGCAGTTTGCCGTCGAACAGGTGCGGGATGATCGAGCGGATGGAGTGGGCATCGAACAACAGCGCGTAGCCGAACTCGGCCTTCAGCCGTGCCAGCTCGTTCTGCAAGGTACTGTGGTACGGCGTCCAGATCTGCTCCAGATAAGTCGCGCGCTCTTCTTTCGAAGGCTCCAGCCCCTCGCGGAACAACGGTATGCCGTCGAACAGCGTCGCCGGGTACAGACCGGTGGTGGCGCCCACGTACAAAGGCTTGTCGTCGGACGGCCGGTTCAGGTCAATGACGAATCGCGAATATTCGGCGGCCAGGGTGCTGGCACCCAGCTCGGCGGCGAAATCGTAAAGCTGCGGGATATGCCAATCGGTGTCCGGCAGGCTTTTCGCGTCGGGAATCAATCCGGCTTCCACCGCCGGGGTCAGACGCACACCGGCGTGGGGCATGCTGATCAGTAGCGGCACGCGGCCTTGTTTGAAGTTCAGAACCTTATCCACAACGCTCTCCTACAGGCTTGTCTCGACGCCGTGACGCACGACGCGTTTTTCCAGGTCACCGCCCAGCCAGTACGACAGATCGGCCGGGCGATCGATTTGCCAGGCAACGAAATCAGCGACCTTGCCGGCTTCCAGCGAGCCGTGGGTAGCGGCCATGCCCAACGCCGTCGCGGCATGGATCGTGGCGCCGGCCAGGGCTTCTTCCGGGGTCATGCGGAAACAGGTGCAGGCCATGTTCAGCATCAGGCGCAGAGACAGGCCCGGCGAGGTGCCCGGGTTGAGGTCGCTGGCGATGGCGATTTTTACCCCGTGTTTACGCAAGGCGTCCATTGGCGGCAACTGGGTTTCGCGCAGGAAGTAGAACGCGCCCGGCAGCAGTACGGCCACCGTACCGGACTCGGCCATGGCAATGGCGTCCTCTTCGGTCATGAACTCCAGATGATCGGCGGACAGGGCGTGGTAACGCGCCGCCAAAGTAGAGCCGTGCAGTGACGAAAGTTGCTCGGCATGCAGTTTCACGGGCAGTCCGAGTTTTTGCGCAGTGACGAATACGCGCTCGACCTGGGCCGGCGAAAACGCCAGGTATTCACAGAACGCGTCCACCGCATCTACCAGCCCTTCTGCAGCCAGGGCCGGCAGCATTTCCGCGCAGATGTGATCGATATAATCGTCGGCGCGATCGGCGTATTCCGGTGGCAAGGCATGCGCCGCAAGGCAGGTGCTGCGCACGCTGACCGGCAGTTCGGCGCCGAGGCGACGCGCCACGCGCAGCATCTTGCGTTCGTTGGCGAGGTCCAGGCCGTAGCCGGATTTGATCTCGATGCTGGTGACGCCATCGCGCATCAGGCTTTTCAGGCGTTTGGCCGCGCTGATGAACAGTTCGTCTTCGCTGGCTGCGCGGGTGGCACGCACGGTGCTGGCAATGCCGCCGCCGGCCGCCGCGATTTGCGCGTAGCTGACGCCTTGCAGACGCTGTTCGAATTCGCCGCTGCGGTTGCCGCCGAAGACCGTGTGGGTATGGCAATCGATCAGGCCCGGGGTCACCCAGGCACCATTCAAATCATTGACCGCCGGGTATTCGCCCGCCGGCAGTTCGGTGCGTGGGCCGACCCATTCGATAAGCGCACCGGATGTCACGATGGCCGCATCCTCGATGATCGAGTAGACGCCTTGGGCCATGGTTGCGACGTGGCAGTGTTGCCAGAGGGTTTTCACTGTTGGCCTCCGTTGGGATTCGTTTGGCGGGGAGCCCTCAAGAGCCCCCTCACCCTAACCCTCTCCCGGAGGGAGAGGGGACTGACCAGGTTGAATGTTCGATGTACTGCGACCTGAAATTTCGAGCCGAACTCAGGCCTGGAAAAACACGAAGATCTAAACCCTTTCCTCATGCGGGTGGGAACTGACCGTGTTGCTTGTCCGGTTTGCATCCACCTGAAACCTCGAGTCGAACCCAGACCTGGAAAAACATGAAGATCTGCTCCCTTTCCTCTTGCGGGAGAGGGAACTGACCGTGGTGTTAGTCAGGTCGGCACCGTCCCTAAACTCGAGTCGAACTCAAACCTGGAAAAACCTGAAGATCTGCTCCCTTTCCTCTTGCGGGAAACGGAACTGACCGTGGTGTTAGTCAGGTCGGCATCGTCCCTAAACTCGAGTCGAACTCAAACCTGGAAAAACCTGAAGATCTGCTCCCTTTCCCCCTCTCCCCCCTGGGGGCGGTCCGACGTGTCGGGAGGGTTGGGGTGAGGGGGTTGGTTCTTACAGGCTCGGCAGCAACTTCGCCGACACCAGTTCGTTCAGGCAGCGCGAAGCCAACAACTCAGTGGCTGCATTAATGTCCGGAGCAAAGAACCGGTCCTTCTCATAAAACGCCACTTCCTTACGCAAAATCGCCCGAGCCTTCTCAAGCGCCGGCGAAGTCTTCAGACCATTACGCAAATCCAGCCCCTGAACCGCCGCCAGCCATTCCACCGCGAGAATCCCGCGGGTGTTTTCGGCCATTTCCCACAGGCGCTTGCCCGCAGCCGGGGCCATGGACACGTGGTCTTCCTGGTTGGCGGAAGTCGGCAGGCTGTCCACCGAATGCGGATGGGACAGTGCCTTGTTTTCGCTGGCCAGTGCCGCAGCGGTCACCTGGGCGATCATGAAGCCGGAGTTCACGCCGCCATTGGCGACCAGGAACGGCGGCAGTTGCGACATGTGCTTGTCCATCATCAGCGAGATGCGGCGTTCGCTCAGGGAGCCGATTTCAGCGATGGCCAGGGCCATGTTGTCGGCGGCCATGGCCACCGGTTCCGCGTGAAAGTTACCGCCGGAAATCACGTCGCCTTCAGCGGCGAACACCAATGGATTGTCCGACACGGCGTTGGCTTCGACAGCCAGCACTTCGGCCGCCTGACGGAACTGGGTCAGGCAGGCGCCCATGACTTGCGGCTGGCAGCGCAGGGAGTACGGGTCCTGGACCTTTTCGCAGTTCTCGTGGGAGTCGGAAACCTCACTGCGTTCGCCGAGCAAATCGCGGTAAGCGGCAGCGGCGTCGATCTGGCCTTTCTGGCCACGGGCGGCGTGGATGCGCGCATCGAACGGCGAGCGCGAGCCCAGCACGGCTTCAACGGTCAGGCCACCGAGGGCCAGGGCGCCGGCGAACAGATCTTCGCCTTCGAACAGGCCACGCAGGGCGAAAGCGGTGGACACCTGAGTGCCGTTAAGCAGCGCCAGGCCTTCCTTCGCAGCCAGGGTCAGCGGGGTCAGACCGGCGACTTTCAGCGCTTCGGTCGCTTCCATCCACTCACCCTTGTAACGCGCCTTGCCTTCACCCAGCAGCACCAGCGACATGTGCGCCAACGGTGCCAGGTCGCCGGATGCACCGACCGAGCCTTTGAGCGGAATGTGCGGGTAAACCTCAGCGTTGATCAGGGCGATCAGCGCGTCGATCACCACCCGGCGGATACCGGAGAAACCACGGCTGAGGCTGTTGACCTTGAGCACCATGATCAGCCGCACCAAGTCATCGCTGATCGGCTGGCCGACACCGGCGGCGTGGGACAGCACCAGCGAGCGCTGCAGGTTTTCCAGGTCTTCGCTGGCGATACGGGTCGAAGCCAGCAGGCCGAAACCCGTGTTGATGCCATAGGCGGTGCGGTTCTCGGCGAGGATCTGCTCCACGCAGGCAACGCTGGCTTCGATCTGCGCCGAGGCGCTGTTGTCTAGGGTCAGTGTCACCGGTTGCTGATAAACGTCACGCAGCTGAGCAAGGCTCAACTGGCCGGGAATTAGGTTTAGGGCAGTCATTTTTGGCTCCTTGTATGAGTTTCGTCTCTTGTGTAAAGAGACCTACCAGTCGCTCCGGAGATATCCGTTGTCCGTCGCCTCCCCCTTTTTAAGGGGGCTGGCGCCTTGGCACGCTGGTTTTGTATGGAAATCAGTTCAGATTCGGTAAGGTTTTGTGCAGCAAATTCGCGTCTTTCAAAACACTGGCAGCGGCGGCAATGTCCGGTGCCAGCCAACGGTCCTGATCATAAGCCGGGACACGCTCGCGCAGCAGACGCCAAGCGGCATCGGTACCAGCGCCAAAACTCTGCTCTTTCAGGAACTCGAATGCCTGGGCCGCCAGCAGATACTCGATAGCGAGGATCTGCGTGCAGTTTTCCAGTGCCTGATGCAGTTTCAAGGCAGCGTTGGTCCCCATGCTCAGGTGATCTTCCTGCAGGCCCGAAGTGACGTAATTGTCGAGCACCGCCGGTTGCGCCAACTGACGGTTTTGCGCACACAGCGAGGCGGCAACGTATTGCACGATCATCATCCCGGAGTTCACGCCCGGGTTGGCCACCAGGAACGCCGGCAATCCGCTGACGTGCGGGTTGATCAGGCGGTCCAGACGACGCTCGGCAATCGAGCCGATTTCCGCCATGGCGATGGCCAGCAGGTCCGCCGCCAGCGCCACGGACTGGCCGTGCGGGTTGGCCTGGGACACCACGCGATAGTTGTCTGGAGTGCCCAGCACCATCGGGTTGTCGCTGATGCCGTTGAGTTCGGTTTCGATCTGCCTGGTCGCATGAACCAGCTGATCACGGGCGGCGCCGTGCACTTGCGGAATAGAACGAATACTCAAGGCATCCTGGGTGCGAATGCCTTTGCTCTGGGCGATGACTTCGCTGCCTTCGAGCAATGCCCGCAGGTTGATACCGACCTGCTGCATGCCCGGGTGCGGCTTGAGCGCGATGATCTCGGCATCGAACGCGTTGATCTGCCCGCGCTGGGCTTCAAAGCTCATGGCGCCGATCACATCAGCCCAGTGCAGCAGGCGCGTGGCGTCGGCAATTGCCAGGCAGCTCAGGCCGGTCATGCACGGCGTGCCGTTGACCAGGCACAGGCCATCTTTGGCGCCAAGCTTGACCGGTTGCAGCCCCTCTTCCGCCAGAGCCTGCTGCGCGGAAACGATCTGGCCGCGATAGCTGACATTGCCGACCCCCAACAGTGAAATACCGATGTGGGCCATGTGAGTCAGGTAGCCGACGGAGCCTTGAGATGGCACTTGTGGGGTGATGCCATGGTTGAGCAACGCCAGCAGCCCTTCGATTACCTGCCGGTGCAGGCCGGACTTGCCGTGGCTGTAATTGATAATCGCGGCGCAGATGATTGAGCGGGTCTGCTCGTCGGTCAGCGGCGCGCCGACGCCGCAGGCGTGACTGAGCAAAGTATTGCGCGACAACTGGCTGAGTTGCTCGTCCTGCAGCGAGACGTTGCACAGCGCGCCCAGGCCGGTGTTGATGCCGTAGGCATTCTCGCCGCTGGTGACGATGCGCTGGACGATGGCTTGGGCGTTTTCGATGCGTGCCCAGATCGGTGCCGACAGCTCAAGCCGTGCGCCATGACGAGCAACGGCGACCACGTCCTGCCAAGTGACCTGCGCTTCGGTGATAACGATTTTTTCAGCCTGGGACATTTTGAACCTCATCCAAATATTGATGCAGCTTCACCGCCGCCTTCGCGAGCAAGCCCGCTCCCACAGGGGGATTGCATTCCAAATGTGGGAGCGGGCTTGCTCGCGAAGGGGCCCGAACAGCCACCGAACATCCCTTAAACCACCGCCGCCCGGCGCTGCACAAAGCGGTCGACATACTCATCCGCCGGCGAATGCAGGATCTCTCGCGGCGTGCCGACCTGGATCAGGCGCCCGTCCTTGAGGATCGCAATGCGGTTGCCGATGCGCACGGCCTCGTCGAGGTCGTGAGTGATGAACACGATGGTCTTGTGCAGGGTCTTTTGCAGCTCCAGCAACTGGTCCTGCATCTCCGCACGAATCAGCGGATCAAGGGCGCTGAACGCTTCGTCCATCAGGATGATGTCAGTGTCCGCCGCCAAAGCACGGGCCAGGCCCACACGTTGACGCATGCCGCCGGAGAGCTGATGCGGGTATTTGTTTTCGTAGCCCTTCAGGCCCACGGTGTTGATCCAGTGCAGCGCGCGTTCGCTGCACATGGCCTTGCTCTCGCCACGTATCTTCAGGCCATAGGCGACGTTGTCCAGCACGCTCTTGTGCGGCAACAGGCCGAAGCTCTGGAATACCATGCTGATCTTGCGCCGACGAAATTCGCGCAGGGCGTCCATGTCGTATTGCAGGATGTCCACGCCGTCCACCAGGATCGCACCGCTGGTCGGGTCGATCAGGCGGTTGAAGTGACGCACCAGTGTGGACTTGCCGGAACCCGACAGGCCCATGATCACGAAGATCTCGCCGCTGCCGATGCTCAACGACAGGTCGTTCACGCCGACCACGCAGCCGGTTTCGGACAATACCTGGTCCTTGGTCTTGCCCTGGCCGATCATGGCCAGCGCATCCTTGGAACGGTTGCCGAAAATCTTGAAGACGTTTTTGACTTCGATCTTGCTCACGGTTGCGTTGTTCATTTGCTCACCTCATGCCGTGCACGACCGTACGCCTGTGTAATGCGGTCGATCACCACAGCCAGAATCACGATCGCCAGACCGGCTTCAAGGCCACGTCCGACGTTGAGGGTCTGAATCCCCACCAGCACGTCTTCACCCAGGCCACGGGCGCCGATCATCGAGGCAATCACTACCATCGACAGGGCCATCATGGTGGTCTGGTTGATGCCCGCCATGATGCTCGGCAGGGCCAGCGGCAGTTGCACACCGAACAATTGCTGCCAGCGGTTGGCACCGAAGGCGTTGATCGCTTCCATCACTTCGCCGTCAACCTGGCGAATGCCCAGATCGGTCAGGCGGATCAACGGTGGCGCGGCGTAGATCACCGTGGCGAAAATCGCCGGGACCTTGCCCAGGCCGAACAGCATCAGTACCGGGATCAGGTACACGAAACTCGGCATGGTCTGCATGATGTCGAGCAACGGCATCAGCACCGAACGCAGGCGATTGCTGCGGGCCGAGAGAATGCCCAGCGGAATGCCGATCAGCACCGAAATGATCGTCGCCACCATCATCAGCGCCAGGGTTTGCATCAATTTGTCCCAGAGGCCGACCGCGCCGACCAGGAACAACAGACCGACGATCACGGCGGTGGTCACCACCTTACGTGTCGCGTGCCAGGCCACGCCCGCCACGATGGCCAGCATCAGCCACCAGGGCGCAGCGCGCAGCAACCCTTCAAGATTGACGATGGCCCACAACAGAGTGTCGGAGATGTGCCGGAACACGTCACCGTAGTTGGTGACCAGCGAATCGACCCAACTGTTGACCCAGTCGGCGATGGAAAAGGTAAAGCTTTCGGGAAACATAAGAGACTCTCAATCAAGGGGTTGCGATCAAGCCTCCGACTGCCGGTTACGACAGTCGGAGAGGCCGGACCTACAAGGCCGCGTCGATTTTCTTGGCTGCGTCTTCACTAACCCACTGGTGCCAGACTTCAGGATGTTCCTTCAGGAAGATCTTGGCCAGTTTTGGTGATTCGATCCGCTCCTTGGCCATGCGACCGAGGTTCTCGTTCAGCAGCTCGATTGGAACGTTGACCTTTTCCAGCACGGCCACCAGCTCCGGCGCTTCGTCGTGGAAAGTCTTGGACAGACCGACCTTGATATCCACGGCCTTGTTCACGCCTGGTTTCTCTTCAAGTTTCACGACGTCGATCTGGCCCATCAGCGGCGTTGGCGACCAGTAGTAAAACAGGATCGGCTCGCCACGCTTGTAGCTCGACAGCACCGCGGCATCCAGCGCCGGGCCGGTGCCTGGACGGAAGTTGGTGTAGGTGCTTTCCAGGCCGTAGCTTTTCAGCATTTCGCTGTTGTCGAGCTCACAGGTCCAGCCGGCCGGGCAGTTGTAGAAACGGCCCTTGGATGGCTCTTCGGCGTCTTTGAATACCGCCGCATATTTGCCCAGATCGGCAATGTTCTTCAGGTCCGGCGCCTTGGCTTCCAGCTTGCGCTTGGCGTCGCCTTCGATCACATAGCGCGGTACGTACCAGCCTTCGATGGCGCCGACAATAGGAGCGCCGATACCAACGACTTTGCCGGCCTTCTCGGCCTTGTTCCAGACCTCGCTGCGACCGACCCACTCTTCGGCAAACACCTGGATATCGTTACTGCTCAGGGCGTTTTCCATGGTAATGGAGTTGCCGGGCAGGCTGTCGGTCTTGCAGTCGTAGCCTTTCTCCAACACGACTTGCAGCACATCAGTCAGCAACATGGCGCTTTCCCAGTTCAGGCCGGCAAACTTCACCGGTTTGCCGGACTCGCACCAGCCCGCCGCCTGAGTGGCGCCAGCGCTGGCCAGCAGGCCCATGGAAAGCAACGTGGTCAGCAGGGTCTTGTTCGATTTCATTATTGTGACGCTCCTAATCATGAATTGGCTTACGGCAGTCAAGAGGCATCCAGCCCTGTCCACATCCAATCAGGCCTGCGCCGCGGCGCGACCGACACTCAGCTTTTGTTCGATATCGCGTCCTGCTCGACGGCAGGAACAAACGATCCAGGATTGCGCTTTGACTCAACCGGGAATTCGTTGTGAAACCGTTTTCCATGGCGCTGCTTTTTTTGTGGGAGCGGGCTTGCTCGCGAAAGCGGCGTGCCAGCCAGTACAGATGTTGAATGTACCGGCCTATTCGCGAGCAAGCCCGCTCCCCCACAAAGCAGTTTCCACAGGCTAGTTTTATTTGCCGGTAATCATCGGCAGGTTCAGCCCTTGTTCCTTGGCGCAGTCAATCGCGATCTGGTAGCCCGCGTCGGCATGGCGCATGACACCGGTCGCCGGGTCGTTGTGCAGGACGCGAGCGATACGCTCGGCCGCTTCGTCAGTACCGTCGCAGACAATCACCATGCCCGAGTGCTGGGAGAAGCCCATGCCGACGCCGCCGCCGTGGTGCAGGGAAACCCAGGTCGCGCCGCTTGCGGTGTTGAGCAGTGCGTTGAGCAGTGGCCAGTCGGACACGGCGTCGGAACCATCCTGCATCGATTCGGTTTCACGGTTCGGGCTCGATACGGAACCGGAGTCCAGGTGATCCCGACCGATCACGATGGGCGCGGACAACTCGCCGCTGCGGACCATTTCGTTGAACGCCAGGCCGAGCTTGGCGCGCAGACCCAGGCCAACCCAGCAGATACGTGCCGGCAAGCCCTGGAAGCTGATGCGCTCGCGGGCCATGTCCAGCCAGTTGTGCAGGTGAGCGTCGTCCGGGATCAGCTCCTTGACCTTGGCGTCCGTCTTGTAGATGTCTTCAGCGTTACCCGAGAGCGCAGCCCAACGGAACGGGCCGATGCCACGACAGAACAGCGGACGGATGTAGGCCGGTACAAAGCCTGGGAAGTCGAATGCGTTTTCCACGCCTTCTTCTTGCGCCATCTGACGGATGTTGTTGCCGTAGTCGAAAGTCGGTACGCCCATTTTCTGGAAGTCGAGCATCGCTTTAACGTGTACGGCCATCGATTGCTTGGCGGCTTTGATTACAGCGGCTGGTTCAGTCTTGGCGCGTTCGCGGTATTGATCCCAGGTCCAGCCGGCCGGCAGGTAGCCGTTGAGCGGGTCGTGGGCGCTGGTCTGGTCAGTGACCATGTCCGGGCGAACGCCGCGCTTGACCAGTTCCGGCAGGACTTCTGCCGCGTTGCCCAGCAGGGCGATGGAAATCGCTTTACCTTCGGCGGTGTATTTGGCAATGCGGGCCAGAGCGTCGTCGAGGTCGGTGGCTTGTTCATCGACGTAACGGCTTTTCAGGCGGAAATCGATGCTGACCTGCTGGCATTCGATGTTCAGCGAGCACGCACCGGCCAGGGTTGCGGCCAGAGGCTGGGCGCCGCCCATGCCGCCCAGGCCAGCGGTCAGTACCCATTTGCCTTTCAGGTCATCGTTGTAGTGCTGACGACCGGCTTCGACGAAGGTTTCGTAGGTGCCTTGGACGATGCCCTGGCTGCCGATGTAGATCCAGCTGCCGGCGGTCATCTGGCCGTACATGGCCAGGCCTTTGGCATCGAGTTCGTTGAAGTGCTCCCAGCTCGCCCAGTGCGGCACCAGGTTGGAGTTGGCGATCAATACGCGCGGTGCGTTGCTGTGAGTCTTGAACACGCCGACCGGCTTGCCGGATTGCACCAGCAGGGTCTCGTCGTCGTTCAGGTTGGTCAGGCTTTCAACGATCTTGTCATAGCATTCCCAGTTACGTGCCGCACGACCGATGCCACCGTAAACCACCAGCTCCTTAGGGTTCTCGGCGACTTCCGGGTCGAGGTTGTTCATCAGCATGCGCAACGGCGCTTCGGTCAGCCAGCTTTTGGCGGTCAACTTGTTACCGCGGGCAGCGCGGACTTCGACGTCACGAAACTTGGTCATCTTGTTGTCAGTCACGAAAGAAACTCCTCAGCGATCAATCCAAACCAACCCTGGCGGTGGGTAAGCCAGCCTGCGCGCGTCAAAGCGCCACAAGCGAATCAGTGGACGTTGCGGGGAGTCTCGGTCGACTCATACGCATACGTCTTTACTTGTACATACAAGCATATGCAATCGAGCGGCCAACTTGCTGGATGCGCAGTGGAGAAAAATTCTGAAACAGCTGGAGAGCGCCTGAAACAGGGGTTCTGGCGAAAATGAATTTTTTCTGGGGGATATTCTGCAAGCGATGTTGGTTGTTACTTGAACGTGGTTTTGCGCCACGCTGGGGCGTTCGGTAACAAAGTAGTGCGGGTTTTGAAACAAGAAATGTGAATGCTTTTGTGGTGAGGGGGCTTGCCCCCGTTCGACTGCGAAGCAGTCGCAAACCGACTTGTGCGGTGCATCCGAAAAGATTCGGCCGCAGGCTTTGGGGCCGCTCGGCGACCCAACGGGGGCAAGCCCCCTCACCACAATGAAATTTCGCTAGCAGCTGGATCAGTGTGCAGCCAGCTCAATCACACAGCAGTCAGCGTTGACGCCGATCTCGACCAACCCATTGTTACCGACCAGTTGCAGACAATCATGCCGACCCAGTTTCGAAGCGCCGTTACCGACCACCACTTCCAGCGCATCGCTGATGCTGAACACCAACACGGTGCCCGCCGAACTGAAGAACCGCTGCTCCCCCTTCAACCACTGCAACCGCGCGGCATAACGCTGCGGCGCATAAATCAGGTTGAAGTCGCGAATCGGACTACCCAGTAATGTGCAGGACACGTGGCTTTCGCCACTGAAGGCAAACGGATCCAGTGGTAACAGTGCTCGAGTGTTCCGACCATCCACCGACAGGGTCATGCCGTCGCCCTGCAACACGGTGATGATCCGCTCGTAACCGGCAAACATGGAAAACCCGCCCGATTCACCGATATCGGCAATCGACAAGCGCCAGCCGAAACCATCCAGGCCGGTGCCGGCATCGCGGGTGATTTCTTCGGTGCTGCCGCCGCCGTTTTTCCATGCCATGCGCGGGTAATCCTTGGCGCGTAAAACTTTCAATTCGCTCATTTGTGGAACCGACCTTCAAGACGATGACGGGAACCAGGGTGGATAAGACGAGCGGCGGTCACCGGCTGTCGGCCGGACCATGTGCGACGACGGATCAGCAGGCACGGCTCGCCTTTTTCAATCTGCAGCAATTTGCATTCGGACGACTCGGCCAGGATCGCCTCGACCACGTGCTCGCCTTCGGTCAGCGGCGCGACCTGGTTCAGATAGGCATATGGCGTTTGCAGGGTGAAATCCTGCTTGAGGTAGTCCGGCGCGACCAGCGCATTGACGAAGCGATCTTCGATTTGCACCGGAATATCGTTTTCGAAATGCACGATCAGCGAGTGGAAGACTTTCTGGCCTTCACGCATGTCCAGGGCCAGCGCACGCTCGGAACCGGCGGCCTCTTCTTCAAGCGTGATGACCTGACAGGTGTGGCGATGCCCACGGGAAGCGATTTCGTCGGCGATGTTGTGTACTTCAAACAGCGCTGACTGGCTTTTGGGCTCGGCGACGAACGTACCGACGCCCTGCATGCGCACCAGCAGACCATCGGCGGTCATCTCGCGCAGGGCACGGTTGATGGTCATGCGGCTGAAGCCCAACTGGCTGACCAGCTCGCTTTCCGACGGCACGCGGTAATGCGGCGGCCAGTTTCCACTGTCGATTTGCTGGGTGATCATTTGTTTGACGCGGGCGTACAAGGGCGCCGGACTGTCGCCCATGTTCGCGGCCAACGGAGAGACTGGAGGCGGAGTCGGCACGGTTGATCCCTGTTATTTGTTGGAAGATTGCTAGCTTGCCGGAGTTTACCGGGCAGGCAAACGTCTGTATATGTATATACAAATAACACACGATGGGGTGCTGAACCATGTCCGCCTTCTTTGCCGAACGCGCGCTGCTGCCTAGTGGATGGGCCAACAATGTACGTCTTGAGGTCAGCGCCGATGGCGTCTTGACCCATATCCAGGCCGATTCACATGCAGATGGCGCCGAACGGCTGAGCGGTCCGCTGCTGCCGGGCATGCCGAATCTGCACTCTCACGCCTTCCAGCGCGCCATGGCCGGGCTGGCGGAAGTGGCGGGGAATCCGAACGACAGTTTCTGGACCTGGCGCGACTTGATGTATCGCCTCGTCGGAAAGATCAGCCCGGAGCAACTCGGTGTGATCGCCCGTCAGCTGTATATCGAAATGCTCAAGGCCGGTTACACCTCGGTCGCGGAATTTCATTACGTACACCACGACACCAATGGCCAGCCTTATGCCGATCCGGCCGAGCTGGCCCTGCGCATCAGCCAGGCAGCCAGCTCCGCCGGGATCGGCCTGACCCTGTTGCCGGTGCTCTACAGCCATTCCGGGTTCGGTGGCCAGACGCCGAACGAAGGCCAGCGCCGCTTCATCAACAGCACCGAAAACTATCTCAAACTGCAATCGCGATTGCAGCCGCTGCTGGCGCAGCAACCGGCGCAGTCCCTGGGTTTGTGTTTCCACTCGTTGCGCGCGGTGACTCCGCAGCAGATCAGCGAAGTACTGGCGGCCAGCGACAAGCAGTGCCCGGTGCATATTCATATCGCCGAACAGCAGAAAGAAGTCGACGATTGCCTGACCTGGAGCGGTCGTCGCCCGCTGCAGTGGCTGTACGAAAATACCGAAGTCGACCAGCGCTGGTGCCTGGTCCACGCCACCCACGCCAACCCGGAAGAAGTCACGCTGATGGCCAGGAGTCGCGCCATCGCCGGCCTGTGCCTGACCACCGAAGCCAACCTCGGCGACGGGATTTTCCCGGCGGTGGATTTCCTGGCCCAAGGCGGGCGCATGGGCATCGGTTCCGACAGCCATGTGTCGTTGAGCGTGGTGGAAGAGTTGCGCTGGCTGGAATATGGCCAGCGTCTGCGTGACCAGCGTCGTAACCGTTTGTATGGCGCGGATCAGCCGATGGTCGGCCGTACCTTGTTCGACGCCGCGCTGGATGGCGGAGCGCAGGCACTGGGCCAGCCGATTGGTGCTCTGGAGGTTGGTAAACGCGCCGACTGGCTGGTGCTCGACGGTAACGACCCGTACCTGGCGACGGCAGATGGTGACGGGATTCTCAATCGCTGGCTGTTTGCCGGAGGCGATCGTCAGGTGCGCGATGTGCTGGTCAACGGCCAGTGGGTGGTGCGAGACGGGCGCCATGCGGCTGAGGAAGAAAGCAATCGCGCTTTCACCCAGGTCCTGCGCGAACTACTGGGCTGACAAGAAACAAAAAGTGGGAGCGGGCTTGCTCGCGAAGGGGCCGTAACACTCAACATCTTCATTGAATGTTAAACCGCCTTCGCGAGCAAGCCCGCTCCCACATTGGTTATGTGGCGAGGTTTATCAGTTTGAGGTCTCGGCCATCTGCGTGTCAGACGTACGCCAGATCAACCGGGTCGTGTCGTACCCTTGCTGACGCGCCTTGCTCAGCAGCTCCTCGCGAACAACGCCATTAACCTTCGGTGTGCGTGACAACAGCCACAGATACTTGCGACTCGGGTCACCGACAATGGCCGTCTTGTAGTCGTCGCTGACGTACAACACCCAGTACTCACCTTTCGCCACGCCCGGTATCAGCCTGGAGAACCAGGTATCGAACTCGACCCACAATTTGTCGGTCTTGCCTGGCACCTGTGGATAAGCCGTGCCCTTGACCTCTTTCCATTGCCACTGCGCTGTCAGGCAACGGTTCAGCACCGCTACTTTGCCGTCAGGCAAGAGCGTGTAATGGGCCTCCGATTGTGCGCACTCGTTCTGGAAGAACATCGGCAGACGGGCCAATTCGTACCAGGTGCCCTGATAGCGCTTGAGGTTGACGCTGTTGGCAGTCTTGGGCGCCAACGGATCCTGGCCAGACGTGGCACAGCCAGCCAACACCAGGCTGGCAAAAAGGATGATCAATAACCGCTTCATTATTCTTCTCCCGTGGGCACGTAGCCCCGGTTTACTTCAGGCCTTGGCCGGAAAACATCAGCACTTTGTCACCGGCGAACTGCACACTGATAAAGCTTTTCTGGTCGCCCCAGGTACAGCTGGACATGCCGAGCGCGCCTGAACAATCGGTGGGTTTGCCCAGCAGGGTCTCGACTTCTGTCTTGGCCATACCGGCCGAGAGCTTCGAGTAATTTTCCTGATTGACCTTGCTGCATGCAGCCAGCAGCACGCAGAACGAAAGCAGGGCGATGGATCGCAGCGACATGGTGTAACTCCGGGTACGAGGATATTGGCATGGCTGCCAAGCTGAAGCTTAGAAGTGAAAACCCCCATCTGGTTCCCTGCCCGGCAGGCTATTTATTGGTCCACTCGTCTGCCTTTTGCCGAAATATCAGCGACTTTCCCGCCCTTTGGGATATTTCGCCGGTTTTAATTGAAACGGCCTAATCTTTGGCGCTGCCCAGTCGACATAAATGCAACGCAAAACCACGCCCGTGGCCCTTGCCCCCCTTTTTTGTTGACCAGCCCTTCTGCGGTAGCGCACCCAATGACCCGAAACATGAAGTTCAGCCACAAGATCTTGCTGGCTGCCGCCCTCGTGGTGGCCGTCGCATTCGCTTGTTTCATCCTGTTCAACGACTATCGCCAGCGCCAGACCCTGCGCAGCAGTACCGAAGCTTCGATGCAGGAACTCGGCAGCCTGACCACCAGCAACATCCAGACCTGGCTGGAAAGCCGCATGCAGTTGCTGCAATCGATGGCGCAACAGGTCAGCGCCGACGGCAATGCCGCTGCCAGCCTGAAACGCATCATCGACCTGCCCGCCTACACCGCCAATTTCCAGCTCAGTTATTTCGGTGGTGCCGACGGCGTGATGTTCTCGGTCCCGGCGGGCAACCGCGCGGCGGATTACGACCCGCGCGCCCGCGGCTGGTACAAGGCCGCCAACGGCGCCCAACAAACCATCGTCACCGAGCCTTACATCGCGGCCTCTTCCGGCAAACTGGTCATCACCGTGGCAACCCCGGTGCAACACCAGGGCCAGATGATCGGCGTCGCCGGTGCCGACATCGACCTGTCCAGCGTCAGCGCGACCATCAACTCGCTGAACTTCGGTGGGCACGGCCATGCGTTCATCGTCAGTGCCGACGGAAAGATCCTGATCCACCCGGACAGCAAACTGGTGCTCAAAAGCCTGAGCGAGGCCTACCCGGGCGACACACCAAAAGTCCGCCCGGGCATGCAAGAAGTGGAGATCGACGGCAAGCGCCAGTTCATCACCTTTACACACGTCAACGGCGCGCCGTCGGCGGACTGGTTCGTCGGCCTGGTGCTCGACCAGGACACCGCCTTCTCGATGCTCAGCGAATTCCGTACCTCGGCGATCATCGCCATGGTCATCGCCGTGGTGATCATCATCGTCCTGCTGGGTATCTTGATCAGCCTGCTGATGCAGCCGCTGCTGACCATGGGCCGAGCCATGCATGACATCGCCGAAGGCGATGGTGACCTGACCAAACGCCTGACCATTCACGGTCATGACGAGTTTGGCGCGCTGGGCCTGTCGTTCAACCGTTTCGTCGAACGCATCCACGCCTCGATCATCGAAGTTTCGTCCGCCACCGGCCAGGTCAACGAAGTGGCGTTGCGCGTGGTGGCGGCTTCGAACTCGTCGATTTTCAACTCTGACCAGCAAGCCTCGCGCACCAGCAGTGTCGCCGCTGCGATCAATCAGCTTGGCGCCGCCGCGCAGGAAATCGCCCAGAACGCCGCCCTCGCCTCCCAGCATTCGAGCGACGCCCGCTCCCTGGCCGAAGATGGCCAGCAGGTTGTGGATAAAACCATCGCGGCGATGCAGCAGCTCTCGGCGAAGATCAGCGACTCGTGCGGCAACATCGAGACGCTCAACAGCAACACGGTCAACATCGGGCAGATTCTGGAAGTAATCACCAGCATCTCCCAGCAGACCAACCTGCTGGCACTGAACGCGGCGATCGAAGCGGCCCGCGCCGGTGAAGCTGGACGTGGTTTTGCGGTAGTGGCCGATGAAGTGCGCAACCTCGCCCATCGCACCCAGGATTCAGCGCAACAAGTACAGACAATGATCGAAGAGCTGCAGGTCGGTGCCCGGGCGGCGGTTAGCATCATGACCGACAGCCAACGGCAGAGCGAAAGCAGCGTAGGTATCGCCAACCAGGCTGGAGAACGACTGGGCAGCGTGACCCAGCGCATCGGTGAGATCGACGGCATGAACCAGTCGGTGGCGACCGCCACTGAGGAGCAGACGGCTGTGGTGGAGTCGATCAATGTCGACATTACCGAGATCAATACGCTGAATCAGGAAGGCGTGGAGAACCTGCAGGCTACCCTGCGAGCGTGCGCCGATCTTGAGCAGCAGGCGGCGCGATTGAAGCAGTTGGTGGGTAGTTTCCGGATCTGAAGATCAAGAGCCAGGATCAAGAGCTACCCCCTCACCCCAACCCTCTCCCCCAAGGGGGAGAGGGTGAAAGGGAGCCGATCTTCGATGCTTTCGAATCCTGAGTTCGACTGACGAGTTTCGCGTCGATGTATCCAGACTAAACACCTAGGTCAGCCTCCTGTCCCCCAATGGGGAGAAGGGAAAGGGAGCCGATCTTCGATGCTTTCAAATCCTGAGTTCGACTGACGAGTTTCAGGTCGATGTTTCCAGACTAAACACCTCGGTCAGTCCCCTGTCCCCCAATGGAGAGAGGGAAAAGGGAGCCGATCTTCGATGCTTTCGAATCCTGAGTTCGACTGAAGAGTTTCAGGTCGATGTATTCAGACTAAACACCTCGGTCAGTCCCCTCTCCCCCTGGGAGAGGGCTAGGGTGAGGGGTAGCTTTAGAAGCGCGACCCAGGCTGCGAAAGAAACGCCAATTCCTCAGCCGTAGATTCGCGCCCCAACACCGCATTGCGATGGGGAAACCGTCCAAACTGCGCGATCACTTTCTGATGCCGCTCGGCAAAGTCCAGGTAATCGGCAAACAGGGCCTGATCAGCCCCGGGCTGCTGCGCGACCAGATCGATGTACCGGGAGACACCTTCGTTCTGCACCGCGAGGTTCTCGCTGTGCTCGAACACCAGGTAGATGAACACCCGCTCAATTGGCTGCAACTGTCGGTCGAAATCCGCAGCAATGCCCTGGGCCACCAGCTTTTGCGCCCGCAGATCACCTGCAAAGGCTTTGGGAGTATCACGGAAGATCATGCGCGGGATTTGATCGAGCAACAGCACCAGAGCCAGCCAACCTTCGGGACGTTGCATCCACTCGGTCAATCCGCCGGCCAGTGCCTGCTCGACCTGGCCCCCGAAACGCTCTCGCGCTTCGAGGTCCTGGCTGTCGCGCTTGCCAAACCACAACTTGCCCTTCTGCGCCGCCACTTCGCTCGCTGACCCGGAACTCCCGAACCACCAATCAAGCAACGGCTGCCAAGGGGCGTTCATGGATTATTCCTTATGGTAAGCCGTGGCGCGTGCAACTTCTTCCTTCGAGCCGAGGAACACCGCTACACGCTGGTGCAGGCCGTCAGGCTTGATGTCGAGGATGCGCTGGTGACCGTCGGTGGACGCGCCACCCGCTTGTTCCACCAGGAACGACATCGGGTTGGCTTCGTACATCAGGCGCAGTTTGCCCGGCTTGGACGGCTCGCGGCTGTCACGTGGGTACATGAACAGACCGCCACGGGTCAGGATGCGGTGCACATCGGCGACCATCGCAGCAACCCAACGCATGTTGTAGTTCTTTTTCAGCGGGCCTTCTTCGCCTGCCAGCAGTTCGCTGACGTAGCGTTGTACCGGGGCTTCCCAGTGGCGCTGGTTGGACATGTTGATGGCGAATTCCTGGGTCGATTCAGGAATGGTGATGTTTTCGTGGGTCAGTACGAAACTGCCCATTTCACGATCCAGGGTGAAGCCTTTCACGCCGTCGCCCAAGGTCAGGATCAGCATGGTCTGTGGACCGTAGATCGCGTAACCGGCGGCCACTTGCTGGGTACCAGGCTGAAGGAAGGCCTTTTCATTCAAAGGTTCGTTCTGGCTCAGGTATTCGTTCGGGCAACGCAGCACCGAGAAGATCGTGCCGACCGGGGCGTTGATGTCGATGTTCGACGAGCCGTCCAGCGGGTCGAATACCAGCAGGTACGCACCTTTCGGGTACTTGCCCGGGATCTGGTAGGCGTTGTCCATTTCTTCGGACGCCATGCCGGCCAGGTGACCGCCCCATTCGTTGGCTTCGAGCAGGATCTCGTTGGAGATCACGTCGAGCTTCTTCTGCACTTCGCCCTGGACGTTTTCAGTGCCCATGCTGCCCAGAACGCCGCCGAGGGCGCCTTTGGACACGGCGTGGTTGATCTCCTTGCAGGCACGCGCCACCACTTCGATCAGGAAGCGCAGATCGGCAGGAGTGTTGTTGCTACGGGTCTGCTCAATCAAATAGCGACTCAAGGTAACGCGGGACATGGAAGGCTCCGGAGGAATGGGGGGGCTAAAAACCCGCGCAGTTTAACGCGAGTCGGGGCGCATTTCCTCCCATCAGACGTAATCCGCTAAAGAGAGTTCATGCGCCGGGGTGAGCGTAGTTGGAAATGGCCCGAATGTGAGGGGCCAAGCAGCAGCCATTTCGGCAAATCTGGCGACAGAATGCCCTGCCCCCTACCCCCTGCAGGAGCGAGCATGCTCGCGATGGACGCCAAGGCAACGCGGGCCATCAGGCAACACGCGTTATCGTTAACGGCCATCGCGAACATGCTCGCTCCTACAGATACAGGGATCAGTGCTGAGGGAATTTATTCCAGCGCCTTCCAGATATCCGTCGCGTACTCACGAATGGTCCGGTCGGAGGAGAACCAGCCCATCCGCGCCGTGTTCAATACAGCAGAGCGCCACCACTCTTTCGAGTCGTGCCAATGGGCCTCGACGCGCATTTGTGCATTCCAGTAGGAGTCAAAATCGGCACAAACCAGGAAGCGGTCATAATCCACCAGCGAATCGATCAGCCCGGCGTAACGGGACGGATCATCCGGCGAGAACACCCCGCCGCGTATTGCTTGCAGCACATCGTTGAGACGATGGGACGCGGCGATGTCCGGCACTGCACTGAACTCATGGTTCTGTTTGCGCGCTTCCACCTGCTGGGCGCTGAGCCCGAAGATGAACATGTGCTCGTCACCGATGCGATCGCACATTTCCACGTTGGCACCGTCCAGGGTACCGATGGTCAGGGCGCCGTTCAGGCCGAATTTCATGTTACTGGTGCCCGAGGCTTCGAAACCGGCGGTGGAAATCTGCTCGGACAAATCCGCCGCCGGAATGATGCTCTCCGCCAGGCTGACGTTGTAATTGGGCAGAAATACCACCTTGAGCAAACCGCGCACGGTTGGATCGTTGTTGACCACCCGGGCAATGTCATTGGTCAGCTTGATGATCAGCTTGGCCTGGTGATAACTGGCCGCCGCCTTGCCGGCGAAGATTTTCACCCGGGGCACCCAGTCGATTTCCGGCTCTGCACGAATCGCCTGGTAGAGCGCCACGGTGTGCATCAGGTTGAGTAGTTGACGTTTGTATTCGTGAATCCGTTTGACCTGTACGTCGAACATCGCTGCCGGGTTGACCGCAACACCCAGCCGCTCATGAATCAGATACGCCAGGGCTTTTTTACTGTGCAGCCGTTGTTCGGCGAACGACTTGCGGAACGCACTTTTCTCGGCGAATGGCTCAAGGGCGAGCAAGCGCTCCTCAGGGTTATCCAGCAAGTCCGGACCAAGAGCGTCAACCAGCATCGAGGTCAGCTCGGGGTTGGCCTGATACAGCCAGCGACGGAAAGTGATGCCGTTGGTCTTGTTGTTGATCCGCTCCGGATAGAGCTTGTGCAGCTCGGAGAACACCGTTTTGCGCATCAACTGCGTGTGCAGCCCCGATACGCCGTTGACACTGTGAGAGCCGAGAAACGCGAGGTTGCCCATGCGCACTCGACGGCCATTGTCTTCCTCGATCAGCGAGACCGCGCGCAGTACGTCGAAGTCATGGATGCCCTTGGCCCGCAGCGAGTCGATGTGCTGGGCGTTGATCAGATAAATGATCTGCATGTGCCGCGGCAGCATGCGCTCCATCAGGCCGACCGGCCAGGTTTCCAGCGCCTCGGGCAACAGTGTGTGGTTGGTGTAGGACAGCGTATCGACGGTGATCTGCCACGCTGCGTCCCAGGCCACGTCGTAGACGTCGACCAGTTGCCGCATCAATTCGGCCACGGCAATCGAGGGGTGCGTGTCGTTGAGCTGGATCGCCGCATGGTCGCCCAGGGTCAACACCGAGGTGTGCATGTTGCGATGGCGACGCAGCAGGTCCTGCAGGGATGCGGCCACGAAGAAGTACTCCTGGCGCAGCCGCAGCTCCTGCCCGGCCTCGGTACTGTCCGCCGGGTAAAGCACCCTGGAAATACTTTCCGCCCGGGCCACCTCGGCCACGGCGCCCAGGTGGTCGCCGGCGTTGAAGCGTTCCAGGTGCAGATCTTCCATGGCCCGGGCCCGCCACAGGCGCAGGGTGTTGACGCTCGCTCCGCGCCAGCCGACCACCGGGGTGTCGTAGGCAATCGCCCGCACGGTTTCCGCCGGGGACCAGATTTGTCGGGCTTTGCCAGCGTCGTCGGTCAGGGTTTGTACGCTGCCGCCAAAACCGATGGGGTAAACCACTTCCGCCCGCTCGAACTCCCAGGGGTTGCCGAAATCCAGCCAGTGCTCGGTCTGCTCCTGCTGCCAGCCGTCGACGATGGCCTGGCGGAACAAGCCATGTTCATAACGGATGCCATAGCCATGGCCGGCGATGCCGAGGGTCGACATGCTTTCCATGAAACACGCCGCCAGCCGGCCGAGGCCACCGTTGCCCAGGGCTGCATCAGGCTCCAGCAGGCGGATGCGCTCCAGGTCGACGCCAAGCTCGGTGAGGGCCTCACGGGCAACATCGAGCAGGCCGAGGTTGCTCAGACTGTCGTAGAGCAGCCGGCCGATGAGAAATTCCAGGGAGAGGTAATAAACGCGCTTCTGACCTTTACGGTAGATTTGCCGCGTGTGGTCCATCCAGTGCTCGACCATGTGGTCGCGCGCGGCCAGGGCAATGGCCTCGAACCAGTCGTGATCGAAGGCGTGATCCGGGTCTTTGCCTACCGCGTAGGTCAGTTTGGTCAAGACGGCGTCGCGGAATGCGGCCACCTCTGCTTCGCGAACAAGTGGTTCTTGAGTCATCGATAAGACCTCGAGCGAGCTTGGGTTGTCTGAGCCTAGACGGTCTGACAGGCGGTAGAGGCTCCGGTTCGGCAGTATTTCCCCTGTGTGCGATTTCAGGCTTGGCGTAAGCCTGAAAGAATGCAGGGCTCGTGCCGTTTTTTCAGTCGCTGAACCTGAATGTGAAAAAATCTGGCGAAAGGTTGTTCAAAAATCCACCAGTCCCGGTATCATCGCGCGCCCTGATGCACACACGCCTGGTAATTCCCGATGATGAAGCCCAACCTGATTGCCGCCGCCGAGATCGACCGTCTCGATACGTGGGCCAAATATTCGGCCCCGATGTGCGGCTCTTGTGTGTCCAGCTGCTGCACGCTGCCGGTCGAGGTCAAGATCAAGGATCTGGTGCGCATCGGCGTGGTCGACGAGTTCGAACTGGGCGACCCGCCGAAGAACATTGCCAAGCGCCTGCAAAAGGAAGGGCTGGTTGAGCGATTCAACCAGAAATCCGGAATTTTCACCCTCCAGCGCATGAGCAACAACGATTGCTACTACCTGGATCGTAAGAGCCGCCTGTGCACCATTTATGACAAGCGTCCCGACACCTGCCGCAACCATCCGAAAATCGGCCCGCGGCCGGGGTATTGCGCGTACAAGCCCAAGGAAGTGGAGCGTGAGCGGAATTCGCGGAGTATCGAGCGGTTCTGAGTAAGGCCGGATATGAGCGGCGGGCTTCAGACCTGCACCCTCACCCCAGCCCTCTCCCAGAGGGAGAGGGAGCCGACCGAGGTGTCTTGAGCTATCCATCGACCTGACAATACGAGCCGATTGTGGATTCAGAAGCCCTTTTGGGATGCCTGCGCTACCCATCGACCTGATAACGCGAGTCGGTTATGGATTCGGCAGAGCTCTTTCAGGTCGATAAATTTCTGCAGCATCCCACGATCAGTCCCCTCTCCCAGGGGGAGAGGGCCAGGGTGAGGGGAAAACGCCTCACAACATTTCCCCCAGACAAACAAAAACGCCCCCGGTCTCTCGACCGGGGGCGTTTTCATTTCAGCTCAGGCTAAAACATCAAGCCTTGGCTTTCTTGGCAGCGCGGGTACGCTCGCTTTCGTCCAGGATCTTCTTGCGAAGACGGATGGACTTAGGAGTTACTTCACACAGCTCGTCGTCCTGGATGAATTCCAGAGCCTGTTCCAGGGTGAAGCGAACAGGTGGAACCAGAGCGATGGTTTCGTCTTTACCCGAAGCACGCATGTTGTCGAGCTTCTTGCCCTTGGTAGGGTTAACGCCCAGGTCGTTGTCACGGCTGTTCAGACCAACGATCTGACCGTTGTAGATTTCCTGACCGTGTTCTACGAACAGCTTGCCACGCGCCTGCAGGGTTTCCAGGGAGTAGGTCAGTGCCTTGCCGGTTTCAACCGAAACCAGAACGCCGTTCTGACGGCCGGACATGTCGCCGGACTTCATGGTGTCGTAACGATCGAAGATCGAGGTCAGGATGCCAGCACCGTTGGTCAGGGTCAGGAACTGGTTACGGAAACCGATCAGACCACGAGCAGGGATGTTGTATTCCAGACGTACACGGCCTTTGCCATCCGGCACCATGTTGGTCAGGTCGCCTTTACGCAGGCCCATCTCTTCCATCACCTTGCCCTGGGATTCTTCCGGCAGGTCGATGGTGACGTTTTCGAACGGTTCGTGCTTCACGCCGTCTACCAGACGGATGATCACTTCCGGACGGCCTACAGCCATTTCGAAGCCTTCGCGACGCATGGTTTCGATCAGTACCGAGAGGTGCAGTTCGCCACGGCCGGAAACCTTGAACTTGTCAGCCGAGTCGCCTTCTTCAACGCGCAGTGCAACGTTGTACAGCAGCTCTTTGTCCAGACGTTCCTTGATGTTACGGGAAGTCACGAACTTGCCTTCTTTACCGCAGAATGGCGAGTCGTTTACCTGGAAGGTCATGGAAACGGTTGGCTCGTCGACGGTCAACGGCTTCATCGCTTCAACGGTGTCCGGGTGGCACAGGGTGTCGGAGATGAACAGCGAGTCCATACCGCTGATGCACACGATGTCGCCTGCAGCAGCTTCTTCAACGTCTACACGGTGCAGACCGTGGTGACCCATCAGCTTCAGGATACGACCGTTACGCTTCTTGCCGTCGGCGCCGATAGCGACAACCGGGGTGTTCGGCTTGACGCGACCACGAGCGATACGGCCAACACCGATAACACCCAGGAAGCTGTTGTAGTCCAGTGCGGAGATCTGCATCTGGAACGGACCATCACGGTCAACAGCCGGCGCCGGTACGTTGTCGACGATCGACTGGTACAGCGGGGTCATGTCTTCAGCCATTTCGGTGTGGTCCAGACCGGCAATACCGTTCAGGGCCGAGGCGTAGACGACTTTGAAGTCCAGCTGTTCTTCGGTGGCACCCAGGTTGTCGAACAGGTCGAAGATCTGGTCCAGAACCCAGTCCGGACGCGCGCCTGGACGGTCAACCTTGTTGATGCACACGATCGGACGCAGGCCGGCTTCGAAAGCCTTCTTGGTCACGAAACGGGTTTGCGGCATAGGGCCGTCTTGAGCGTCAACCAGCAGCAGAACGGAGTCAACCATCGACATAACGCGTTCAACTTCGCCGCCGAAGTCGGCGTGGCCCGGGGTGTCCACGATGTTGATGTGGTAGCCGTTCCAGTTGATGGCGGTGTTTTTCGCCAGAATGGTAATACCGCGCTCTTTTTCCTGGTCGTTGGAGTCCATCACGCGCTCGTCGTTGAGCTCGTTGCGCTCCAGAGTGCCGGATTGACGCAGGAGTTTGTCTACCAGGGTGGTTTTACCATGGTCAACGTGAGCAATGATGGCGATGTTGCGTAGATTTTCGATCACTTGTGTATCTCGATCAGAGGATTCGGTGTGCTGACAAGTCTTGGCAGCGATTTACAGTAGAGTCAGGCCTTGCCGTTACAGCTTGACGGCGGCGTCGGGGGGCCGGTGACGCAAGCCACAGGCAAACAGCCCCGGGCACTTAGCTCGGTCGATAAACGCGCACATTGGCATGCCCCTCACTGAGCAAATGGTGGGCATGCAGGCGACTCATCACGCCTTTGTCGCAATAAAGCAGGTACTGGCGAGTAGGGTCCAGTTCCTTGAAACGAGCGTTCAGTGCATAAAACGGCATCGTTTGTACCTCGATGCCAGCAAGGTCCAGCGGGTCGTCTTCAGCGGCATCCGGGTGACGGATATCGATGACGATCTGACCGGCCAGCGCTTCGCTGACTTCTTCAATTTGAACATCCTGGCCCAATTCATCGATCACCCGATCGATCGGTACCAGCTTGGCGTTTTCGAGCGCACGCTCGAGTACCGCCATATCGAATTCTTTCTCTTCATGCTCGACGCGATGGCGCTTGGCTGCGGTCTTCGGATTGACCGAGATGACGCCGCAGTATTCCGGCATGTGCCGGGCGAAATCAGCAGTGCCGATCTCGTTGGCCAGGTCGATGATGTCCTGCTTGTGGCTGGCGATGAGCGGACGCAAGACCAGTTTCTCGGTCACGCAGTCGATCACGTTCAGGTTCGGCAATGTCTGGCTCGAAACCTGGGAGATCGCCTCACCGGTCACCAACGCCTCAATGTGCAGTCGATCGGCAATTTGGGAGGAAGCGCGCAACATCATACGCTTCAATACTACGCCCATATGACTGTTATCGACTTTGCCGAGAATTTCGCCCAGCACTTCCTCGAACGGCACACTGACAAATAGCACGCGTTGGGAGCTGCCGTACTTCTTCCAGATGAAATGCGCGACTTCCATGACGCCCAGTTCGTGGGCACGTCCGCCCAGATTGAAGAAGCAGAAATGCGCCATCAGGCCGCGACGCATGATCTGGTAGGCCGCCACAGTGGAGTCGAAGCCGCCGGACATCAGAACGAGCGTCTGTTCCAGGGCTCCCAGCGGATAACCGCCGATGCCGGTGTGCTGGCTGTGGATCACGAACAACCGTTGGTCGCGAACTTCGATGCGGACTTCGATTTCGGGCTTTTTCAGGTCGATTCCGGCGGCACCGCACTGGCGGCGCAACTGGCTGCCGACGTATTTCTCGATGTCTATGGAGCTAAATGGGTGCTTGCCGGCGCGTTTGCAACGGACCGAGAAAATCTTCCCGGCCAGTGCATCGCCGTAGTGCTGCTTGCACTTCTCGACGATGTCGTCGAAGTCACCCAGCGGGTACTCGTCGATCTGCAGGAAATGCGCGATGCCCGGCATGCAGCTCAGGCGTTCGCCCATCTCTTTCAGGGCCTTGGGATCGCTGACGCGGGTTTCCAGCTCGAGGTTGTCCCACACACCGTTCACCACCACAGCCGGGTCCAGATCGCGGAGCACGGCACGGATGTTCTTGGCCAACTGACGGATGAAACGCATCCGTACCGGGCGGCTCTTGATGGTGATCTCGGGGAAGACTTTTACGATTAATTTCATGGAAACAGCGCGCGCAGGGCCTGCCGAAAAAGGGGGGCGCGGATTATAGCGGAAATTGCTCAAGGTTTAACCAGTTAATGTGCAGAAGGTTTTACATGCACCAAAACAGGTCATTTGTCGCCTTCGACGCAACATTACAGGGCGGGATTTTCTTCCTTAAAGGCCAATATGCCCTGATAAGCGAGATTTTGGGGCAAAAAACCCATGCTGGGGCACTGGCATGCAATTTGCTCCCTTGTGAGGCAGGTTGCCTTGGCAGAGTATTCGCGCCGGCATCACAAACATTAAAGGGCATCCACTACCAGCCCTAATCCACCCGGAGGACACTATGTCGAAGTCGGTTCAACTCATCAAAGATCATGACGTCAAGTGGATTGATCTGCGCTTCACAGACACCAAAGGCACTCAGCACCACGTGACCATGCCGGCTCGCGATGCGCTGGAAGACGACTTCTTCGAAGTCGGCAAAATGTTCGACGGTTCCTCCATCGCTGGCTGGAAAGGTATCGAAGCTTCCGACATGATCCTGCTGCCGGACGACTCCACCGCTGTGCTGGATCCGTTCACTGAAGAGCCGACCCTGATCCTGGTCTGCGACATCATCGAACCTTCGAGCATGCAAGGCTACGATCGCGACCCACGTGCGATCGCCAAGCGTGCCGAAGAGCACCTGAAATCCACCGGTATCGGTGACACCGTATTCGCCGGCCCAGAGCCAGAGTTCTTCATCTTCGACCAGGTGAAGTTCAAGTCCGACATTTCCGGTTCCATGTTCAAGATCTACTCCGAACAAGGTTCCTGGATGTCCGACCAGGACATCGAAGGCGGCAACAAGGGCCACCGTCCAGGCGTCAAAGGCGGCTACTTCCCGGTTCCACCGTTCGACCACGACCACGAAATCCGTACCTCCATGTGCAACGCACTGGAAGAAATGGGCCTGACCGTCGAAGTTCACCACCACGAAGTGGCAACTGCCGGCCAGAACGAAATCGGCGTCAAGTTCAACACCCTGGTGAAGAAAGCCGACGAAACCCAAACCCTGAAGTACGTTGTACACAACGTTGCTGACGCTTACGGCCGCACCGCGACCTTCATGCCTAAGCCTCTGTACGGCGACAACGGTTCGGGCATGCACGTACACATGTCGATCTGGAAAGACGGCAAGAACACCTTCGCAGGCGAAGGCTATGCCGGCCTGTCCGATACCGCCCTGTACTTCATCGGCGGCATCATCAAGCACGGTAAGGCCCTGAACGGCTTCACCAACCCGGCGACCAACTCCTACAAGCGTCTGGTTCCAGGCTTCGAAGCACCGGTAATGCTGGCCTACTCGGCTCGCAACCGTTCCGCTTCGATCCGTATTCCTTACGTGTCGAGCCCGAAAGCCCGCCGTATCGAAGCGCGCTTCCCGGATCCGGCTGCCAACCCGTACCTGTGCTTCGCCGCACTGTTGATGGCTGGCCTGGACGGCATCCAGAACAAGATCCACCCTGGCGATGCAGCTGACAAAAACCTGTACGACCTGCCGCCTGAAGAGGCCAAAGAGATCCCACAAGTTTGCGGCAGCCTGAAAGAAGCCCTGGAAGAGCTGGACAAAGGTCGTGCGTTCCTGACCAAAGGCGGCGTTTTCAGCGACGACTTCATCGACGCTTACATCGCTCTGAAAAGCGAAGAAGAAATCAAGGTACGTACCTTCGTACACCCACTGGAATACGAGCTGTACTACAGCTGCTGATCCGGTAGCGCCGCGACACGCGGCGTGACAAAAGAGGCCTCCTTCGGGAGGCCTTTTTTATTGCACGCAATTTCGACAGGCACCCGATTTCCCCGTGGTGAGGGGGCTCGCCCCCGTTGGACTACGCAGTAGTCCCAGAAATTCTTGGGGCCGGTGCGCAACCCAGCGGGGCGATGCGGCGTTCCGACAAGCCCCCTTACCACAGGACTTTCGTGAAACATGCCCAAAATGTTTTGCGACTGGAGGCAACCGCCGCACCTGACCTATGCTGCAACCCAACGCTTTCGTTTCCGGTCGAGCTCATGGCCCGTGTTTTTCCATTCATCCTGCTGCTGATATCCCTGCCCGCCACCGCGCAGATCTATAAGTACACGGACGCCAATGGCACCACCACCTACAGCAATCAACCGCCCACAGGCGCAAACGCCCGGGCTGTCGAGTTACAGCCTCTCAACAGCATCGAAAGCCAGCCACCTGGCAAACCCGCTCCACCCATCGCCCCTTCCAGCGAACAGCCCCCCAGCACCCTCTACGAGGTACTGGAACTTACGGGCCTGCCCACTGGCGAAGCACTGCGCGCCAACAACGGCAACGTCACTGTCGAAGTCCTGATCAAGCCGCACCTGCAAGATCATCATCTACTGCGTCTCTTGCTGGATGATCAGCCTTACGGTCAGCCGAGCAACGTCCCGACCCTGAAATTGCTCAACGTCGCTCGTGGTAAGCACCGCCTCGCGGTACAGGTGATTGAAGGCCAAAGCATCGTGCAGCAAAGCCATACGGTGACCTTCACCGTGCAGCGGGCAAGCAAACCGTAAACCCGCAACGAAAAATACCTTTGTGCGACTCTTCTTACTTCATTCAGCTTTGCGCACTATATTGGTGCGAGATCTTGCGGCGCACGCACATTCCAACCCATTTTGGTTCGAAAATACCCGTAACGGCGAACCGAGCGCTATGCAATCGAGCGCTAAACGCCCGTTTTAGCGCTAAAGCGCTTCTTTTCGGAGCCTTGGTTTGGTTTTTGCATTTTGCGCTTACCAACGCTTGTTTCTTGCGCCCGCTCCGCTCCAAAAGAGGTCCTGATGACCATAAGCGACGCACTACACCGTTTACTACTCGACAACCTCACCACCGCCACCATCCTGCTCGATGCCGAATTGCGCCTCGAGTACATGAACCCGGCGGCGGAGATGCTGCTGGCCATCAGTGGTCAGCGCAGCCATGGGCAATTCATCAGCGAGTTATTCACCGAGTCCCCCGAAGCGCTGAATTCTTTGCGCCAGGCGGTAGAACACGCGCATCCATTCACCAAGCGTGAAGCCATGCTCACCGCCCTCACCGGCCAGACCCTGACCGTCGATTACGCCGTAACGCCCATCCTCAACAATGGCGAAACCCTGCTGCTGCTCGAAGTGCATCCTCGCGACCGCTTGCTGCGGATCACCAAGGAGGAGGCGCAACTGTCGAAGCAGGAAACCAGCAAGATGCTGGTGCGCGGCCTTGCCCATGAAATCAAGAATCCATTGGGCGGTATTCGCGGCGCGGCGCAGTTGCTGGCCCGCGAGCTGCCGGAAGAAAGCCTGCGCGATTACACCAACGTCATTATTGAAGAGGCCGATCGTCTGCGTAATCTGGTCGATCGCATGCTCGGCTCGAACAAGCTGCCTTCGCTGGCAATGTGCAACATCCACGAAGTGCTGGAGCGTGTCTGCCAGTTGGTGGAGGCCGAAAGCCAGGGTTGCATCACCTTGGTGCGCGACTATGACCCAAGCATCCCGGACGTATTGATCGACCGCGAACAGATGATTCAAGCGGTACTGAACATCGTGCGCAACGCGATGCAAGCCATCAGCAGCCAGAACGAACTGCGCCTGGGTCGCATCAACCTGCGCTCGCGCACCATGCGCCAGTTCACCATCGGCCACGTGCGCCATCGCCTGGTGACCAAGATCGAAATCATCGACAACGGTCCGGGCATTCCTGCCGAGCTTCAGGAAACCATTTTCTTCCCAATGGTCAGCGGCCGTCCGGATGGTACCGGTCTGGGCCTGGCCATTACCCAGAACATCATCAGCCAGCACCAGGGCCTGATCGAATGTGACAGCCACCCCGGCCACACCACCTTCTCGATCTTTCTGCCACTGGAACAAGGAGCCACATCGACATGAGCCGTAGTGAAACCGTGTGGATCGTCGATGACGACCGTTCTATCCGTTGGGTCCTGGAAAAAGCCTTGCAGCAGGAAGGCATGACTACGCAAAGCTTCGACAGCGCCGATGGCGTGATGAGCCGCCTGGCGCGCCAGCAGCCGGACGTGATCATTTCCGACATCCGCATGCCCGGTGCCAGCGGCCTGGACCTGCTGGCGCGGATTCGCGAACAACACCCACGGTTACCGGTCATCATCATGACCGCTCACTCCGATCTGGACAGCGCTGTCGCGTCCTATCAGGGCGGCGCATTCGAGTACCTGCCCAAGCCATTCGATGTCGACGAAGCCGTATCCCTGGTCAAGCGCGCCAACCAGCACGCCCAGGAACAGCAAGGCCTGGAAGTCGTTCCGACGCTGACTCGCACCCCGGAAATCATCGGCGAAGCGCCGGCGATGCAGGAAGTGTTTCGCGCCATCGGGCGTTTGAGCCATTCCAATATCACCGTGCTGATCAATGGTGAATCGGGTACCGGTAAAGAACTGGTGGCACACGCCCTGCACCGCCACAGCCCCCGTGCGGCTTCGCCGTTCATTGCGCTGAACATGGCGGCAATCCCCAAGGACCTGATGGAGTCGGAGCTGTTCGGCCACGAGAAAGGCGCCTTCACCGGCGCAGCCAACCTGCGTCGAGGACGTTTCGAACAGGCAGATGGCGGCACCCTGTTCCTCGACGAAATCGGCGACATGCCGGCCGATACCCAGACCCGCCTGCTGCGTGTCCTGGCAGACGGCGAGTTCTACCGCGTGGGCGGTCATGTGCCAGTGAAGGTCGACGTGCGAATCATTGCCGCGACGCACCAGAACCTGGAAACCCTGGTGCACGCCGGGAAATTCCGTGAGGATTTGTTCCATCGACTGAACGTGATTCGCATCCACATTCCTCGCCTGTCGGACCGTCGCGAAGACATCCCGACCCTGGCCAAGCACTTCCTCAGTCGTGCCGCCCAGGAACTGGCCGTCGAGCCGAAGCTGCTCAAGAGCGAAACCGAGGAATACCTGAAAAACCTGCCGTGGCCGGGTAACGTGCGTCAGCTGGAGAACACCTGCCGCTGGATAACGGTGATGGCTTCGGGTCGCGAAGTGCACATCGGCGACTTGCCGCCGGAGCTGCTGAGCCTGCCTCAGGATTCCGCGCCAGTGACCAACTGGGAACAGGCCCTGCGCCAGTGGGCCGACCAGGCGCTGGCTCGCGGTCAGTCGAGCCTGCTAGACAGCGCTGTGCCAGCCTTCGAGCGGATCATGATCGAGACCGCCCTCAAACACACCGCCGGTCGCCGCCGCGATGCCGCTGTCTTGCTGGGCTGGGGCCGCAATACCCTGACTCGCAAGATCAAGGAATTGGGGATGAAGGTAGATGGCGGGGATGATGATGAGGGGGATGAGGGCTAAATTGGGCTAGCCCTGCAACATCGCTGGCAGCGAACCTCTTTTTAGTTCACACCGAACAATGTGGGAGCGGGCTTGCTCGCGAAAGCGGGGCGTCATTCAACATCGATGTTGAATGTGATGGCCTCTTCGCGAGCAAGCCCGCTCCCACATTTAGAACTGCGTGCACCGACTCAAAGCACCGTGAACCGCAATCGCGCACAAAAACATCTTCAACGCTCCCCCTAGGTTCGCTATCGAAGCCCTACCGAAAAAACACGAAAGCCCCGTAATACGGGGCTTTCGGCATTTCAGCACAACTTTGCGTTTCAACTTGTTAAAAACTGGCACGCCCCCTGCAACATCCCTTTCAAGTGATTCAGTTCACCTACCCGGTTTCGGGGACCTTGGTACAGGCAGGCCGGGGATTCCCCTCTTTACACCAGGCTCACACCGCAACCGCGACGAGCCAACCGTTTTGGGGCCCTTGATACAGGCAGGTCAGGGGTTCCTTCTTTACACCGGGGTTGGTGCCATGCGCCAACCCGCCCGTTTCGGGAACCTTGGTACAGGCAGGCCGGGGATTCCCTCTTTTATTGCTCCCGGAGATGGATCTGCAGCCGCCAGCGGTCATCGACCTCGCTACCGGCCCATTCGCCCTGCAGAGGCCGAGCCGCCACCAGCGTCAACAACAACCCGCCATCACTCAACCGCACCCGCCAGTTCACGTCCTTGTCGCCAAGCCTGAGCTGGCCGCTCTTGGCCAGGCCCTTGGCATCGAACAGCAGAGCAACGCTGCCGTCGACAATCTCGCCGTGAGTCTTGGGCTGTTGGTTGAACCACACCACCAATCCATCGTTCGTGACTTCAATCTGCTGCAGTTCGCTGGGATCGGGGGTGGTCAGGCGCCCGATCATCATCCCCACCATTACGCCGACAATTGCCAGCGACGCCATCACCCGCAGGAATAGTTTCGAACGCAGGCCGGCTTGCGGCGTAGAATGCCGCTCATCTTTACCTTCGGAGCCGTGCATGTTTCACGTCATCCTTTTCCAACCAGAAATTCCGCCGAATACCGGCAACGTTATCAGGCTGTGCGCCAACAGTGGCTGCCACCTGCATTTGATCGAACCGCTGGGCTTCGAGATGGACGACAAGCGCCTGCGCCGTGCCGGCCTCGACTATCACGAATACGCCACCTTGCAACGCCATGCTGACCTCGCCAGCTGCCTGGAAAACCTCGGTCATCCACGGTTGTTCGCCTTCACCACCAAGGGCTCGCGAGCGTTTCACGATGCCAGTTTCGTGCCCGGCGACGCGTTCCTGTTCGGCCCGGAAAGCCGCGGCCTTCCCGCCGAGGTACTCGACGCACTTCCCGCCGACCAACGCCTGCGCCTGCCGATGCGTGAAGGTTGCCGCAGCCTGAATCTGTCGAACACCGTGGCGGTCGCCGTTTACGAAGCCTGGCGCCAGAACGGCTTCAAATAGCACCGCATAGCAAATGTGGGAGCGGGCTTGCTCGCGAAGGGGTCATCAGATTCAACATGAATGTTGACTGATACACCGCTTTCGCGAGCAAGCCCGCTCCCACATTGGACTTGCTTCGACGATCAGGACAGCTTACTGGACTGTCGGCGTCTCGCCCGCAGCCTGCATGCGTTGCAGTTCTTGCGCGTACAGCGCGTCGAAGTTCACCGGCGCCAGCATCAGAGCCGGGAACGAACCACGGGTCACCAGGCTGTCCAGGGTTTCGCGAGCGTACGGGAACAGGATGTTCGGGCAGAACGCACCCAGGGTGTGGCTCATCGAAGCGTCGTCCAGGTTCTTGATCAGGAAGATCCCGGCCTGTTGCACTTCAGCGATGAACGCCACTTCATCACCGTTCTTCACGGTCACCGACAGGGTCAGCACGACTTCGTGGAAATCGGATTCCAGGGCCTTTTGACGGGTGTTCAGGTCCAGAGCGACGCTCGGCTCCCATTGCTGACGGAAAATCGCCGGGCTTTTCGGAGCTTCGAAGGACAGGTCACGCACATAAATGCGCTGCAAGGAGAATTGCGGTGCAGTTTCTTCTTCGGTCGCAGCAGTGTTCTGTTGGTCAGTCATCGCAGATCCTTCTTGATCCAGGGTTCTTATAGGTTTGCTTGTTTTGAGTAGTGCAGTCAGGCCCTGAGCAACGCATCGAGCTTGCCGGCGCGCTCCAGGGCAAACAAATCATCACAACCGCCGACATGTGTGCTGCCGATCCAGATTTGCGGCACGGACGTACGCCCGGCCTTCTGGGCCATTGCAGCGCGCACCTGCGGCTTGCCATCGACCTTGATCTCTTCGAAGGCTACGCCTTTGTTCTCGAGCAGGTATTTGGCTCGCGAGCAGTAGGGGCAGTAATCGCTGGAATAGACGACGACGTTGCTCATATCACTTCACCAACGGCAAGTTATCGCCTTTCCAGCTGGAAATACCGCCGGACAGCTTGGCGGCGGTGAAGCCGGATTTCATCAGTTCGCGGGCATGGGTGCCGGCGGTCTGGCCCATGGCATCGACCAGAATGATGGTCTTGGCCTTGTGTTTTTCCAGTTCGCCGACGCGAGCAGCCAGTTTGTCGTGGGGAATGTTCAGCGCACCGACGATGTGACCGGCGGCGAAATCCTTGACCGGACGGATGTCGATCACCACGCCTGCGTCCTTGTTGACCAGCCCGGTCAGTTCACCGGTGCTCAGGCTACGGCCGCCGCCCTGCATTTGATAGGCAATCAGCAACGCCAGCAGTACGACGAAGATACCGACGAGAATGTAGTGGTTAGTGGCAAATTGAATCAGGTTAGCAACCATCGAAGGAGGTTCCAGGGCGTTAAAATGTCGGCCAGTATACACAGCCACTATGGTGGGCCAAACCCCGTCCGGCGGTGACGTGGCCGGAACTTCGCTTTAAACTGCCACTCCCTTTTCCATTGCTCCTTTTTATCTCAGCCACGAGTGGATTCCATGACTACCACGCCTAAACCTTTGGTCCTGATGATTCTCGACGGCTTCGGTCACAGTGACAGCCCTGAATCCAATGCCATCTTCGCCGCGAAGAAGCCCGTACTGGACCGCCTGTGGGCCACCGTGCCTAACGGCTTGATCTCGGGCAGCGGCATGGATGTCGGCTTGCCGGATGGCCAGATGGGCAACTCTGAAGTCGGCCACATGAATCTCGGCGCCGGCCGCGTGGTGTACCAGGACTTCACTCGCGTGACCAAATCGATCCGCGACGGTGAGTTCTTCGAGAACCCGACCATCTGCGCCGCTGTGGACAAAGCCGTCGCCGCCGGCAAAGCCGTGCATTTCATGGGCCTGCTGTCCGATGGCGGCGTGCACAGCCACCAGGACCACCTGATCGCCATGGCCGAACTGGCCTTCAAGCGCGGCGCCGAAAAGATTTACCTGCACGCGTTCCTCGACGGCCGTGATACCCCGCCGAAAAGCGCGCAATCATCGATCGAACTGCTCGACGCAACTTTCCAGGCCCTGGGCAAAGGCCGGATCGCCAGCATCATCGGCCGCTACTTCGCCATGGACCGCGACAACCGCTGGGACCGCGTATCCCAAGCCTACAACCTGATTGTCGACGGCCACGGCGAGTTCAACGCGGCCACCGCACAGGAAGGTCTGGAAGCGGCCTACGCGCGCGGCGAAAGCGATGAATTCGTCAAAGCCACCTCCATCGGTGAGCCGGTAAAAGTGGAGGACGGCGACGCCGTGGTCTTCATGAACTTCCGTGCCGACCGCGCTCGCGAGCTGACCCGCGTGTTCGTCGAAGACGACTTCAAGGACTTCGAGCGTGCCCGCCAGCCAAAACTGGCCGGCTACGTCATGCTGACCCAGTACGCCGCAAGCATTCCTGCGCCATCGGCCTTTGCTGCCGGCAGCCTGGAGAATGTGCTGGGCGATTACCTGGCGAAAAACGGCAAGACCCAGCTGCGCATCGCCGAAACCGAAAAATACGCCCACGTGACCTTCTTCTTCTCCGGCGGTCGCGAAGAACCGTTCCCGGGCGAAGAACGCATCCTGATTCCGTCGCCGAAAGTCGCTACCTACGACTTGCAGCCGGAAATGAGCGCGCCGGAAGTCACCGACCGCATCGTCGACGCCATTGAAAACCAGCGTTACGACGTGATCGTGGTCAACTACGCCAACGGCGACATGGTCGGCCACAGTGGCGTGTTCGAAGCAGCGGTTAAAGCCGTCGAATGCCTGGACCAGTGTGTCGGCCGCATCGTCGAGGCCCTGGAGAAAGTCGGCGGTGAAGCGCTGATTACCGCCGACCACGGCAACGTCGAGCAAATGTCCGATGCCTCCACCGGCCAGGCGCATACCGCGCACACCACCGAACCGGTTCCGTTCATCTATGTCGGCAAGCGTGACCTGAAGGTTCGCGAAGGCGGCGTGCTGGCGGACGTGGCGCCGACCATGTTGAAACTGCTGGGCCTGGAACAGCCTGCGGAAATGACCGGGACTTCCATCCTGGTGTAAACCCCGCAATACCCAGTGGGAGCGAGACTATGTGGCGAGGGGGCTTGCCCCCGTTGGACTACGCAGTAGTCCCAAAACACTGTTTTGGGGCCGCTTCGCTGCCCAACGGGGGCAAGCCCCCTCGCCACAGGCTCCCACATTGGTTTGTGGTGTTTTTTTGTCCAGTTATCACACAGTCGGAAATGGGCATTTTTTTTGCTGCCCATGGCGGGCATACTAGGCTGTCCCTTTCCTTGGTGCCGCCCGCCTCTATGCTTCGTGTCCTGATAGCCCTTGCTCTGACATGCCTGCTCCAACCGGCCTTTGCTGACGAGCGCGCGCAAACCCAACAACAGTTGGACGCTACGCGTCAGGATATTGCCGAGCTGAAAAAAATGCTGGGCAAACTGCAGGAAGAAAAATCCGGTGTGCAAAAAGAGCTCAAGGGCACCGAGACCGAAATGGGCAAGCTCGAGAAGCAGGTCGAAGCCCTGCAAAAAGAGCTGAAGAAAAGCGAAGACGAGTTGCAGCGACTCGATGCCGAGAAAAAAAAACTCCAGAGCGCGCGCACTGAACAGCAACGACTGATCGCCATTCAGGCCCGTGCGGCCTACCAGAACGGGCGCCAGGAATATCTCAAGCTGCTGCTCAACCAACAGAATCCGGAAAAATTCGCCCGTACCCTTACCTATTACGACTACCTGAGTCAGGCCCGCCTGGAGCAGCTGAAGAACTTCAATGAAACCCTGCGCCAACTGAGCAATGTCGAAAAAGACATCGCCATGCAGCAGGCACAACTGCTGGTACAGCAAAGCAGCCTCGACACCCAGCGCGGCGAACTGGACAAAGTTCGCCAGGAACGCCAGAAAGTCCTGGCCAGACTCAATGACGACGTAAAGGCTCGTGACCAGAAGCTGGCGGCCCGCGAGCAGGATCAGGCTGACCTGTCTAAAGTCCTTAAAACCATTGAAGAAACCCTGGCGCGACAGGCACGTGAGGCAGAAGAAGCGCGGCAAAAAGCGCTGATCGCCCAGCAGGAAGCCGAAAAAAAGCGTTTACGTGAGGCCCAGGCGCAGGCAGATGCCGGCGATGACGCCCCACGCAAACCGGTCAGATCAACACCAGGCGCGCTGGTGTCCAGCTCGGGCGAGACCTTCGGGGGCGCCTTTTCGTCAACTCGCGGCAAACTTCCATGGCCTGTCGACGGTCGACTGTTGGCACGCTTCGGTGAAAGCCGGGGCGACGATGCCCGGACCAAATGGGACGGGGTGATGATCAGCGCTTCAGCTGGCAGTGCAGTACATGCCGTGCATGGCGGTCGCGTGGTGTTCGCCGACTGGCTGCGGGGCGCCGGCTTGCTGGTGATTCTCGACCACGGCAATGGCTTCCTGAGTCTATACGGCCACAACCAGACACTGCTCAAGTCTGCGGGTGACGTGGTAAAAGCCGGTGAGTCCATCTCCACTGTCGGTAACAGTGGCGGGCAGGACACACCAGCGCTGTATTTTGCAATTCGTCAGCAGGGTCACCCGAGTGATCCGGCGCAATGGTGCCGCACGCAAGGATAGGCGTTGAGTCACCTACATTAGGAGTTCGTTCGACATGCTGCATTTGTCCCGCCTTACCTCGCTGGCCCTGACGATCGCCCTGGTGATCGGCGCGCCTCTGGCGTTCGCCGCTCAACCGGCCGTCGCGCCTGCGGGCACTGCTGCGACCACCAAGGCGCCTTTGCCGCTGGATGAATTGCGCACCTTTGCCGAGGTAATGGACCGGATCAAAGCCGCCTATGTCGAACCGGTGGATGACAAGACCCTGCTGGAAAATGCCATCAAGGGCATGCTCAGCAACCTCGACCCGCACTCGGCCTACCTCGGCCCTGAAGACTTCGCCGAGCTGCAGGAAAGCACCAGCGGGGAGTTCGGCGGCCTGGGCATCGAAGTCGGCGCTGAAGACGGCTTCATCAAGGTGGTTTCGCCGATCGATGACACCCCGGCTTCGAAAGCAGGCATCCAGGCCGGCGACTTCATCGTCAAGATCAATGGCCAGCCAACCCGCGGCCAGAGCATGACCGAAGCCGTGGACAAGATGCGCGGCAAGATCGGTGAAAAAATCACCCTGACCCTGGTCCGCGACGGCGGCCCGCCGTTCGACGTCACCCTGGCCCGCGCCGTCATTCAAGTGAAGAGTGTGAAGAGCCAGCTGCTGGAGTCCGGCTACGGCTACATTCGCATCACCCAATTCCAGGTCAAGACCGGCGAAGAGGTCTCCAAGGCCCTGGCCAAGCTGCGCAAGGACAACGGCAAGAAGCTCAAGGGCATCGTCCTCGACCTGCGCAACAACCCCGGCGGAGTGCTGCAGTCTGCGGTGGAAGTGGTCGACCACTTCATCACCAAGGGCCTGATCGTTTACACCAAGGGCCGCATTGCCAACTCCGAGCTGCGCTTCAACGCCACTGGCAAGGACGAAAGCGAAGCCGTACCAATGGTCGTGCTGATCAACGGCGGCAGCGCCTCGGCATCGGAAATTGTTGCCGGTGCCTTGCAGGATCAGAAGCGCGCCGTGGTCATGGGCACCACCAGCTTCGGCAAGGGTTCGGTGCAAACCGTGCTGCCGCTGAACAACGATCGTGCGCTGAAGATCACCACGGCCTTGTACTTCACACCGAACGGCCGCTCGATTCAGGCTCAGGGCATCGTTCCTGACATCGAAGTGCGCAAGGCCAAGATCACCGACGAGCAGGACGGCGATTACTTCAAGGAAGCCGACTTGCAGGGCCACTTGGGCAATGGCAACGGCGGCGCCGACAAACCGACCGGCTCCGGCGGCAAAGCCAAACCGATGCCTCAGGACGACGACTATCAATTGGCCCAGGCGCTGAGCCTGCTCAAAGGGCTGAGCATCACCTCCGGCCGCTGAGATGCGCCTGCGGTTATTGATCGGCCTGCTGTGCTGCCTCGCAGGTGCTGCGGCACCTGCCCAGGCAGCGTCCCCACCGCACAAGGCCTACCTGAGCCTGATCATCGACGACCTGGGACAGAACCTGCCCAGGGATCGCCGCGTGCTGGCCTTGCCTGGCCCGGTGACCGCGGCGATCATGCCCGATACCCCCCACGCCAGCGAATTTGCCCGCGAAGCCCATCGCGCCGGCAAGATCGTCATCCTGCACATGCCCATGGACCCGGCCACCGGACCTTTTGCCTGGCACCCCGACCTGCCCGTCGAAGAGCTTGAGAAACGCCTGAACGCCGCGTTCAAGGTTGTGCCCTACACCGCTGGCATCAACAACCACATGGGCAGCCGCATGACTGCGCAACCAGCCGCCATGGCCTGGTTGATGGCGGACTTGCAGCGTCGGCACAAATTCTTCGTCGACAGTCGCACCAGCGCGCAAACCGTGGCAGCCGCCGAGGCGCAGAAAGTCAGCCTGGCGAGCGTTTCGCGGGATGTGTTTCTGGATGACGAGCGCACAGAAGAAGCGATATTCAAGCAACTGCAAACCGCGATCAGCCTGGCGCAAAAGCAGGGGTCGGTGGTGATGATCGGACATCCGTATCCGCAGACCCTGGCAGTGCTTGAACGGGAGTTACCCAAGCTCAAGGCTCAGGGAATTGACTGGATCGACATCAAAATGATGATCAGCGTGCGCGGCAACCGTGCAACAGCGGCCCACGGCATCAACGGCACTTATCACACTCCGTGATTCGACCCGCCACCAATAACTATATATATCTCCAAGTGCTCGGGCACATGCCAGGATAGGACTCGCTCTGCATTTCATAATCATGGAATGAACATGAAATGCATTGATTCGCTCGCGCCACGCCAATAAAGACCAAGGATCGGCCATGACTTACAAAATGGAAGCACTAGGCATATGTGTTTTTTTCGCGCTAACAACTCCCGCAATCACTTATGCGAATGATGCTTTTTCAACACCAAGTAGCATCCTATTAAAAAATTCCGACAACCATTACTCCCGCCTCAATGGAGTTGGCGTGCTTCATTACAGCGACTCCCCCTATTGTACGGCCAGCCTGCTCGACACTCGCGATAAAAGCGGCAACGCCGCTGGCCCTGCTTACTTATTGACCGCCGAACACTGCTCCAACCCATGGGATGACCTTTCCCAACTCAGCGTGAAATTCAACTACTTCAGCGACACTTACAAAAACCAGAAAAACTACAAAATAAACAAAGTCACCTGGTCCCGACACTCCATCAGGGACCTCGCTATCCTGGAACTCGCCGTACCACTGGATTCATTGCTGAAAGAGGGAATAACCCCCCTGAAAATTTCCGATGATGCCTCATCCTTAGCAGGCAACATCCTTATCGTCGGTGCGCCATCTGGCCTCGATGGAGTCGGCCTCAGACTTGCGCGCTGCACCCAGCAGACGACAGATGCCACCTTGGTGGAAGCCGATGAAGTGTATCCGGAAACCCGAAAAAACAATTGCATAGACATTCGGGGCGGTTCTTCCGGCAGCCCTGTAATTGATACTGAAACCGGGGAGATAGCAGGTGTGCTGTTTACATCCACTCACGGCGCCACGCTGGAAAAAATGTGCTCACGCAATAACCCCTGCGAAGTGCGAGACGCAAAACCATTCCTCGCTGAAGAAACACAGTACAGTGTTCCCGTTGACTCTCTGTCAGCCTGCTTCGTCGATGGACGTTTCGATCTGAAATCAAGTGACTGCCAATTATCTTCCACAACCGACTTCAGAATAAAAAACGCCTATCTTCCCGAAAAATTCAGAACCCCCAGCCATCCGGACAATCTGGTACCCAAGTGGAATATCAGGTTCTCGATGGATGCTCCTTTCTATCGACTTAAAACAGTACAGGATGCGAAATCCTGCTACTCGCCTCACTATTACAGCGGCACCATAAGCACTGTCGACGCCGTCATCGACACATCGATAGGCAGCGAAAGTGGCATGTATTTCCTGTGCCTGCTGGGCGTTCAATCAGCAGGGCACAGGCCCGATGCCCGCCTGTTCAACAGTATTCAAATAATCCCCGCACGCCTCGTAGAAACGAATTTCAAGCCATTGCCGCAGCCCGCACTGACACTAACCCCCTCTCCTGATTTCCCCGAACTTTATGTCGATTGGCATGAAAAAAGTCCTTATCCATTTTGGGTTCACTACTTTGATGACGACATTGGCGAACGCAAGTGTGCGGATCTGAACCCCGGGGAATTTACACGACAGCAAATTGGACTTGTTGTGCCAATGGACGCACTTCCAATTACGCTTTGCAGCTATATCCAGGATGAGGATCTGAATACCTCCGAGGTGCGCACAGACGTGGTACGGGCGCCTGAAATTATCACTGTCGATAAATAATTACCGCACAAGGCCTAGCCACACTCCGCAGAGTAAGACCTGCAACAGGTTGCAGCCATTTTGACTGCTTTTAACAATCAAGGATTTGATTATGCCCACCGATAACACGGCGATCCCGGTCGCAAAACCCATGGAGTCGATAAAATTCGACAACCTGCTGATCAACTTCACGACGGAATTTCAACGGGTCTGGAGCACCAAGGGCTCAGGTGCGGAACTGGCAAGCTTTTGGCGGCCGAGTCCGGCACCTGATTTGTTGCCAGGGTACTTCCCGCTGGGCGACCTCGCGGCGTCCGCAGACAGCAACATCAGCGGACAACGAGTGATGGCGGTGGTCTGCGAGGGCGATCCGCAGAGCAACGAGCCACATCAACAGAAAGCGCTCAGCCGACCTGACGACTACGAGCAAATCTGGAAAAGCTCTGACTCCGGATCAAGCGGAGCGATATGGCGCCCGATCCCGCCTGATGGGTATGTGGCACTGGGACTGGTTTGCTCCAATGGTCACGATAAACCTTCGCTGAACGCCGTACGTTGCGTGCGGACGGATCTGGTGATCGCTTCGAACGTCGGCGACCTGATCTGGAACGACAAGGGCAGCGGTGCAAAAGTGGACTTCAGCGCTTGGAGTATCACCCCACCGAACGCGGAAGAAGGCGAGATCTATTTCGCACCAGGCACCTTTATCGGCGCCAACAGCTATGACAAGCCGTTCACTCATGCAGCGGCATACTCATTGCGAATGCAGATCCCCCTGCAGATCAATCCCGCGCCGCAGCTTCCGGTACTCACCGGATTCAGCGCACCTCAACCTCTCGAAACACCGGCGGCCACTCAAACGGCCAGACTTCCCTGGTTCGCAGTCGAAGACAACTTCATGCTACCGATCGAAAGGTTCAGTAAATCACCGTACTACCACCTGGCCAGAACAGACCAGTACGTGCTCATCGGTGAAGGCCATAACACCGACGAAAAGAGCAAACTATTGCGATGGTCAGCGCCTCGAACCTTGATCGACAAGTTGTTGCAGGTCTTCACCCGAATAACTTCAATCGAGGTGAAATCTGCATGGCCGACCCGGGTCTCGGAGGCTGGTCATCCAGTAACGTACTCGGCCAGATTGACCAAAAGCTTCACTCACACCGAGAAATCCTTCAGCGGCTGGGTAAAATCGCAAGCCATAGATATCGCCGCCATCATTCCGAAAAATAGAATGCTGGCGGTTTATCAACTACACAGTCGTTACGATCTCTTGCGTGAAGATGGCACACAAGCGGCGGTAAGCTTCACCTACGCGGATAGCGACGGCCTGGACTTTGCCGAATATCCGCGCGAAGACAATGAAGTGTGCGCTCCTGCGCCTGTGACAGGATTGCCAACTGCTACAGATAACGCGCCATGATCTCGTCCACGCGGCCTTCCTTGCGCAGTTGATCCAGCGCCGCCTGGAGCTTGGCCACGGTTTCGTCTGGCACGTCCTTGTTCAGCGCCAGGTACAACTCGGCGCTGTTGAAGCGCAGAACGGTTTTGAGCCCGCTCACTCCTTCCTGGCGAGCGAGATAGCGCCCGGCCGGATCACCGGTGGCCCACAGGTCGATCTGGCCGTTGACGAGCTTTTTGGCGTTGTCCTGATCGCGCAGCACGACGATCGGATTGAGACCCTGTTTGGCCAGGGTCTCGGCAATCACGTCGCCCTTGTAGGCGCCGATCTTGTATTGGCGTGCTTGCTCCAGCGAATCCAGAGTGATCTTGCTGTCGGCCTTGGCCAGCATGATCCAGTCGTCCGGACCTATAGGGCCAACCCACTTGAAGAGTTGTTCGCGGTCCGGCACCCGCGCCATGACGAACACGCCGTAACCGGGTTTTTCCAGGGTAAGTTTGTAGATTCGCTCCCAGGGGAAGCGCAGCGTGAGGCTGTAGGTGATGTTGGCGCGCTTGAACATCTCGCGGACGATATCCACGGCGATGCCATTGATATTCTCATCCTGGGCGAAATTCTTGCCGTTCTTCGCCATGTTGTACGGAGGGAAGTTTTCCGTCAGCAATACCAGGTCGGTATCGGGACTGTCTTTGGCTTGTACCCCGTTGATCAACAACAGGGAGGCGCTGGCAAGGACGAGAAGAAAGCGTTTAAGCATGTCTGGCTACCTGAATCCATGGCGTACCCAAGAGTGCCTTGAGCCTGCAATGATGTCCACTGGCCTGCATTGGTTTGTTCAAGCATTGTACGAAAACTCGCCAGGCGACAATCAGGCATGATCGTCGCACAGGCAGTTTTGATACGAACCTAGCGCATCACAATTCCACGATGGGCCATGTAGGCCTTGGCTTCCTGCACGGTGTATTCGCCAAAGTGGAAAATACTCGCCGCCAGTACAGCGCTGGCGTGACCTTCAAGAATGCCGTCGGCCAGGTGTTGCAAGTTGCCGACACCGCCTGAGGCAATCACCGGAATGCCCAGCGCATCGCTGATGGCGCGGGTAACACCCAGGTCAAAACCGTTTTTCATGCCGTCCTGGTCCATGCTGGTCAGCAGGATTTCGCCGGCACCCAGGCCTTCCATCTTCTTCGCCCACTCGACAGCATCCAGGCCGGTCGGCTTGCGCCCGCCGTGGGTGAAGATTTCCCAGCGTGGCGTTTCACCAGGCCCCGAGACCTTTTTCGCATCGATGGCAACCACGATGCATTGCGAACCGAAATGCTGCGCCGCTTCACCGACGAATTCCGGGTTGAACACCGCCGCGGTGTTGATCGAGACCTTGTCTGCGCCCGCGTTGAGCAGGTTGCGAATGTCCTGCACCGTGCGCACGCCACCGCCTACGGTCAGCGGGATGAACACCTGGCTGGCCATGCGCTCGACGGTGTGCAACGTGGTATCACGGCCGTCGACACTGGCAGTGATGTCGAGAAAGGTGATCTCGTCGGCACCCTGCTCGTCGTAGCGACGAGCGATTTCCACCGGGTCACCGGCGTCGCGGATGTTCTCGAACTTCACACCCTTGACGACCCGGCCGTTGTCCACGTCCAGGCAAGGGATGATGCGTTTGGCCAGCGCCATGGTCAGTCCTCAGCCTTTGTACGAATCGCAGAAAGCTTGCGCTTCGGCGACGTCGAGGGTGCCTTCGTAGATCGCGCGGCCAGTAATGGCGCCGATGATGCCCGGTGCCTTGGCGTCGAGCAGCGTCTTGATGTCACCCAGGTTATGGATGCCGCCGGAGGCGATTACCGGAATCTTGGTGGCTGCGGCCAGCGCAGCGGTGAACGGCACGTTGCAGCCTTGCATCATGCCGTCTTTGGCGATGTCGGTATAAACGATCGAAGACACGCCATCGGCTTCAAACTGCCTGGCCAGGTCGATCACCTGGATGGTGCTGATTTCAGCCCAGCCGTCAGTGGCGACAAAACCGTCTTTGGCATCCAGACCCACGATGATTTTGCCCGGGAAAGCGCGGCAGGCTTGTGCAACGAAGGCCGGGTCTTTCACGGCCTTGGTGCCGATGATCACGTAGCTCACACCCGCTTTCACGTAGTGCTCGATGGTTTCCAGGGAGCGGATACCGCCACCGATCTGGATCGGCAGGTTCGGGTAGCGCTTGGCGATGGCGGTGACCACTTCGCCGTTGACCGGCTGGCCTTCGAAGGCACCGTTCAGATCGACCAGATGCAGACGGCGGCAACCGCCCTCCACCCACTTGGCAGCCATGCTCACCGGGTCATCGGAGAACACTGTGGAATCTTCCATGCGGCCCTGGCGCAGACGAACACAGGCACCGTCTTTGAGATCGATAGCGGGAATAATCAGCATCTGGCAAACCTTCAAAATTGAATGTTCAGCTTGGCTCGGAAATCAGTTTTTCTCGAGCGCCCACAGGTCGCTTTCGATGCTTTCGAACCTCTCTTTGAGGTGCGTCTGCACATCGAAAATCGCCCTGTTGTAATAGTGCGGGGCAATTTCGCGGGTAAACAGCTCAAGGATTTCGGCCGCTTCGAACGAACCCAGGTCCAGTTCGAAGCGATCCTCCATGAAGCGTTTGATCTTGTGATTGGCCTCGTTCTCCTGTTCGGGAGTGAGGGTCAGGATCGGCGGCTTCGTTTTCTTGACTGCCATTTACCAACGACCGTCCCACGCAGCGAAGTTCTGCAGTAATTGCAGGCCATGGGTATGGCTCTTCTCCGGGTGGAACTGCACAGCAAAACGCGAGCTTTCGGCCAGCGCGGCGGCGAAATCGACACCGTAGTGACCGCCACCCACCACCTGACGCGCGTTGGCGGCAGCGATGTAGTAGCTGTGCACGAAGTAGAAACGCGCCAGGTCAGGAATGTCATGCCACAGCGGGTGACTGACCTTCTGCTTCACCTGGTTCCAGCCCATGTGCGGGACTTTCAGATGCTCACCGTCTTCGTGCAGATCCTTGCCGAAGAACTTCACCTGACCCGGAAACAGGCCGATGCAGTCGACGCCGTCGTTTTCTTCGCTGTGATCAAGCAGGGCCTGCATGCCGACGCAGATGCCGAGGAACGGACGATCCTGGCTGACTTCGCGCACCAGCGAATCAAAGCCCAGGCGTCGGATCTCCGCCATGCAGTCACGAATCGCACCGACGCCGGGGAAAACCACCCGGTCAGCTTCGCGAATCACGTTGGCATCGCTGGTGATCAGGACCTTGCCGGCACCGACGTGCTCGAGGGCCTTGGCCACCGAGTGCAGGTTGCCCATGCCGTAATCGATAACCGCGACCGTCTGCATTACAGAACGCCCTTGGTCGAAGGCATTTGCCCGGCCATGCGGTCATCCAGCTCGACGGCCATGCGCAGGGCGCGGCCGAAAGCCTTGAACACGGTTTCGATCTGGTGGTGGGTGTTGTGCCCACGCAGGTTGTCGATGTGCAGGGTGACGTTGGCGTGGTTGACGAAGCCCTGGAAGAACTCCTGGAACAGGTCAACGTCGAAGCCGCCGACGGTGGCGCGGGTGTACGGAACATGCATCTGCAGGCCAGGACGACCGGAAAAGTCGATCACCACGCGCGACAGCGCTTCATCGAGCGGCACGTAGGCGTGGCCGTAGCGACGGATGCCTTTCTTGTCGCCGATGGCTTTGGTGAACGCCTGACCCAGGGTAATACCGACGTCTTCCACGGTGTGGTGGTCGTCGATATGCAGGTCGCCCTTACTGACGATATCCAGGTCGATCAGCCCGTGACGGGCGATCTGGTCAAGCATGTGCTCAAGAAAAGGAACACCGATATCAAACCGGGCCTTTCCGGTGCCATCCAGGTTGATCGAGGCTTTGATCTGGGTTTCCAGAGTGTCGCGCTCGACTGACGCCTTACGTTCGGCCATCACCAGCTCCGCAAAATCATTGGGCGAAAAAGGTAGCCATTATAGGCGTGCGGGCGCCAAACAGAAACACGATACGTGATATCCCTGACGGGCTGAATCCAGCACCGCAGGCGATAGACATGTCCATACAAGCCATTTGGGCAGTACAAAAAAACAATGTGGGAGCGGGCTTGCTCGCGAAAGCGATGTTTAAGTCGACATTATCGGCGACTGACACACCGCTTTCGCGAGCAAGCCCGCTCCCACACGGGTGGTATACGGGACTGGCCCGAACCTCTCCAGATTCGGGCCAAGCACCTTTAGTGAAACAGTACTGCCGTCTTCTGCAGGGTCACCCAGACACCCCACGCCAACGGAAGACCCACCACCAGCCAGGCAGCCAGCGCCAGCGGCTTGGTGCCCGCCGCCGCTTTCCATTCCAGCGACGTGCTGCTGTCAGCCCCTTTATCGTGACCCAGCGCCTGCTCGGCAGCCAGTTCGGCCTCGGTCATGAAGTACTTGTCGGCCACCGGACGTATCAGCAGGTTGCACAGGAAACCCAGCACCAGCAGGCCGGCCAGGATGTACAAGGTGATGTCGTACGCCGCCGCACGCTCAACGCCGATGCTCAGCTGATATTCACGCAGATAGTTCACCAACACCGGGCCCAATACGCCCGCTGCTGCCCACGCCGTCAGCAGGCGACCGTGGATAGCGCCGACCATTTGTGTACCGAACAGATCCGCGAGATACGCAGGAACGGTCGCAAAACCACCGCCATACATCGACAGGATGATGCAGAACGCTGCCACGAACAGCGCAATGTTGCCCAGGTGGCCGAGGTTCGGGATCAACGCGTACAGGGCAAAGCCCAAGGCGAAGAACACGAAGTAGGTGTTTTTGCGCCCCAGGTAATCCGAGAACGATGCCCAGAAGAAACGCCCGCCGATGTTGAACAGGCTCAGCAAGCCGGTGAATCCGGCGGCGATTGCAGCAATCGAGGCCAATTGCGCAGCATCCAACTGGCCAAAGGCCAGATCATTGCCCAGCAACTTGCCGGCGAACACTTCCTGCAGCAGCGGCGAAGCCATGCCGAGAATGCCGATGCCGGCGGATACGTTGAGGCACAGCACCAGCCACACCAGGCGGAACTGCGGTGTTTTCCACGCCACGTTCACGTGAACGTGGCGGTGGGTGATCATCGCGTTCGAGGCTTTTTTCGCCGGTGCGGTCCAGCCCTCAGGCTTCCAGCCGGTTGGCGGGACGCGGTAGGACAATGCGCCACCGATCATGAACACGAAGTAGATCGCGGCCATCACCAGGAAGCTCTGCCACACGCCAACGCTGGTTGGCGAAGCGAAATGCCCCATGAGCGCTGCGGCCAGCGGAGCGCCGACCATCGCACCACCACCGAAGCCCATTATCGCCATGCCGGTGGCCATGCCGCGCTTGTCCGGGAACCATTTGATCAGGGTCGACACCGGCGAGATGTAACCCAGGCCCAGGCCGATACCGCCAATGACCCCGGAGCCGATCCACATGAGCCAGATCTGGTGCGTGTATACCCCCAGAGCGGAAATCAGCAGGCCACCACACCAGCACAGCGCCGACACGACACCAGCCTTGCGCGGCCCGGCATGTTCCAGCCAGCCGCCCCAGATTGCCGCCGAGCAACCGAGGAAGATGAAGAACAGGGTATAGATCCAGCCAAGCATCGAAATCGGCCAGTCACACTGGGACGAAAAGACTTGAGCGATAAAGCTCATGTCCGGCGCGCAAGCCACCGCTGCGGTGACACCCAAGGCCTTGGACAGTGGCAGCCAGAACACCGAGAAGCCGTAGGCCATGCCGATGCACAGGTGGATGGCCAGCGCGGCAGGTGGCACCAGCCAGCGGTTGAAACCGGGCTTGGCGATAATCCGCTCCTTGGACAGGAACGCAGGCTGATCGGCGCCGAGGCCGTCCGCCGTAATGCTCGTGGTCATTGTGAATCCCCCAATTATTAGTATGGTTCGCCCTGCCACCCGCCCCCCGGCCTTAATGCGCACGCATGACCGCTTTTTGGAGTGCTGAGTATGGTTATGCGACATCAAGTCGCAGAAGGACGGACGAACGGGCAAAGGTTACCATCAGCAGACGATGGAAAAACCAAACTGACATCACCTTTTGTACGTTATCTGATCTCCCTCCTGCATAGAGAACGCGTACAACTTCACAGGAAACCATATGCCGATCATTGTTGAGCCGCTGCGCGAACCCTCTGACCAGGACCAACAAGACCTGCAGAAAATTTACCGCGACGCGCCAGACTGGTTGTTTGCGCCGTTTGCCACGGATGCACAACTGATCGAAGACTGCCTGCGAGACGGCTCGCTGATCGCCGGGCGCTTCAATGATCGACTGCTCGGTGCAGCTCGCTTGCAGCGGCACCAGGAGGTCTGGCACTTGTCCCATATTTGCGTACGAAAAATTACCCGTCGCCGCGGCGTCGCCGAGCGACTGGTGGCCGAAGCGCAAAAAATGGCCGCTCAAACCGGCTCAACCTTGCGCCTGCTGGCGCCTGCCGGGCACCTGGAAGCTCAGGCACTGGCAGCCAAGCTGAAACTGCCGCTTGATGTTCTTGCGCAGTGATCGCCGACCGGCCGTCTGGTCTGGAGCGCTATACTCCTCGGCTAAATTTTGAATTTGACTAATTACAAGGACTCGCCCATGAAAGCGTTCGGCAAAATCCTGGGTCTGGTACTTCTCGGGCTGTTGCTGATCATTGTGGCGCTGGGCTTTGCCCTGACCCACCTCTTCGATCCCAACGACTACAAAGACGAGATCCGCCAGATAGCCCGCGACAAGGCCCACATCGAGCTGACGCTCAATGGCGATATCGGCTGGAGCCTGTTCCCGTGGCTGGGGCTGGAGCTGCACGATGCCAGTGTGGCGACCCTGGTCAAACCGACCGAACCGTTCGCCGACTTGCAGATGCTCGGCCTGTCGGTGCGCGTGCTGCCGCTGCTGCGCCGTGAGGTGCAGATGAGCGACGTGCGCGTCGAAGGCTTGAACCTGCGACTGGTCCGCGACAAGGACGGCCACGGCAATTGGGAAGACGTCGGCAAGGCACCGGCTCCGACCGGCTCCGCCACCTCGACCACACCTGCCGTCACCGGCGAGCCTGTACCGCAAACCACTGCACAAGCGGAAAAACCGGCTCTGCCAATGCGCCTGGACATCGACAGCCTGACCGTCAATAACGCCAGGGTCGAGTACAACGACGAGAAAACCGGCAGGCAGTTCAGCGCCGAAAGCATTCAACTGAGCACCGGCGCGGTGCATGACTCCACCAACATCCCGGTCAAACTCACCGCATTCCTCGGCACCAACCAGCCAGTGCTGCGGGTCCGCACCGAGCTCAACGGCGAGTTGCGTTTCGAGCGCGCCTTGCAGCGCTACAAATTCGAAGACCTGAAACTGTCCGGTGAAGTCGCTGGCGATCCATTGCAAGGCAAGACCGTGACTTTCGCAGCCCAGGGCCAGTTGCTGCTGGACAAGGCCGCCAATGTCGCCGAGTGGACCGGCATCAAGATCTCCGCCAACCAGCTGCGGGCATTGGGCGAACTGAAGGTCAATGACCTCGACAAGACCCCGCAGGTCAGTGGCGGCATTTCGATTGCACAGTTCGACCTGGCGCAATTCATCGACAGCATCGGCCAGCAACTACCGGCCATGGCTGAAGGCAGCCTGCGCAAAGTCGAGCTGGTCAGCCGCTTGGCAGCCACACCGACCAGCGTGGCGTTCGACAACATCAATCTGAAAGTCGACGACAGCTCCTTCAGCGGCCGCATTGCCGTCGAAGATTTCGCCAAACAATCGTTGCGCGCGGTACTCAAGGCCGACACTTTCAACGTCGACCGTTACCTGCGCCCAAAATCAGCCGAAGCCAACAGCGCGACACAAGTGCGCCAGGCTGAAGTTGCCAGTACCGAAGCCGATGCCCTGGCTGGCGCCGGTAGCACCCCATTGCCCCAGGCACCCACCAAGGAGGCGTGGAGCAACGAGCGCCTGCTGCCGGTGGAGCGCCTGAGCAAGCTCGATGTGGACGCCGACCTGACCTTCGGCCAACTGACCCTGGAAAAACTGCCGATCCAGAACGCGGCCCTGAAGGCGGCGGGCCAGGGCGGCCTGTTGACCCTGCAGAACCTTCGCGGTGATCTGTATGGCGGCACCTTTGAAGCCACGGGCACCCTCGACGTGCGCCAACCGGTGCCAGTGTTGAACATGCAGACGAAGATCAGCCGGGTCCCGGTCGAAAAAATCCTCGAAAGCCAGGGCAAGAATCCGCCCGTCAAAGGCCTGGTCACGCTCAACAGCGCCCTGACCGGCAGCGGCAACAGCCAGAAAGCGCTGATCGAAACACTCAATGGCAACGCCAGTTTCGTCATCAACAATGGCGTGCTGCTCAATGCCAACCTTGAACAGCAGCTGTGCAAGGGCATCGCCACCCTCAACCGCAAAACCCTCAGCGGCGAACCACGTGGCAAGGACACACCGTTCCAGGAGCTCAAGGGCAACCTGACCTTGCGCAATGGCGTGGCCAGCAACCCGGACCTGAAAGTGCGCATTCCGGGCATGACCGTCAACGGTGACGGCGACATTGACCTGCGCGTGCTGGGCATGGATTATCGCCTCGGCATCATCGTCGAAGGCGACAAGAGCGACATGCCCGACCCGGCTTGCCAGGTCGGCGAGAAATTCGTCGGTATCGAGTGGCCATTGCGCTGCCGTGGACCGCTGGAACTGGGCGCCAAGGCTTGCCGCGTGGATAACGAACGCATGGGTCAGGTGGCAAGCAAGCTGGCCGGCGAGCGAATCGGCGAAAAAATCGACGAGAAACTCGGTGACAAGGTCAGCCCGCAACTCAAAGACGCGCTCAAGGGGCTGTTCAAGCGATGAGAGCCGAGCAGTTTTCATCGGCGGTACTGGACTGGTTCGACCGCCATGGCCGTCACGATTTGCCCTGGCAGCAGGACATCAACCCCTATCGGGTGTGGGTCTCGGAAATCATGCTGCAGCAAACCCAGGTCAGCACCGTACTGAATTACTTCGACCGCTTCATGGCCTCGCTGCCAACGGTCCAAGCCCTGGCGGCCGCACCGGAAGACGAAGTGCTGCACCTGTGGACAGGCCTGGGTTACTACACCCGCGCGCGCAATCTGCAGAAGACCGCGAAAATCGTCGTCGAGCAGTACGGTGGCGAGTTTCCCCATGACGTGGAAAAACTCACCGACCTGCCGGGCATCGGCCTGTCCACTGCCGGTGCAATCGCCAGCATCAGCATGGGCCTGCGCGCGCCGATCCTCGACGGCAACGTCAAACGCGTGCTGGCGCGCTTTACCGCACAAGAGGGCTACCCCGGCGAGCCCAAGGTCGCCAAACAGCTCTGGGCCAACGCTGAGCGCTTTACACCGCATGATCGGGTCAACGCCTACACCCAGGCGATGATGGATCTCGGCGCCACGCTCTGCACCCGCAGCAAGCCGAGCTGCCTGCTCTGCCCGCTGGAAAAGGGCTGCGAAGCGCACATGCTCGGCCTTGAAACCCGCTACCCGATCCCCAAGCCGCGCAAAGCCGTGCCACAGAAGCGCACGTTGATGCCGCTGCTCAGCAACGGCGAAGGCGCGATCCTGCTTTACCGTCGCCCTTCCACGGGCCTCTGGGGCGGCCTCTGGAGCCTGCCGGAACTCGACGACCTCGACGACCTGCAACATCTGGCGGCACAACACTCGCTGGAACTCGGAGCGCAACAGGCCTTGCCGAGCCTGGTGCACACCTTCAGTCATTTCCAGTTATCCATCGAACCCTGGCTGGTCCAGGTCCAGGAGAGCGGCCATCACGTGGCCGAGGCCGACTGGCTCTGGTATAACCTCGCCACCCCGCCGCGCCTGGGCCTTGCCGCCCCGGTCAAAACCTTGCTCGAACGCGCGGCCGCCGTATTGAACGCAGGAGAGTCGTCATGACCCGCACCATCATGTGCCGCAAGTACAAAGAAGAATTGCCCGCCCTGGAGCGCGCTCCATTCCCGGGCGCCAAAGGCCAGGACATTTTTGACCACGTCTCGGCCAAGGCCTGGGCCGACTGGCAAAAGCACCAGACCCTGCTGATCAACGAAAAACGCCTGAACATGATGAACGCCGAAGATCGCAAATATCTTCAGGGCGAGATGGACAAGTACTTCTCCGGCGAGGATTACGCCAAGGCCGAAGGCTACGTGCCGCCGTCGGAATAACCCCGATTTATCGGGGGTCGGAACGTAAGCGACGGTAATAATTAAATTTTTTTTGAAAACTTGCTTGACGACCCCCTGAAAAACCAGTTTAATGCGCCCCGTTGCCCAGATAGCTCAGTCGGTAGAGCAGGGGATTGAAAATCCCCGTGTCGGCGGTTCGATTCCGTCTCTGGGCACCAAAATACCGAAAAACCCCAAGCGAAGATGATTCCTTGGGGTTTTTTATTGCCTGCGATTTAATGGCCGCCAGACAACTCCCGCACTACCCCTCCCCCAAGAGCCTCCAGCGCTCGCTTCTGAAACATTGCCCACTCTCCGGCACACATCCCACACGAAACGACGACCGGGCAAGCGCAGTGGCAAAGGGCTACCTACAATAAGTGCCACTATCTGTGCGGTCGGACAGTTGAAGGTCGCAGGGGGAGTGTTGTATGGCAATACCGATGCGGACAGCGCCGCCGAGTTCGCCATCCAGATCGTCGGCACCAATAATCTGTCGACTGCGGACTTCATGCTGTAAGGGTGGCTTCACGAGCCTCACCCCGAAAAACAGCCTAAAGCTACTGCTCTGATCGCCCGACTGATGGCAGTTTGACGCCATCGTTTAGCCCTGTAGACTGCCAAGCACTTCCGTCTTCTCTTTGCGCAAAAGGAATTTGCAATGCCAACGCTGGGCCAAATCCGCGTCAACCTTACGACTGGCTATCATTCCGAACCCTCCCTCACGGCACTGACAGATGGTGGGTATATCGTGGCGTGGGCCGATCAGGGAACAAACACCACCGATTACATCTACACCCAGCGCTATAACGCCAGCGGCGTAAAGGTAGGCGGGCCAGCCCTCGTCAATCGTGTTACCAATAGCGCACAGGAAGATCCCACCATTACCGCATTGGCCAATGGCGGCTACGTGGTCGCCTGGCAATCGGATAACTTCGACGATATGTCGGACATCGCCGTCCAGATCTACAACGCCAATGGCGTCAAGGTTGGCAGCGAGTCAATCGTCAACACAACCCGAAACGGCATCCAGGACAGCGCGCAGATCACCGCACTCAAGGACGGCGGCTTTGTGGTGTCCTGGGCTTCGTTCGGCCAGGACGGCAGCGGTTGGGGCGGTTACCTGCAGCGCTATAACGCCAGCGGGACAAAGGTTGGGGTGGAGACTCGTGTCTCTACCACCACCCAGTCCGACCAGGATGGCGCTACCGTCACCGGCCTTGCCGATGGCGGCTTTATGGTGGTTTGGGAAGGTAACGGAAGAGACGATACCTACGGCATCTTCGGGCAGCGGTTCAAGGCTGACGGCAGCAAGTCGGGCGGCGAAGTCCGCATAAACACCAGGGTTGCCGACGAACAGTCAGACCCCATTATCAAGGTTCTGAGTAACGGTAACTACGTCGTTACCTGGCAATCGGCTCCCGACGATGGCGATGGAAATGACGAAACCGATGCCCCTGGCGACGTCTACGCACAGCTTTTCAATGCCGCAGGCGTAAAAGTGGGTGCCGAAACCCGAGTGAACACCACCACCGCAGGCTATCAGGAAGAGCCTAACGTCACCGCCATGACAGATGGCGGTTATCTGGTGACCTGGGCAGGCCAAGGCACCGGTGATGTAAATGGCATATTCGCCCAGCGCTTCAATGCCAGCGGCGTCAAGGTGGGTACCGAAACCGGCATCAACACCATCACTGCCGGCAAACAAATCTTCTCCCAGGTCACTGCATTGGCCGACGGCGGCTATGTGATTGCCTGGGAGTCCTATGGGGTGCCCGGGCAAGTTGATATTTATACCCAGCGCTTTGACGCGAACGGTAACAAGGTTTCAACCCTGACGGGCGATGCATTGGCCAACACCCTGACCTGGACCAGCGCCGGCAGCGTGATCATCGACGGCGGAGCGGGCAATGACACGCTGACAGGCGGCCGCGCCAATGATCATTTGAACGGCGGTCTCGGCAACGACTCGCTCAATGGTGCCGCCGGTGCCGACCGCCTGATCGGCGGCGATGGCTCCGACCGCTACTACGTCGACAATGCCGGCGATGTCGTCAGCGAGACCAATGCTGTCACCAGCACCGGCGGCGTCGATACCGTCTATAGCTCCCTCGGCGCCTACACCCTTGGCAGCAACGTAGAAAACCTGCGCCTGCTGTCGACCGGCGTTGCCAACGGCACCGGTAACAGCCTCAACAACGTCATCGATGCCGGGGCCGGCAACAACATCCTCAACGGCGGCGCCGGCATTGATACTTTGTCCTATGCCTATGCCACGGCGGCAGTGACGGCCAACCTGGCCCTGACCACAGCACAAGCTACCGGCGGTTCCGGTTCTGACACCTTGCTGAACTTCGAAAACCTCACGGGCAGCAGCTATCACGACAAGCTCACCGGCAATGCGCTTGCCAACACCCTGACCGGGGGGGCCGGCAACGACATCCTCACCGGTGGTGCCGGCAACGACCTGCTGATTGGCGGCACGGGGCTGGACAAACTTTATGGTGGCGCCGGGGCCGACAAATTCGACTTCAACGCCTTGAACGAAATGGGCCTTGGCGCGCTGCGCGATGTCATTGGCGACTTCAAGACCATCGAAGGCGACAAGATCGACCTGTCGACCCTGGATGCCAACCTGGCGACGGCAGCCAACGATGCCTTCAGTTTCATCGGCTCCAGCGCGTTCAGCAGCAATGCCACAGGGCAGTTGCGATTTGCCGGAGGCATTCTCTACGGCAGCACCGACGCCGACACCGCCGCCGAGTTCGAAATTCAGGTGCTGGGAGTGAGCACACTGAAAGTTACCGACCTGATTGCCTGATCGGCCAGAGATACTCATGTTTCACGGTTGTCCCGAAAACAAACTGACTAAAAAGCAATAAATAAACGACAGGGGTGTAGATATGGCTAGCTTGATAAACGGTCTAGGTGGTGCAGCCGGGTTCGGAGAGAACCAGCTGACTCGAAACGATGACAGCTACACTTCCGGCATTGATATCACGTCTGTATTCGGGGCTGCCGGAGTCAATTTCTTCGGCACCAACTACACCAACATTTCCGTCAATAACAACGGAAACATTACCTTTGGTGGCGGTCTTTCCACCTATACCCCCTACGGCATGCAAGATTCCAGCATCGCAATGATTGCGCCATTTTTTGCCGACGTCGACACCCGTGGTGGAGCAGTCGGCGCTACGCCTGGCGGCACATCGTCGGGCAGCAATCTGGTCTATTACGATTTCAACACCACAGGCAACGGCACGCTGACCGTTACTTGGGATGACGTGGGTTACTACAGCAGCAAGATCGATAAACTCAATGCATTTCAACTCCAGCTGGTGGGGAAAGGCAACGGCAACTTCGATGTCATCTTCCGATATGAAACCATCAACTGGACGACCGGTAGCGCCAGTGGTGGCACCGCAGGCCTGGGGGGAACCGTTGCCCGCGCCGGTTACTCGACTGGCGACGGCTCCTCTTGGTATGAGCTGCCGCAATCGGGCAATCAGTCCTCCATTCTTGACCTGGAAACCACTCCTGGTAATACGGGCGTGGCGGGTTACTACAAGTTCAGCATCGTCAGCGGCACGTCCGGCAATGACAACATGCAAGGCACTGCCGGGAATGACTCGCTCTATGGTTCATCGGGCAATGACGTCATCAATGGCCTTGCAGGAAATGACGTACTCTACGGCGCAGCGGGCACCGACAGGCTCGTGGGCGGCTTGGGAGATGACACCTATATCGTCGATGCGCTGGATACACTTGTTGAGCTTGCCAACCAGGGCACCGACGTCGTTCAGTCAAATATCAGCTATACACTCGGTGCCAACCTCGAGAACCTGGTTCTGATCGGCAACAGCAGTATCAACGGCACAGGTAACGCTCTGGACAACACCTTTGTCGGCAACTCTTCAAGCAATACATTCAATGGCGCGGCGGGCACCGATTTTGTTTCGTATGCCTATTCCAACTACGGTGTAACTGTCGATCTGTCCAACACCGGTTCGCAATATAATTCGAACCAAGGCTACGATACTTTCGTTTCTATCGAGGGCATCATCGGTACTGATGAGTCCGACACACTAACGGGTAATGCCCTGGCCAATATCCTTATCGGCGGCGCAGAAAACGACACCCTCAATGGCGGTGCCGGCAACGACACCCTCGAAGGCGGCAGTGGTGTCGATCAGATGACCGGTGGCGATGGCTCAGACATCTACTACGTCGACAATGTCGGCGACATCGTCAGCGAAACCAATGCTGTCGTCAGTACCGGTGGTACCGACAGCGTCTATACCTACCTCACTACTTACACCCTGGGTACCAATGTCGAAAACCTGCGCCTGCTGGCGGCCGGCGCTGCCAACGGTACCGGTAACAGCCTCAACAACATCATCGATGCCGGGGCCGGCAACAACATCCTCAATGGTGGCGCCGGTACTGACACAGCATCCTATGCCTATGCCACGGCGGCAGTGACGGCCAACCTGGGACTGACCACGGCGCAAGCCACCGGTGGTTCCGGTACCGACACCCTGTTGAACTTCGAAAACCTCACCGGCAGCAATTATAACGACAGACTGACTGGCAACGCGGCCGCCAACACCCTCAACGGCGGCCTGGGCAACGATCAGCTCAACGGGGCTGCCGGTGCCGACCGCATGAACGGCGGCGACGGTTACGACACCTATTATGTCGACAACGCAGGCGATGTCGTCAGTGAAACCAATGCTGTCGCCAGCACCGGCGGTACCGATACCGTCTATAGCTACCTCGGGGCTTACACTCTGGGCACCAATGTCGAGAACCTGCGATTGATGTCGGCCGGCGCTGCCAACGGCACAGGTAACAGCCTCAACAACGTCATCGAAGCCGGGGCCGGCAACAACGTCCTCAACGGTGCCACTGGTATCGATACCGCGTCCTACGCCTATGCTACTTCGGCAGTAACGGCCAGCCTGAGCCTGACCACCGCGCAAGCCACCGGTGGTTCTGGCTCAGACACCCTGCTGAACTTCGAAAACCTCAAGGGCAGCAACTACAACGACAAGCTGACCGGCAATGCCGGCGCCAACACCCTCACCGGTGGCCTGGGCAACGACCAGCTCAACGGCGCTGGCGGTGCCGACAGCCTGATTGGCGGCGATGGCTATGACCTCTACTACGTCGACAATGCCGGCGATGTCGTCAGCGAGACCAATGCTGTCACCAGCACCGGCGGCGTCGATACCGTCTATAGCTCCCTCGGCGCCTACACCCTTGGCAGCAACGTAGAAAACCTGCGCCTGCTGTCGACCGGCGTTGCCAACGGCACCGGTAACAGCCTCAACAACGTCATCGATGCCGGGGCCGGCAACAACATCCTCAACGGCGGCGCCGGTGTAGATACCTTGTCCTATGCCTATGCCACGGCGGCAGTGACGGCCAACCTGGCGCTGACCACCGCACAAGCCACCGGTGGTTCCGGTTCTGACACCTTGCTGAACTTCGAAAACATCACCGGCAGCAACTACCACGACAAGCTCACTGGCAATGCGCTTGCCAACACCCTCAACGGCGGTGCCGGCAACGACACGTTGACGGGTGGTGCTGGCAACGACCTGCTGATCGGAGGCGCGGGCCTGGACAAGCTTTATGGTGGTGCCGGAGCCGACAAGTTCGACTTCAATGCCTTGAGTGAAATGGGCCTTGGCGCTCTGCGCGATGTCATTGGCGACTTCAAGACCGTAGAAGGCGACAAGATCGACCTCTCGACCCTGGACGCCAACCTGGCAACAACGGCCAACGATGCCTTCAGTTTCATCGGTTCCAGCGCGTTCAGCAGCAATGCCACAGCGCAGCTGCGATTTGCCGGGGGCATTCTCTACGGCAGCACCGACGCCGACACCGCCGCCGAGTTCGAGATTCAATTGGTGGGGGTAAGCACCTTGCAAACTACCGACCTGATTGCCTGACTGAGAGTGGCGCAGGGGCGACTCCGTCCCTGACACAAGATGCTGAAAACCCTGAATCGCAAGATTCAGGGTTTTTTATGCCCGGGATTTAGCAAAAAGCCTTCCCCGCCGAAAACTCCTACCTCTGTCAGCGCCTTTTCACTCAAGTTGTACCAACTGCTCATACACCGTTTTAGGATGACTCTCATAGAGCGCATAAGCCTATCCAGTTGAAACTAGCGCAGCAGCAAATCTGCCTGCATGTACTCAGTTTTCAACGTAAGGAAGCAGCTTTTTGAACACGCTTGTAAAGTTCCTCGCCCTATCGACAATCATTGCCACCGCCAGCGGTTGCGTCAGCTACAACAACAGCCAACCTTCTTCGCCGATCGACAGCACGGTCAAGGCAGACCTGAAAGCAGACATCGCCGTCGGTGATGCCATCTCCGGCCAGTCTTCGGTCAACGTGCTGTTCGGCTTCCTGAAGTTTGGTGGCGACTCCCAGTTTGCCGATGGCGTCAGCTACGGCGGTCAGAGCGGTGGATTAAGCGGCCTTGGCCTGGACCCGGTCAGCGCAGTTAAATCCGCTGCTGCCTACAAAGCTGTAAAATCTTCCGGGGCCGACCTGATCGTCGCACCTCGGTATGAAGTGAACGAAGAAAACTACTTCATCTTCAAGAAAGTATCCGTCACGGTAAAAGGCAATAAAGGCAACATCCGCAGCATCCGCTAACTCCCTTCCCCCAGGTGATTGTTCAGCAAAAACTCAATTGCGCTTTGGCAAACCGAAAAACCTAGCGCATTGCAATCCGCAAGCAGCCATTGAGAAATGGTTGCTTGTGGACTTGAGTGCTGATTGGGCCTGCCCCTTCTACACCTTGCCTTTCTCGCTAGCTATCACTATTCCAGTGGAACACCAGGTTACTCGCTGCACCACTGCCTACATCCACCGTTTCACGCCGCTCTTCACCATTGCGCGTCGCGACAACGGAGTACTTGCCGGCAGGTAATTGAACATAGACCAGCGGACCTGCGTCACTCAGCGTCAGCACGGTTTGTCCCTGGGCTTTCTGGATAACGATGTCCACATCGGGTATGTACTTGTTATCTGCCCCGACTGCGAACGTCATGTGCAGGTTATAGCCAGTGGCCTGCTGGATGGCCTTTGATTCGTCCTCTCCAACACCACCGGACAGATAAGCGATCCCGTTTTGCTCCTGCCGCTGAACCTGTACGCCCGAACTGTCGATTGCCGCGGGGGTGGCGGCAGGCGACATGGCTGGAAACATGAACAGGCCAACCGTGGCGATCGGCAATAGAAGTGAATGGATAATCTTCATGATGGCGACTCCCGGGCTCTGGGGAACCCACTCGTTACCCTGCTTTGATTTCCTCGCGAAGGTACGAGTTTTAGATTGATTCAGTCTTGGGCCGATTACGGAACGTACTACGCGAGCCACCCGCGGATCTCCCCTGCCATCGGCTCGTGATAGCCCCAATGGATTGTTCATCTGCACCGCGAAGACTATCGTTGTCACCTATCCGCAAAGGACAGGCACCGATGAGTTTGCAGGAAACACCACCACTGGCTCCTACTCAAATAGAGCTGCCGCTGACGACTGGCACCTGCGGCGAAGCCTTCACTGAGCGCGCCCCAGACGGCTTCATGCTCGGCGGTTTTTCCTGGCGGCACGCTAGCCAGGACACCGCTCGCGCGGTTGTCATCATCAACGCCGCCACCTCGGTCCGCTGCCGCCACTACTCGCGCTTCGCCGATTACCTGTTCGCCAACGGCTTCGATGTCATCACCTATGACTACCGTGGTATCGGCGAGTCGCGCCCGGCATCGCTCAAAGGGCTCCAAGCATCATGGAGTGATTGGGGAGCACTGGATTTCGAGGCAATGCTGCAACGCGCACAGCGCGAGTTTGCGGGTCAGCCAGTCGATGTCGTTGGCCACAGTTTTGGCGGCTGCGCAGCAGGGTTGGGTGCGTCCGGGCATTTGATCCGGCGTTTGTTGACCGTCGGTGCACAATTCGCTTACTGGCGCGACTACGCCCCGGCCCATCGCTGGCGGATGTTCGGCAAATGGCACGTGCTGATGCCACTGCTGACGTTGATCTACGGTTATTTCCCCGGCAAACGACTGGGCTGGCTGGAAGACACACCTGCTGGCGTGGTCCGAGACTGGAGCACGCCGACTGCGAAGTACGAAAAACGCCCCAGCGGCCGTATCATCCACGCAAGCAGTGGTCGCCTGCCCTTCGCCGCAGTCACCGCGAGGACCCTGGCAATCAGCCTCAGCGACGATCCCTACGGTACCATTGCGGCCATCGAACGCCTGCTCGGCTACTTCAGCAATGCGAGCACAACCCATCTTCGAATCGAACCGCCAGACATCGGCGAACAAGAAGTTGGGCATTTCGCCTTTTTTCGCAGCGCATACCAAGCCACACTATGGCCCATTGCATTGTCCTGGCTGCAAAACGGCGAACTGTCCCCCGATACACCCGGGCGGACAGTGCCGCGCAGCTGACAACCCTTTCAATGAATTACGGAACAACGCCCATGGCCTCCGCCAACAAGCAGCAAAAACGCGCCACCCGCGCCAAAGCCAAGGCCAAGCAGAACCGCACCCAACGGGCTGCCGCGCCGGTCGAGCTGGACCCGAACGACGATCGCATCGACTTCGAATCGGTGGACTTGACCGAATTGTTCAAAAAGATGATCGACGCCGAAAAGATCAGCCAGCAGGCCATGTGCACTGTCTTCCTCGAAGACCCACTGCTGGAGCTGGTGTACGAGCAGGAAGGCGAAGAAGGCGCGATGGACTTCATCCTGGCCGCCTTGATCGAATATCGCCAATGGTCGACCGAAACCGACGAGGCGGGCGCCTTGGCGTGGATTGAATCACCAGCCTTCCAGGCTGACTACGTGGCGGCCTCCGATGCCATCGCTGCGCAAACCCAACAGAAACCGAACTGAGTTCCCATGGCCTCCCTGAACAAGCAACAGAAACGCGCCAAGCGCGCAAAAGCCAAAGCCAGGCAAATCAACATCCACGGCAGAAAACCCGCCGTGCTGGATGATGACCTTGGCCACCTCGACGAGCCGATCCCGGAATACACCCTGGCAATGTTCAGCAAAATGCGCGACGCGGAAGCCGTCAGCCGTAGCGAAATGCTCTCGGTGCTGCTGACGAACCTCGCCTTTATCATCGTCGACCATCCAGAATTGCTGGACATGGAAAACGCCGACGACGAAGGCATGGCTGCTACCCACTTGGCCGCAGACATGCTGATCGACTACCGCATGTGGGCCGACGGCATGGACCGCGAGGCCGCCCAGGCCTGGCTGAGCGAGCCGCAGTTCATCAAGGACTTCGGTGATGCACTGGACGTGTACCGCGATTCGCTGGATGCGCCGGACGAAAAAGCCGAGTAAGGGTTACTGCTAAAAAAACGGCCGCTTGTCATCACTGACAGCGGCCGTTTTGCGTTACGCGATACGAATCAGCTCAGCACCACCGCGCCACGCTTTTGCAGCTTGCGACGACGCGATATCAGCAGACCGGCGGCAACCACCAGAATACTCAGCAGGCCGGTCGCGAGGATTTCCACGCGGTGGGCGTCCTGGAACAGCATGATGGTCAGGGCCGCGACGATGAACACGATCACCGCGTAGGTCAGGGTCGGGAACAGCCACATGCTGAAGACGATTTTCTCACCGCGAGCCATACGCTGTTTGCGCATGCGCAGTTGCGAGATCGCAATCACCAGATACACCAGCAGGGCAATGGCGCCGGAGCTGGCCAGCAGGAACTCGAACACTGCGGCCGGGGCCACGTAGTTGGCGAATGTGGCCAGGAACGCAGCACCAGTGGACAGCATCACCGCCCAGTAAGGCGTACCGCTCTTGTTGGTGCGCGTGGACATGGACGGCGCATCACCGCGTTTGCCCAGGGAGAACATCATGCGCGAAGACGTGTAGAGCGCCGAGTTCAGGCAACTGGTCACAGCGACCAGTACCACGATGTCGACAATCATCTTGGCATTCGGAATGCCCATGCGTTCAAGCACAGTCTGGTAGGAACCGACGCTGGCCAGTACCGGGTCGTTCCATGGCACCAGGGCCACGACGATGAAGATCGATACGAGGTAGAACAAGCCGATCCGCCAGATCACCGAATTGGTGGCCTTGGAGATTTGCTTGCCCGGATCCTTCGATTCCGCGGCCGCGATGGTCACGATCTCGGTACCCATGAACGAAAACATCGTGGTCAGGATCGCACCCAACACTGCGCCCATGCCGTTTGGCAGGAAGCCTTGGGTATCGAACAGGTGCGACACGCCGCTGACCTGACTGGTCGGCATGAAGCCGAAGATCGCCATGACACCCAGAGCAATGAAGCCAATGATCGCTACAACCTTGAGCAGAGCGAACCAGAACTCGAACTCGCCGTAGTTCTTCACGCTGAACAGGTTGGTGACGGTCAGCAGCATTGTGATGACCAGGGCGAACGCCCAGATATCCACGCCAGGGAACCAGGCATGCAGGATGGTGGCGGCGGCGTTGGCCTCCAGCGGAATAACCAGCACCCAGAACCACCAGTACAACCAGCCGATGGTGAAACCGGCCCAGTGACCGATCGCACGGTCGGCGTAGGTCGAGAAGGAGCCAGTGTCTGGCGATGCAACAGCCATTTCACCGAGCATGCGCATTACCAACACCACCAGCATGCCGGCCGCAGCGTAAGCCAACAGCACCGCCGGGCCTGCGGCTGCGATGGCGTGACCCGAGCCGACGAACAGGCCGGCACCGATAACCCCGGCAATCGACAGCATCGTCACATGACGCGGTTTGAGCCCCTGTTCGAGGCCGTTAGAGCTTTGGGTACTGCTCATTGAAACTACCTTTGTAAGGAAAAGCGAATGCTTGCAACCCATTTGCGTCCTTCTCGTAAAAAGAAGCCAACGGGGCGTTCTGGATTCTGCACGCAATAAATGCGCCAAAATGTTTCAACTCCCTCTAATCCGGCGATCTCGACCTGACCGGACAGTCGTCGCAAGTCATTGAAAATAATGGCACTTTGCCAAAGCGTTACCCTGCGACTCACTTCTGGTGACAAAAAAACGCACCGGAAACACATCCGGAAATGGGTCTGAGCACAATAAAAGTGCAGATCTGCAACGTTTGGCCGGATAGCGCTTCCAACACCCCGTCAAAGCTGGCAACATCGCGCCTTTTTTTGCGACAGCCGCCGCGCTTTTTATCAAGAGGCAAGGTTCAAACGGCTGTTCGGTTGTTGATGGGGCGACAGTCTGCTGTGCCGATGCGACAACCTGCCACATGCCACCCGCTTACCGCACTTAGCGCTGTTGGCTGCCATTGAAACGCTATGCTAGGTTGGCCGCCTCGCCAGGAAGGCCGCCAACAGCAGGAGCGCAACATATATGAGGAACGCACATGGCTGAGGCCACGCCCGCGCTTGAAATCCGCAACTTGCACAAACGCTACGGTTCGCTGGAGGTGCTCAAGGGCATCTCGCTGACCGCTCGCGACGGCGATGTGATCTCGATCCTGGGTTCCTCCGGCTCCGGCAAGTCCACGCTCCTGCGCTGCATCAACCTGCTGGAAAACCCTCATCAGGGCCAGATCCTGGTGGCCGGCGAAGAGCTCAAGCTCAAGGCCGCAAAAAACGGCGAGCTGGTCGCCGCCGACGGCAAGCAGATCAACCGCATGCGCAGCGAAATCGGTTTTGTGTTTCAAAACTTTAATCTGTGGCCGCACATGAGCGTGCTCGACAACATCATTGAGGCCCCGCGCCGCGTGCTCGGCCAGAGCAAGGCCGAAGCCATCGAAGTCGCCGAAGCCCTGCTGGCCAAGGTCGGCATTGCCGACAAGCGCCATGCCTATCCCGCGCAATTATCCGGCGGCCAGCAACAACGCGCGGCCATCGCCCGCACCCTGGCCATGCAGCCGAAAGTCATCCTGTTCGATGAGCCGACTTCCGCGCTTGACCCGGAAATGGTCCAGGAAGTACTTAATGTCATCCGCGCCCTGGCCGAAGAAGGTCGCACCATGCTGCTGGTCACCCATGAAATGGGCTTCGCCCGTCAGGTCTCCAGCGAAGTGGTGTTCCTCCACCAAGGCCTGGTAGAAGAGCAAGGATCGCCACAGCAGGTGTTTGAAAACCCGCTTTCGGCGCGCTGCAAACAATTCATGTCCAGCAACCGCTAACGGAGCTACCCGCATGCAGAACTACAAAAAGGTCTTCCTGGCAGCCGCCGTCACCCTGGCTTTCAGTGCCGGCGCCATGGCTGAAACCCTGAAGATGGGTATCGAAGCGGCTTACCCGCCGTTCAACAACAAAGATGCCAGCGGCAACGTTGTCGGTTTCGACAAGGAAATCGGCGACGCCCTGTGCGCCAAGATGAAAGTCGAGTGCACCGTGGTGACCTCCGACTGGGACGGCATCATCCCGGCCCTGAACGCCAAGAAGTTCGACTTCCTGATCTCTTCGATGTCGATCACCGACGAGCGTAAGCAAGCGGTGGACTTCACCGAACCGTACTACTCCAACAAGCTGCAGTTCATCGCACCGAAAAACGTCGACTTCAAAACCGACAAGGCTGCGCTCAAAGGCAAAGTGATCGGCGCCCAGCGCGCGACGCTGGCCGGCACCTTCCTGGAAGACACCTATGGTGATGACATCACCATCAAGCTGTACGACACCCAGGAAAACGCCTACCTCGACCTGACTTCCGGTCGTCTGGACGGCATCCTTGCCGACAAGTACGTCAACTACGAGTGGCTGAAAAGCGAAGCCGGCCGTTCCTACGAGTTCAAGGGCGACCCGGTGGAAGAGAGCGACAAGATCGGTATCGCTGTGCGTAAAGGCGACCCGATCCGCAACAAGCTCAACGATGCGCTGAAAGAAATCGTCGCTGACGGCACCTACAAGAAGATCAACGACAAGTACTTCCCGTTCAGCATCTATTGATTCTGACCTGCCTGACCGGCGCCGCTCCAATGCGTCGCCGGTTCTCGGCATTGCCTGCCGCGATTTGAAAAGAAATCCATGATTATCGACCTCTACGGATTCGGCCCGGCGCTCGCCGCTGGCGCGCTGATGACTGTGAAACTGGCACTCTCGGCCCTGTGCCTGGGGCTGGTGCTCGGTCTGCTCGGCGCCTTGGCCAAGACTTCACCGTACAAGCCGCTGCAATGGCTTGGCGGTACTTATTCGACCCTGGTTCGCGGTATCCCGGAATTGCTCTGGGTGCTGTTGATCTACTTCGGTACGGTCAACCTGATGCGGGCCCTGGGTGAGTTCTTCGGCAACCCCGACCTGGAACTCAACGCCTTCGCCGCCGGCGTGATTGCGCTGGGCCTGTGCTTCGGCGCCTACGCCACGGAAGTGTTCCGCGGCGCTATCCTCGCCATTCCCAAGGGCCATCGTGAGGCCGGCGTGGCCTTGGGCCTGTCGAAATGGCGGATCTTCACCAAGCTGATCATGCCGCAAATGTGGCGCATCGCCCTGCCGGGCCTGGGCAACCTGTTCATGATCCTGATGAAAGACACCGCACTGGTGTCGGTGATCGGCCTGGAAGAAATCATGCGTCACGCACAAATCGGCGTGACCGTGTCCAAGCAGCCGTTCACCTTCTACATGGTGGCCGCCTTCATGTACCTGGGTCTGACGATCCTGGCCATGACCGGCATGCACTTCCTGGAAAAACGCGCCGCTCGCGGCTTCGCGAGGAGCACCCAATGAACTGGGAAGTCATCATCAAGTGGCTGCCGAAACTGGCCCAGGGCGCGACCCTGACCCTGGAACTGGTCGCCATCGCCGTGATCGCCGGTTTGCTGCTGGCGATACCGCTGGGCATCGCCCGCTCGTCGCGCCTGTGGTGGGTGCGGGCATTCCCCTACGGCTATATCTTCTTTTTCCGTGGCACGCCGTTGCTGGTTCAACTGTTCCTGGTCTACTACGGCCTGGCGCAGTTCGACGCGGTCCGTAACAGTTCAATGTGGCCGTACCTGCGCGATCCGTTCTGGTGTGCCACGGCGACCATGACTCTGCACACCGCCGCCTACATCGCCGAAATCCTGCGTGGCGCCATTCAGGCGATTCCACCGGGCGAGATCGAAGCAGCACGGGCACTGGGCATGTCCAGAACCAAGGCGTTGATCTACATCATCCTGCCCCGCGCTGCGCGGATCGGCTTGCCCGCGTACAGCAACGAAGTGATCCTGATGCTCAAGGCCAGTGCCCTGGCCAGCACCGTGACCCTGCTGGAATTGACTGGCATGGCCCGCACCATCATTGCCCGGACCTACCTGCCGGTGGAGATCTTCTTCGCCTCGGGCATGTTCTACCTGGTGATGGCTTACGTGCTGGTGCGCGGCTTCAAGCTGCTGGAGCGCTGGTTGCGCGTCGATGCCTGCCAAGGACGTTGATTGCCGGGTGTTGACGGGCGAGGACTTGCTCGCCCGCTTCACCGCGCTGGATGCTTTTCTCACAGAGCATCAGGCGCTGTGGAAGCCGCGACCGTTCACCCACCTGCAGCTTCCCTGGGAAACCTCCTACCCCGAGCTATCCGTTTGGCTTCGCAAGCGGACGCTGGAAGACGCAGAGGCCAGTCATAACCAACCTTGTATGCTCGACGCGCCGGAGCCCTTTGCGACCCTGGCGACGATGTCGCGGACGCTGAGTGCAGTAGATCAATTACCGCCACATGAGCTTCCAGCAGCGGGCCATCGGCTGAATGTCGATGTACCCGGGCGCAAGTGGCAACAGATCGAAGCCTTCGCCAGTCGGCTGGCATTCGATACTCCACCCGCGCATTGGCTGGACTGGTGCTCCGGCAAGGGTCACCTGGGTCGACGCCTGCTGCAACCAGGGCAACAACTGACCTGCCTGGAATACGACCCCGCCCTGGTGACCAGCGGCCAGGCGCTCAGCCAACGACATCAGCTTAGGGCGCTGCATATCGAACAGGATGTGCTCGCAGCAGATACAACGGCATTATTAAGCGCGGCCTACACTCCCGTCGCCCTGCACGCCTGCGGCGACCTGCATGTGCGGCTGATCCAGCTGGCCAGCGCGGCAGGCTGCAAACAACTGGCCATTGCGCCTTGCTGCTATAACCGTATCAGCCAGCCCAAATATTCAGCGATCTCTTACGCCGCCAAGGATTCCGACCTGCAATTGTCGCTCGATGACCTGGCGCTACCCATGAGCGAAACGGTCACCGCCGGCGCTCGGGTCCGACGCCAACGCGATACCTCCATGGCCCGGCGCCTGGGTTTCGATTTGCTGCAACGCCAACTGCGCGGCGTGGATGAGTACCTGCAAACCCCCTCCCTGCCCAGCGCCTGGCTGGACAGGTCCTTCGCCGATTACTGCCATCATTTGGCCGCACTCAAAGAATTATCCACAACAGGTCCGCAGAACTGGCCTGAACTCGAGGCCGCCGGTTGGCGGCGGCTGGCCGAAGTGCGCAATCTGGAACTGCTGCGCGGGCTTTTCCGACGCCCGTTGGAGCTTTGGCTGGTGCTCGATCGGGCATTGTTCCTTAGCGAGCAGGGCTTTGCCGTTCGTCTGGGCACCTTCTGCGAAACCCCGCTTACACCGCGCAACTTCCTGCTCCTGGCTGAACGCCCTTAAAACGCGCTCAGCCTGTGGATAACTCTGTTGATTAAATAATCGCGGATCCAATAAATTCGGCTGTTTGTTGGCGGAATCGTTACTGTTCATTTTTTGTTCACGCACCAAAAAAACCCAAAAAACAGGTATTTGCGAACAAACGAGAACGGATTCACAAAAATCGGAAATGAACGGGAGCGGCGTCAGGCCGGATGTGCATAAGCATTCTATGCAAAGGACATAAGCGCCTAATCCCGGACCCCAAGAGGGGGAAATTGCGCCACTTCGCGACTCTTGTTATACACACACCCAAGGACGCCGACAGTGCGGCCACGAACAAGAAAACCAATTCGACAGGACGCGACAGTGACGTTCATTTCTTACGCACAGAATTTCGAAGACATACGCCTGTGGCGCGCCCTCAAAAACGTCGAAAACGGCTTCTATATCGATGTCGGGGCAAACGACCCCAGCCATGACTCAGTCACCAGGGCCTTCTACGACAATAGCTGGACAGGCATCAACGTCGAACCGATGCCCAACTACTACGACGCCCTGTGCCTGCAACGCCCCAAAGACACCAACCTGCAATGCGTGGCCGGGGAAAGCGCCGACAACCTGACCTTCTACACCATTGCCGGAACCGGCCTGTCGACCCTCGAGCCGGCCATGGCCAAATTGCACAAAGACGCCGGCATGGACGTGCGCAGCCAAACGGTCACCTCCCGCACCCTGACCTCCATTTGCGAAGAACACGCCCGGGGCCGCGCCATCCACTTCCTGAAAATCGATGTCGAAGGCCATGAGGAAACCGTCCTGCGTGGCATGGACTTCAGCCAATGGCGACCATGGGTCATCCTCATCGAGACCCCGTGGGAACGCAATCAAACTTGGGAAAACCTCGTCACCGACGCCGGCTATCACTCCATCCTGTTCGACGGCATCAATACCTACTACCTCGCCGAAGAACACTTGAACCTCAAGCCTGCCTTCGACATCCCGCCGTGCAACCTGGACGAATTCCAGTTCTGCCAAGGCCACAAGTTCAGCCACCCCGTCGGCGACGCCGAACACCAACTCGCCACCGCCCTGCAACGCGCCGAACAGGCCGAAGCACAGCTGCGCGCGATGCAAAAAAGTCGAACCTGGCAAGCCATTCAGAAACTCAAGAAAACCCTGCTGCGCGCCTGACCTGAAGCCCGGACAAAAATAGTCAGAATTCAGGGGTTTACAGAAGCTATGCAATCGCTATAATCGTCGCCCTGACACGCCGGTATAGCTCAGATGGTAGAGCAACTGACTTGTAATCAGTAGGTCCCGGGTTCGATTCCTGGTGCCGGCACCATATAGATCAACAACTTAGGCTCACCGAAAGGTGGGCCTTTTTTGTTTCTGTGTTTTCATACCCGATTTGGTCACAGCTTTGGTCAAAGCTTCTCAGTTGGTTGGAGCTGGTGGCTCTCTTTTTGACCGGCACCTCGCTGCACTGTCGAGTACTGCCCTACGCGACGGGCAGCGATCGGCCACGGGGCGGCAAGCACACATGCCTGGCGTTCGCGGCACTTCGGCCCATGAGCTGCTTGAGCAGGTCAGGGCCCGGAGGAATTTGATGGATGAGGGCCAGTAGATTCGCGCCTAAGCCTTGGGCATCTCGTAGCGCGTATGGGCGGTTAAGCCCAGAAGGGTTTCCATCTGACCGACTGCCCTGACGATCTGGTAGATGTCCACATCATCGACGCACGTGTGTTTGTCAACATAGTCGGCCAGGTAGCTTTGCGATCTGCATGTAATTCCATTGCGGCTGCATGCCAGATAGGCAAATGACTCGGCTTCCAGTTCCGCTTGAGCGTGGGTCAGCCGCGGACGCTGGGGAATATTGAGCCGCTGGTCAGCACCTAGATGCCCAAGGAAAAGATGACCGAGTTCATGCGCCAAGGTGCTGAACTGCACATTGGGGGTGTGGTTGCGGTTAATCCGCATCAGGTACTCGCTGGGCACCTTAGTTGTTTTGTCGTTCTTGTCCGTTGGGGCAGGCGGCTTTCGTATCTGCTCGATGGACCCGGCACTGCAGTCACCAGCATCGAAGTAATGGTGCTTGATGCCCTTGCGCTCCATCAGGGTAAGGAAACGCATCATGCGTTCCTCGGTGATATCACCGCTCGCCTGGAAGAAGTTGACGTCTGCAGGAAGTGGGTCACCTTCGGTGTCCAGTACGTCATAAACCAGAGCCACAGGCCCGAAAGGCCACAGTATGAGCAAGGGACGGGCATCCCGTCTCGGACGACGATTGAAGCGTTCTCGCCAGTCGTATGCCGATGCGGCGTAGCTCAGTCCCGGCTTCTGGATCTGCAGCAGCATTGCGTTGAATGGCGCGAAGTTCCTGAGCTTCACGATGAAGTCCAGGAGCTTCTTGTAGTCGGAGCTACCGTGATAGAGACGCGAGTCCACTAGCAGCTGATCCAGCAGTGAACGGGCAGCCTCGGGCTCGAAGAGGTCTTGTTGGAACATCATGGTTTGCCACTGCATCTTTGAGTGAGTTCTTGTGAAGCCTAGCTACTAGGTTGGGGCTTCGCTCAAGGAAGCCAGCGCCCGAAGCTTGTTTATCATTGCCTCGACGACGGCGCCATGGGCGGCGATGGCATCGAGAGTTTGCCACTGACCAGTCAATTGCATTCGTTTCGACCTACCGTTTGCACTCGACTTGACCAGCTGTTGTGATGACCGGCAGAGAACGGCCAAAAGTGGACTGTCGCGGCGTATGAAAAACCAGAGCGCCTCACCATAGCCATGCGGCTGAAAAACAAGAAGGCCAATGATCAGAGAGAACGCTTAGCCATGCGGAGCGCAAAAATGCGCCTGATCCTAGGCAGTCCCTCTGGAGCAATACAGCGGCCCGAGAAGCTTACCCAAAGTGAGACGCGATCACGAAAAAAGTATAAATCAATATATTTTAATTCTTCATCAATCTTAAGTAGCTGTCTTTTTTCACAATAACTTCCAGACTTCCCTTGTAATCTACAATTTCACCATAGGCACAAACTTTCGCGCCTTCAAGTCCCGCGAGGCTGCCAAACTTTTTTTCAAAACCTGCTGTATCGGAATTCCAAATAATCACGGCCAGCGGCTGGTTTGGATAGGGCTTGTCAAAGTTAATAACTGTGCGATTATTTAGTTTTTTGACCTCGGTTGCTTGCCCGCAGACTAAAAGTGTTTCGCCAACATGAAAAGGTGCCTTACTGGCCTCTATCGTATTGGCAGCCATAGCAAATTTAGTGAACAATAAACTGATGAGCAGGGCGAACAACCATGACTTATACATTATTTACCTACTTGGTTATTAACTGCGCACTGTCGCGTAGGGTGATTTGGGGCTTGCCCTTGTAGTTGCTGATTTCTCCTTCAATACAGACTGTTCTATTTACTTTCTGATTAACACCAGAGAAATTTTTTGCGTTCTCATTCCAAATTACAGCGGTAACTGTACTATTCGGATAAGCTTTATCGAAATTCAAATAAGTGACTTTATCGGTTTCTCGAATCTGTACAACTCTTCCGCAGAGCGTTGTTTTCTCACCGACATGCCTATTCGCTTCTGTTGTGCTTAAATAATCGTTGACCGAAACGTTAGATTCACCTAAAGACGTATTGATACTTGATGCTGGCGGAGTGAGATAGCGGGTCGAAATTGCAAGCTCAGGTTGGCTATTCGAATGCATGAAAAAGCCAATCGTGACACTTGTAATCAGCACGGATACAAAAATAATCAGCGGTGTTTTTCTAGATTCAGAGAGTTTAGACTTATTGCTATCATCCAATATAGCTAGCAACTGCTTGGTGATCTGAGTTAGTTCTTTTTGACTAAAGGTTCGCTCTGCTTCTGCAGATGACATACCCAAGCTTGCCCCAGCAGCAACGCTGGAAATTTGGTCTTTTGCAGCTTGCGCAGCCTGTGAATCCGCTTTCTGAAGTTGCTCAGGTTGATTGATTTCCATGTTGGGATTTTTTTCTGCAAGGCTACCAATCTCTCTTTTAGCCTCCTCGTAATCCTGGATAGAATCATCGCGAAAAGATTTATAGTGACCAGTTTCTTGCTCTTGACTGCTTAGATTTTTTTGTATCTGTGCGCTGCTGGCTAATAATCTTTTGTATTCCGTTTGGAGTTGCGCCATTTTTTGCTGATCTTTTTGCAACTCGGCAATCTTCAGGTTCTTCAGTGCGATCTCAGCTTCAAGACAATTTTTATCATTCGCTATGCGCAGCTTAGCTTCCACAGCGCTAGAGTGGTCATATTCTTGCTTAAGTAATTCGCTGCGAATTTCTTGAATTACAAATTTTGGTTTATTCAGCCAGGTTTGATTTGAATAGCGTAGCAGCATGCACCCTAGAGCGCGCAATAATGCATTCTGTCGAGAAAGAAGGTCATTCCAGGCAATATGGTTATCAACTTGATCTTGTTGCATTTTCCACAACCCGTCAATTTCAATAGCTAATCGAATTCCTTTCTGCTCATTAAGTATCATGAAGTCAATGCGTCTATTGCCATTTTTTTGGTCTTTAAATGGGAACTGAGCCGTTACATAGCTGGGATCTATCTCAGGGATTCCTGTCAGTATATCCTGAACAAATCGCACCTCAAAGTTTGCAACGTGCTTCATCAAGTGTTTGTTGTCTTCTATCCATTGCTTCCATTGGTTTTCACGTTGGCTATTATTCATTCTTCTTGAAGGACTAACCCTACCCCACTGTAAGTTAATGTGCCGCGTACACTTCAATCAAGTTTCGGCGGAGCCCCACCCGCATGGCCACTTTCCATCGAATGAAGAAAGGGAGCGAGATACGACCGGTCATACCTAATGGTTCGTGTTGGACCAGTATCATTCCCCACAGACCTCGTGTTTAGCGTAGCTTGCCGTGCAAATTTTGAGGAGGAGTTTATAGGTAGGGAGGCTGCCGACCTTTCATTTAGCGACAGCGCTTTATCACTTCATGACAACCCATAACCTTTGATCGGGTTTTTCCCAGAACGTTGACCGTCGCTTCTACGTTCTTTGGTGGCGAACGCTGCTCGCCATTTCGCACTCGGAAACATAATTACTTGCGGGCTGCGTTCTTGGCACGCTGAACGACTGCAATGGGTCGATTTATGCCTTTGCTGACAGGCAGTTGTGGGTCTGATAGCCACCACCAGCCGTTGTGACTGATCCACCCTTGTCTTCCCTCAACGTGGAGGACAAGCCATGAACACTGTTGCTAGATACCGCCATCAGCCTTGGAACAAGGGAAAGCTTGTCGGTCAGAAAGCCCCGCTCCGAGTCAGAGATATCTGGGCTATCCGAGTAAGACTTCAGCTTGCTGAGAAGACGCGTGATTTGGCGCTCTTCAACTTGGCCATCGATAGCAAGCTGCGTGCCTGTGACTTAACCAAATTGCGGGTCCGAGACATTGCCCATGGGGAGCATGTGTCGTCACGGGCCATCGTGATGCAGCAGAAAACTCAACACCCAGTGCAATTTGAAATCACTGAACAGACCCGAACGGTTCTGGAAGCGTGGATGCGCCAGGCGCGTCTTCGCAGTGAGGATTTCTTGTTCCCGAGCCGGTTGCACGCTTCAGAGCATTTATCCACCAGGCAATACGCTCGAATAGTCAAAGCGTGGGTGACAACCATTGGCCTTGACCCAACCATGTATGGTACTCACACGCTACGGAGAACCAAGGCTTCGTTGATTTATCGCAGGACGAAGAACCTTAGAGCGGTCCAACTCCTGCTTGGTCATACGAAGCTTGAAAGCACTGTCAGGTACTTGGGAATCGAAGTCGATGATGCCTTGGAAATAGCGGAGCAGACGGAGGTGTGACCATTCACTGCGACGGTCGTGCCAGACCGTCGCTATCCGTCCCTTTACCAGTCAATTGTGTCTAAAAAGTCGGGGAGCCATTCAAATCAGAGGGCAGTCCTGGACCTCACTGAGTGATCTAAGACTGACGTATCCTCATAATGGAATCTGTGATGGCTTGAGCATTTGTGTCCAGCGTTTCCATTGCCGATATCGCATTAGCGGCGACACTGCCGACCCCATTTCCTGACAGCCACTTGGTTATTTCTTCTATCGCTGCACTTAGGGCGTGCTGGTTGTGGAGGAGCAATGTCAGAGCGTCCGCTGTGGCGATTTTGCAATTTGAGTTATCGGGCATGACGGTCGTCCTTGAGTAATGATGCCGGAAGCCTAGCTCATCTCATCTCGCCGTTGCCTTTCCCAGATCTACCCAGCTATTTGGACTCGATCTGACGATCCTTTGGACCGAATTTGACCTGTACGTCCCTAGTATGACCGGCAGAGGTCGACCCTAAACGGACGGTCGCCCTGGTCTGTGTTCAGATTCATCAAACCGGCCGCTCACCCAACCGCTCTACCAACCTCACAAGATAACCATCGGGATCCTGGACGATGAATTCGCGCTGGCCTACTTCTACATTGCTAGCCCGATACCAGGTGTCTTTGCATTCTCGATAGAGTTGAAATCCAGCCTGGCCAAGTTTTTGGATGATTGGTACTACGGCCATAACGTCAATCTGCAGGTTTATTCCTCTTCCAAACGGCTTGGTAAGGGGCGCAGTCAGCCATTGGCCTGCGTCCGGATCAACCTGCTCAAGCATTACTTGAGCACCGTTCAAGTCGAGGTAAGCGAATCCATCCTCTGGGCGTTGATAAGCTACTTCGAACCCTAGGCAAGACACCCAAAAAGCCAGACTGCTATTCAGGTCAGTGACCATTAACTCTGGAACCATTTTGTTACGTTCAAACATGAGATGACTTCCATTTCTATAGGCTCATTCGCCAGGGGCGGGCAGTGTAAATACCTGATTCGCGATAACAGTGTTCTGCTCTTCTGGCGCTGGTGCCACAGGAGATGTTGGCGAGCATCATGATGCACGGTCGGGTGAGTATTATCGAGTCGCGTTGAATGGCGGCTCCTGGCCGATTTCTGCCTGTTACGAGGGGCGAGAAGCTGACAGTGGCAACAGGCAGAAATCGACTGTGGATTCGCTTTCAGGCGCTGGCCAAGTCCCTGATCCTGAGGACTGTGGTGGTTGAGCAGTTGGCGTGCCTGGCTGTTGCGCGGATGCCAAGGCCTGCACCGAGCAGTTCCGTAACGCGCTTGTGCAGATCTTCATCAATCGGCCGGCCCTGATACTTACCGGCAGCTTTCGCCTTTTCGATACCCTGGGCCTGACGCTCGCGGCGTTGCTCGTAATCCTTGCGCGCAATGGCGGCCATCATTTCCACTAGCATCGAGTTGATAGCGCCCAGCATCCGCCCGGTGAACTCGTCGCCCTTCGTGTCCTGCATTCCCTGGTGACTGGTCGGCAGATCGAGCGCGACGATGCGCAGGCCCTTGGAATCAATCGTGGCCTTGAGCTTCTGCCAGTCCTCCACCGGCAAGCGGGAAAGGCGGTCTATCGACTCCACCAGCAGCACGTCACCCTTGCGCGCATCTTTGAGCAGACGCAGCAACTCGGGCCGGTCTGCGGAGGCGCCGCTAGCATTCTCCAAATACACGCTCGCGATGACCTTGTTATGTTCGCTGGCGAACTGGTCAAGCGAGGCTTGGGCGCGGCTGGCGTCTTGTTCTTCAGTGGATGCTCGGAGATATGCGCGGATGAACATGATGTGCCTTCCGTATCAGTTAGGGTGTTCTACTAATACTGTTGCACTATGAGTGTCACTTATCAAGCGGAAAGGACAAATAAATTTGAATGTGCGCGTAGCAGCTAAGGCATACCTATAACTGGCGAAGTCGCGTGATGGCGCCTGTGATGTCTTGAGCATTCCGGTCCAGCGTTTCCATGGCCGCAATTGCGTTACCGGCAACGCTCCCCACTCCATTCTCAGAAAGCCACTTGGTCACCTCCTCAATGGCCGCACATATGGCGTGCTGGTTGTGTAGGAGCAGTGTGAGTGCGTCTGCTGTGGCTATGTTGGCTTCAGAGTAATCTGACATGGGTATCGTCCTTGAGTAACTGGCGCGGGAAGACTAGCTGAACTCGCCGCTGGCTACAGTCACTTCTCCAGATCCGCTGACGCCAAGGCAATTACACTGACTTGACCACCCATTTGCATTCGACCTAACCAGCCATCTGCGCCGGATTTGATCCGCCCGGCCCTTAGCAAACATGACCTGCACGACCCATTGCTGCCCTTCATGACAGGTAGAGATTGGCCGCTTTTTGCCTGTCGCGAAGGGCGGAAACGGCCCAGGCTGGGTGAAAACGTTTTCGAGCGTGTTTTCCAGTCAAAACCGTAACGAAAATTGTGTTCCTACGCAGATTTCAGGCCTGCTTTTCTAACCAAATGCCTATAGATTTTACGTAGCAATGCAGACTTCAAAACGGTGAATGCGTTTTCACACAGCCTGGACCCAAAGCTGACGGTGGCGACGGGTAGAAATCGGCCCATAGCAGGTGTTTGGAGCATGAGTGTGTAGTGGCACAGCCACTACCAACAGCGTGTCTGATGCAATTTTCTAAAAAAACTGCTTGACCATTTAGAAGAGTGGATCGCGGCCGGAATCAACGTTTGCCACCTCGTGCATAACGATCAACTGGTGCTGAGTGCTGTGGCAATGAGCGTTTTTACACACTCTGGATCAGAAGCGATCAGTACTCAAAAAGAGAGTGAATGCCGAAAACTCATAGAGGAAATACGGGTTTGCGCGTAGCTGTTTTTCGACGCCGTGGCGAGGCTGTTCATGCTCACCAATTGTAGTCTACGGGTCGTAAGGTTCAGAGTGCCGGATAACGAAAACACTTCTGTCACAGAGGGTTTGGCCACACAAATTGCAATGGACTGCAAACTCAGGGCGTCACTCCACGCATTAATATCGGTAAATCCGACAATCTCAAAACTGCCATCCGAAGAATTCATACTACCAGTAACATAGCCAATTTTATTTTCAATGTCAGTCTTTACACTTAAGTTCAATATTGAGCCTCCAACTGAAATCCATTTACCGTTCAAAGGGTCGACAATTGGCATGTACTTTTCGGTATCAACCTTGCGAGCAGAATGGTCCGGCGCTAGAGCCCTACGATAGGTCAATTTGTCAATATAGTTGCCAGTCGTGCTTAAATCTGGAAAATCAGTGGAGGCTATCATCATGTGAGAGAGAACCAATACTTCCTCACCATCAAAAATGCTGATCTGTCCGCTCAAGCCTGAAGTCCAATTCCAACTAGGATCGGACGGGCCACCAACAACAGAATGCCATTCGATTGCTAGTGCAATCGGCTGACCCACGTCCACTGTTGCATCTCTTCCTACTTGATAGCCTGAAACTCTGTATTCCCCAGTTGACCCCGTAGAAGATTTATATGTCCCTGTAATAGTGTTCCCGACAGTGGTAAGAATCATGGTCGAACCGTATTCGTTCCTCCACACCCCCGCAATAGACATGACTGGCTCCATCATTTGAGTACTTGTGTGATGTTTACTTAAAATTAAACGCGAACCTGCAGAATTGGCAATATCACAACTTGAGAAGAGTCAGATCGACTACAACCAAAGTCCTGGTGGATTTTCCACCCACCAGGACTCATCGGATGCTTGTTGCCTTTAATGCAGTGGCTTGCCTTCGGTTTCAGGGATAAATGCCACTAGAAATAATGTCGCCACCATAAACATATTTATGATAGTTGTTGTCACATTGAACGAAGAACCATACGCCACCAACATTCCGATCAGCGTTGGTGCAATCACGTTAGCAATGCGTTGCGCCAAAGCGGCCCAACTGTACCCCAAGGTACGCAGGGACGTCGGGTAGAGCTCACAGACCCAGGTACCCCATACTCCCCAAGCGCCAAGACTAAAAAATGCCAACGCAAAATTACTTAGGTAAAGCATTTCCATGGATTGGCTATTGGCAAAACCGTAACCTGCCACGACCGCAGCGCCAATAAAGCCGATAAGAACTTTTTTGCGCCCCAGACGACCGGTCAAGTAAGACGCAACCATGTAACCCGGTATCATGCAAATTGCCGACCATGCTATAAAACTATAGCTCTGTGGCAAGCTCAGGCCACGCTGCTGGAGCAACGTAGGAAGCCAGGTTTGCAGCCCCCAATAGCCCCATGAAAAAGTAAAGTTTACGGCGATCTGTAGATAGCTGATTCTCCGCATGTCACGGGAGAATAGCTCGCGATGTTTACCCTGGTGCGTCTGATCCACCACAAGCTCGCACTCACGAGGCAGCTGCACCGCCCCTCGGCTTAATTTTGCCAGGACTTTGCGCGCTTCTTCCTGTCGTCCCACCGATGCTAGCCAATAGGGCGACTCCTGCACCCAAAGGGCAATGACAATGGCCCATAATCCCCCAAACGAGCTCAATGCAATGACTGTGCGCCAACCGTAGGGCATAAGGGATGCAGAAACTCCCAATGCTAGCAACATACCGATTGGCCAACCGGACGCCAAATAAACTGTGCAGGGCCCGCGATAACGCACTGGCAGCAGCTCTTCAAAATGGGCAAATGTGACGATCATCATCCCCACTGCCGCCATACCTGAAAGAAAGCGCAACACGTAGAAAACTGGATAATTTGGGGCAAACGCACTAGCTAGCGAAAAGAGACCATACCCAAGCAAGCTATATGCGATTGCACGTTTTCTGCCATAGCGATCAGAAATCTTACCCCAGCCCAAAGCCCCTACAAGCATGCCGATGAACATTGCCCCTATGAGGTTTCCCTGAGACACGGCATCAAGTTGAAAATCCTGACTGATCAAAGGCGCGGTGTAGACGATAATCATCATCTCCCAGGCCTCAATGGCGAACACAAAAAAAAGTGCCAGGCAGCTTTTAAGATGCTCACGAGTCAAGGGGAAGTTTTCGAAGACCTCCCCTACTTGCATCCAGTATTTGGATTTCCCGGAAGGTTCTGTGGGGCGGTCGACTACCGCAGTCGGTGAATGGCTCATAGAAGATAATCCTGATTAAAGGCGCTGCCGTGAATCGTTGGCATGTGCGCAAACAAGTGATTTAAGCCTTTACGCAATTACCGATTGGTGCCGGCCCTTGAAACAAACCGAATGCTTTGATTTCGGCCTCCGGTGGGGGCTCACAGCTACCTACACGACTAGGTGACCAGCCAAACCGGCGTTTCATGCCTGCCGCTGCCTCAGCAACTTTGAACGCAGCCACCACGGGATCAATGACAGGTACACCAATCTCTGCCTGCACTTGTTCGAAAAAACCGAATTCAATGGTGCAACCCAGGATTATTGCTTCCGCACCGTCCTCTTCGACTGCACGACGCGCCTGCTCAATAATGCGACTACGGGTCAGTGCATGATCACGCTGGAACTCATCTACTCCCATGTTGAGCGAGCGCATCGAGGCTAGTCGATCACCCGCCCCGCAGGCTTTCACCCGAGACCCCATTTGTTCCATCCACTTATTCCGTCCTACGATAATCGAGAATCGGTTGGCCAGATTTGCGACAACTTGCAAGCTCGCTTGGCACGGCCCAACAACAATCATCTCTCCTGAAATTTCCCGTGCATCCTCCAACGCCGGATCGTAGAAACATCCCAGTACCAATCCGTCTAAGCCTCGTTGAGCACAGTCTCTGGCTACGCGCACGCTGCGTTCATAAATCATTGCTTCGTAACAGCGATACTCTAAATGCGACGGGCTGGGCTGCATGTCGAATGACACAACCTCAACTTGAGTTGAAGGCAGTTTTATCGAACGCAATAACTGCGCAATAGGTTCGTCAAAGGCTGGGCTTCCAATTGGGTTTAACCAGCACAATGAAACAGGAACATCTTGCGGCTCGGTGGCAAAAGTACTCTGAGACATATAAAAACTTCCTTCGCAAAGGCAGAAATTAGAAGCTCTTCACAAGAGCCATAGTGAACGAGTTAGAGTATGGAATGTTGTCGGTGTGGTAATAGTCGAAGTTCAAATTGGCCGAAATATAAACTCCCTGCTTGGCGAAGCCTGTGTACGTCATAGACGGCCCGATTTTACCCTCGCGCGACTCCTCAAAATCTGTCGATGATCTGTTATTCAAGTTGTAGACGTGATGCACGCCAAGCCAGAGATCATTTGTAACCAGGTAACCGGCGGCAATATCAGCAAACCAATAGCTGACACCTCCACGCAGACGTTCAGAGGTACCATTTCCAAAATCAGTTTCGTTGCGATTGCGTGCGGCGTAATAGACCCCTACCGGGGTAAATGTCGCAGCGAACTTACCATACTGCACATAGTTGTTAATGCTAAAGTTGACAGCATAGCGGTTGGAGCCGGCGCCAAAACCAACGGCATCGTCATTACCATTAGGGAACTCAACCATCAGCGTCGGACTTGTCCAGAAGGTAAAATAATCTGGCGATGCATAAGTGGCAGTGGATTTCGGCTCTATGACATTGTAGTAGTACTCAAGACCAATGTTCGGTGAGGCGAAACCCCACTCATTAGAGTCTTTAGCACCATTGGTATCGGCGTAACCTGCAATCGCGCCCCCCCAAACTTCTATCTGGTCGCGCGTAGTACCGGTAAACCCCGTTTCCGAGAAATAGGCCAGTACGGTGTTCGCGCCAGCACGATCGTCGCCCTGTGAAGTTCGATTGTAAACCGGGAAGGACTCCAACGCGAAAGAACCTGGAACGCCTGGCTGTCCGAAACCGATAAACTGATCTGCTTGCACAGTCGCACTGATACTCAAACTCAGGCCGAGCAATACCGGCCCTCCAAAACGCGAAGGTTTATATGACTTCATGATGTATATCTCTTAGTTATTGTTGTTTTATACAGTTTTGTTGAGCTTGAGACAGATCAGGACATAGCCTCTTCAACCTCATATAACTGCTTTGGAATGTTTGGCCCGAGAATGCTTGCCGATTTATCTCCGAGTAAAATAACGTCTTCCACCCGCATACCACCAAATCTCTCGTAGTCCAAAAAGCGTTCGTATTGGATGAAATCTGTATGACGCCCCTCTGCTTGCCAGCGCCGAATCAGGTCAGGGATAAAATAAATCCCGGGCTCGACGGTCATCACCATGCCCGATTTAAGGCTCTTGCCCAGTCGCAAATTGCCTAGTCCAAACTGTTGGCTACGCGAAACCTTTTCATCGTATCCAACTAAGTCTTCGCCCAAGGACTCCATGTCATGCACATCCAAACCAAGTTGATGACCTAGTCCGTGTGGGAAACAAAGCGCGTACGCACCGCTTTCAACAACGTCTGCAGGATTGCCGTGGAAGAAACCCAATTCGGTCATACCTTCCACCAGTTGCAGGGATGCCTCACGGTGTACGTCGATATAGCAAATGCCTGGATAGAGGCTCTCGATAGCGCTCTCTTGAACCCTAACCAGCAATTTATAAAGTTCAGCTTGGTGAGGTAGAAAACGTCCACCTACGGGCAATGTACGGGTCACATCACTGGCATAGCCCATTGAACTCGAAGCACCAGCGTCGTTCACTACCAAATCACCCAATTCAAGGCGTGAGTCGTGCTTCAAATTGTGCAAGATCTCGCCTCGACGGCTAAATATCGGCTGATAAGCCTCTTGCAGCCCTTCTCGCCCCAGCACCTCGCGCATTCGGGCAACTACTTCCCGCTCCAATACACCAGGACGGGTCGTAGCCATTGCCACCCGATGCATCTGATCGGCGACCCGCATAGCACGGGTGATTTGCTCAATCTCGCAGGGCTCCTTGATTTCTCGCAAGGCAACCACTGCTCGAATTAATTTGTCAGACGCTTTTGACGCGAGCAACTTAGGGGCAATGGAAGTTAAGCGCGATAGCAAAAGAGCAGTTTCGCCACGATATGGCGGTAGAAAATGGACCTTACGGCCATGTTTCCATGCTACTTCCAGACAGCGAGGCGCCAACACTGATGGACGCAGAGAAACACCCGACCCAGCTTCGCATAATTCAGACAACGACAAGTCGTTGCCCAGCCATATAGCATCATCCAAGCTGATATCATCGGCAAAGATCGATGCCGTTCCACTATCAAGGTCGATGATGCCAACTAACGATGGCCGATCAATTCCGAAAAAATAGCTGAACGTTGCATCTTGTCGAAATGGATAGGTGTTATGCGCAAAGTTAATTGGCGAATCTTCGTTGCCAGGGAGCAACACGATGCCCGAGCCTAGGTGTTCGCGTAAGGCCTGCCGGCGGCGTTGGTACGTAATCGCTTCGAACATGCTGTTGCCTCCACTATCGCGCGATTGTCAGACCCGGATGCCGTAAACCGATTCGGCAGTGGCGGCATCCAAATAGCCATTTTTCACGTCGTCTAGCACGGCAGCGGGATCACGCTCGGCCGGATTACCATACCCGCCACCAGCCCCGGTACGGATGCGCACCAAGTCTCCTGCATTCAGGACGATACTGCTGGCCATGGCGTAGCGTTCATGCTCACCGGTGGTGCGTATGACCGTGACATAGTTTGGCGTACCATCAGAGCCACCGCTCATACCCCACGGTGGGATAGTCGAACGGGTGTAACCGCAAGTCAGGAAGCTTGCATCGCTGCGAACCCGATAGTCGATGCACAGGCCGCGCCCACCGCGATACTTACCATGGCCGCCGGGCTCATCGTTCAATTCCACCCGTTCCACGTACAAGCCGTAGCGAGCTTCACAAACCTCGACGGGGCAGTTGTAGGTCTCACCATGAAGCCCTGAGTACATTGCGTTGTTACCATCACGGCCTTTCTCGCCACCCCAGCCTCCGATCTCAGGCTCTACTAGGGTAAAAACGCGCCCGGTGTCTGGGTGCAGACCTCCAATGATGGTGGCGCAGACTGAAGCAAAATTCCCTGCAGGCACTCGCTCAGGAAAGTGGCTGGCCAGGCAACGCAATATCAAGTCATGAACGCGAATCAGGTTTTCGAAATAGAAACCTTCGGCGGCAGGCACCTGTGCATCGAACAGGGTGCCCGGGGTCGTAAGTACTTGGAGCGGTCGGAAGGTTCCACCGTTGGTAACGCCTTGTGGCGCCGTCACAGATTTGAACGCCATCTGTGCTGCAACTACAGCGCCGTCGCGGCTTAGGTTGGTTGGCCCCTGGCATTGGGCCGGGTTATCGCGCAAGTCGATGATCATCTGGGTTTTGCTGATGTGTACCGACACCTTGAAGACTTGCCCGTCGTCTTGTGGCTCCTCAATGTCAAATTGACCACAGGGAGAATCCTGCAACGCTTTGAGTGATACTTTTTCCCCTAAATCCATGAAGTCTTCCATGGCAGCAAGAAAAAGATCCGCACCGTACTTTTCGGTCAGTTCACGGATGCGCGTGGCACCGCTACGTACTGCCGAAATCCCAGCCCACATGTCGCCTTCCATAAAGTCAGGCATACGTGTATTGGCACGTAGAATCTGCAATACCGAGCGTATCGGCTGACCTCGAGAAATTAGTTTGACCGACGCCAGACGCAGGCCTTCCTGAAAAATCTCGGTAGCATCAGTCGACAATGATCCCGGCACCATCCCGCCAACGTCGTTCCAATGTGCAATGTTGGCAGTCCAGGCCACTAACCGCCCTTCGGCGAATACAGGCATTGCCAACACCACGTCGTTAAGGTGTGTCACGCCACCGCTGTGTGGGTCATTGGTGATAAACACATCACCCTCTTCAATCTCTCCAGGAAGTGGGTGATGTACCAATATTTGCTTTACAGCCTTGTCCAAAACACCGACAAAAGCGGGGATTCCTGCCCCTGAGCTGGCAATCTCACCTTGGGCGTCGGTGATACCCGTGCCCATGTCCAGTACTTCATAAATCACTGGGCTCATTGCCGCCTTGCGCATCGCTTCAAACATTTCGTCGGCGATTGCCTGAAGGGAGTTCTGCACAATTTCCAGTGTGAAAATATCAATTCTGTTCATCACTGCGCTCCGCCAGTCGACAGTTGGGTGATATGAAGGTTACCTAGACGGTCCACCTGCACCACATTGCTTGGATGCACGACTACTGTCGTCCCGGAGTCCTCGATGATGGCCGGACCTTTAAACGTCATATGGGGCTCGAGCTGCGCGTAGTCGTAGATGGCCGCTTCGTGAATACCTTCCAAGGCATAGTCGACTAGACGATGGCCCTTTAAGGCCCCTTCCAACGTGGCACCGGTCACTGGCAGATCTTCAAGATCAAGTTTGCCGATCTGGGCGACCGCCATCAGATGAAAGCCAACTATTTCCAGAGGGGCATCAAGACGATATGTATATTTCTGCTCATACATTTCGTGGAAGCGCGTCGCAATCTGTGCCCAATGCTCAGCGATTCGCTCGTTGAGTTGTAATGGCACTTCAACCGAGTGTTCCTGATTCTGGTAACGCAGCTTGCAGTAAACGGTCAGTTCTACCTTTTCCGGATCTATGTCCTCAGCAGTAAACTGATCGCGAGCGGAGGCTACTAGATCGTCGAGGAACCCTTGTGCCTCCTGAACAGCCCCCTCGCGATAGGTTTCGATAAAACGATTGACGAACAAGTCGCGGCGCAAGTCCGACATCGTCATGCCCCATGCGGAAAATACCGAGGCACCGCGCGGGATGATGACTTTTTTCACCCCCAGTTCCTGCCCCAGCGCTACAGCGTGCATTGCACCCCCACCACCAAAGGCGATAAGTGTGAAGTCCCGCGGATCATGGCCTCGGCTCAGAGAAACCAGTTTCAGTGCGTTAACCATGTTGTCATTGGCAATTCGCACAATGCCGCGAGCAATTTCTTCGCTCGGCAAATCCATACGCACGCTCAGTTCGCCCAGCGTACGTTCTACAGCAGCCATATCGGCGTTCATTGCCCCGCCGCAGAAGTAATCCTTGTTGATTCTGCCAAGAGCCAGGTTTGCGTCAGTTGTGGTTACGTGATTACCGCCATTGCCGTAAGCAGCCGGGCCTGGAAGAGCGCCTGCTGACTGCGGGCCGACATGCAGCTTGTCAAACTCATCGACCCAGGCAATGGAGCCACCACCGTTGCCAATTTCCACTAGGTCCACTACCGGAACCATGATCGGGTAACCCGCACTGACCTGATCTCGTTCGATCCAGTAGTCTGTCTTGATAGACACTTGGCCGTTCTGAATTAGCGAACATTTAGCTGTGGTACCGCCGATGTCTAACCCTAAAAGATTCGGTTCGTCGATCAGCCTTCCCAGCTCAGCCGCAGCCCAAAAACCACTGGCTGGTCCCGACTCCACCATCGTGATAGGTATCTCTCTGGCGTGAGCAACGCTATCGACACCACAATTCGACTGCATTACATATAAGGGGGCTTTGTAGCCACCGACGCGCAAAGCCGTTTCCAGATTGGAAAGATAACGAGCTGCGATAGGCTGAACATAGGCCGATAACACACTAGTACTGGTGCGCTCGTACTCACGCCATTCGCGAGTGATCTGATGCGAGGCCACCACCGATACCTCCGGCCACAGCCGGCGAACCTCGGCCAGAACGGCTAGCTCGTGAACAGGGTTGGCGTAAGAGTTTAATAGGCAAATTGCTATTGCCTCGATGCCCTCGCTGCGGAAATCGTCGATGATTTGCTCAACGCCGGTCAGATTAAGAGACTCGCGCTCCTGCCCATCCATGTGAATCCGCCCCCCCACTTCTCGACGCAAATGCCGTGGAACAAAGGGAGTCGGTTTAACCCATTGCAGATTGAAATAATCTGGACGATTGGCTCGGGCGATTTCAAGAATGTCGCGAAAGCCTGTCGTAGTAATGAGTCCGGTACGGACGCCCCGACGCTCGGTCAGAGCATTGATGACTACTGTCGTGCCGTGGGCGAGGAAGTCGACATCTTCAAGGCGCACCTCGGCCTTGCGCAGCACATTGAGAATGCCTTGCTCGAAATTCGGCGGCGTGGTGTCGGACTTCGCAGTTCGAATGGTTTGTTTTCCGGTGACCGGATCGGACTCGAAGTAGACCAGGTCAGTGAAGGTACCACCGATGTCGGTAGCTACCCGTACGGTCTTGCCGTTGATATCCACAGCACGTTTCCTCGCAAGATTATTTTTATTCGCAACGAGACATCGCTTCATTGGCCGTGTCACGGTCCGGCGATGCGATGGTTGCTGGCAAGGAAAGTTATATTGCCCACGCAGGGGGGCTTCAATGAGTTCGAAGGGTAGTTTCGGGGCGGGCTACATAGGCAACTACCCGGATGGGTAGAAGGGTGGTTTTACTGGCGAGGATCCAGTAGACCATCGCGTAACGCTGCGCTGATGGCGGCAGAGCGACTCTCTACCGAGAGCTTGCGAAAGATCTGCTTGAGGTGGAATTTCACAGTATTTTCAGAGACACCTAATGCCATGGCGATGGCTTTGTTCGATTGGCCGTCAGCCAAAAGTTCTAGTACTTGCAGCTCCTTGCCACTGAATTGCGCCCGTGCGCGCACTGGATGAGCTCGCCAACCACGCAAGCGTGTCATAACCATTGCCATACCCGCAAAAGGCTCTGGAATTTGTTCTAATACCGGCAGTAATCCGGGACCGATCTCAAGAAGTAGACCAGTCAAATCATTTTGCAGGATTGGCCCCAAAGCGTGCTTTACATCCTCTGTGCTGAACTCGCCTTGGGATTTATGCCCTGCGAGTACTTCCATCAGACGGATACGCCAAACAGGCAAAAGCAACCCCATGTTCATCAAAGCTTCAGCGTCTTGCTTCAAGCGTGCGCATGCTGACGCCGATGCGCCAACTGCCAATTGCAGTCTAGCGAATGCCAACCCAGCAGCTTCGCGGCAACGCCAGTCTTGTGTATCCGACTGGCTATCCAGCCCAATCGCCAGCGCTTGTTGACGAGCTTGGGTCACTTGGCCGCACTGGGCGAGTAGGTCCACCCGCCAAAGAACAACCAACCGGGAGAGTCTGAATAGGCGCCGTTCCTTCGCAAGCTGTTCAACTTTTTCCAATAACGACAGCGCTGGCTGCAAGCCGTGGGTACGCATGAGGGTGCGCCACGAAACCTCGGCAGTAGCAGCAAAAACGTCGAGCCAACCGTCAATATGTTCCAACGAATCCCAGCCCTCCTGTATCCATGGCTGAGCTTCAACCCATGAACCCTGCCAATACAAATGCTGAGCCTTAAAGCATCCGACGACGGCTTTCAATGAGCTCTCACTGCCGAAATTTTCCTCTGCCATGACCAGTGCTTCATCGACAACCGCTCGTGAATTGACGATTTTTCCGCCTAAGGCCAAGGCTTGCGCCTCGTGAATCAGACAAAAATTTTCACCAAGGTGACTTGTCACAAGCCGCATCCGAACTCGCGCCTTGCGTGAGAAGTCGAGTGCATCATTCAGACGTCCTTGGGCCAGCGCGGCGAGAGCACTTACACATTGCAACGTAGCCATTCCCAATACTTCATGAGCGTGACCTGGTCCTTGATCAATAATCTGAGTTATCTCTCCATTTATGTTTTCAAATTGATCAAAATACGCCTGTGACAGTGCTCGAATAACCGTGAAGTCCCGTTCCAAGCGTGGATCACCGCAAACTGCCACCTGCGCAAGACTCAGCAATTGCGCAGACAATTCAAAGTCGCCCAATTTGGCGTGAAGGTAGGCCTCAACTAACAACAGATCAGGTTCACTACGCCGAGTCGGGCCGTCAAATTGCTTGAGCAGACTTTGGGTATAACGAATACCTTTGCGCAGGACTAATTCCCATCCGCCAGCATCAACAATCAGTTTGACGGCAAGTGGGATGTCTTGAGCACTCATGGCGTGAGAGACGGCTAGCACCCAGTCGGTTCGTTCGGCCAGCCAAAGTGCTGCTGCGCGGTGAATGCGCGCGGCCAGATCGGCCTCTAGGCGCGGTCTTAGAAACTCTGTTAACAAAGCGTGGTAGCGGAACCAGCGTCGTTGGGCATCCAGAGGGATTAGCAGGGCCTCTACATGCACGAGTTGAGCGAGTAATGCCGCACTGTCGCTACGACCGCGAACGGTGTTGGCCAGATCGGCATTAAAACGCTCCAACGGTGACGTCTCGATGAGAAACTCACGGCACTCTTCGGATAATTCTTTAAAAATCTGCTCGGCTAGGTATTCCGCTACGTCGCCCACGCTTCCTGAAAAGGATTGCAGCCCATACAACGAGCCTGACCCTCCCACTAGCCAGAGTTTGGCTAATTGCACCGCCACCGCCCAGCCCTCGGTTTTTTCATGCACACGTGCCATATCCGCCAATTGGACGCCCCCCCCACCTAACAGGTTTTGGGATTCGTCCAATGACAGCACTAACTCCCCCGTAGAGATTTCATGAACTAGCCCCCGGGTCTTCAGCTTTGCAAGTGACCAGTCCGGTCGGCTGCGGCTGGCGATCACCAAGTGTAACCACTGGCTGCCTCGTTCTAGGAGGGTTTGCAAAATCTCGTCAACCGGCCCTCCGGCTACCAGATGATAGTCATCGATTATCAGGACCGAACATCGTCCATCACCTGCTAGCTCTTGTAGCAAAGAGGTAATGGTTTTTTGCGGGTATATGTCTAGCGTCTGATTTGCCGCGAGCGTGCTCAGGCTCTTCAGTTCAAGCCCGGCTGTTTCCAAGGCCATTATCAAATAGGCCAGAAATCGGTTAGCTTCGCCATCAGCCTCATCCAGTGACAACCAAGCTACGGTAGGTGCGCTTGGTTGCCTTAGCAGCGATTCGCGCCATTGCATCAGCAAAGTAGTCTTGCCAAAACCTGGCGGGGATATCAGCAGCGTCAATGGCACATGGGCATGCGCACGCAGGGCCTCTAGTAGAGCCGTACGAGGAACAGACTCGAGTAATGTCTGCGGCGGAGCTAATTTACCCACCCACATCCATGCATTTGAAGAGCTCAGCTGAAACGGCAAGTGATTCATAAGCTGGTCGCACTAGGGACAATACGTCTGTCCAATTCTTATACCAGCAAAGCAAGTGCTTGTCTTTTTAGAGAAAAAGTCGCGCCTCACTCCCAGGGCAAAATAAAAATACGCCCAGAGATCGAAGCCTGAAACAGGGTTATAAGCAATGCCTACGAACGGGGTGCAGGGACGGCTAATGACAGAAGAGTAGTCGAGAGGTTTCCCCGAGCCAAACTCGGCAAGAGGCCTAGGGGCAAGGACGGAAAGCGCGGGAGATCACTGAACGTGTCCAGCACAAACGACAAGGGCGCCTATCTGCATGCCGGGCAGTATGGATGGACTGGAATTGGCTCAAGTGATCTGGTCGCGTTGGCCTTTATTGCCAGTCATCCTCACATCAAGCAATAGATCCGTGCCTGATGAAATGATGCCTCCTCACTCTTTTTTCCCGCGAAAGCCGTGGACGCTGGGTAACGCATGAACAATTCAAACAAATCAGCTTTCGGGCTGAGGGCACCAGCACTCAAGCTGCGACGCGGTTCGGGTAATTCTCAATGAGCTCGAAACGGTCGGTTACCTGGTAACAGACCAGGCCCGAAATGATAGCGGTAAGTTCTCCCGCCTCGCCTACGTCGTCAATGAAATCCCAGTTCCACCGCAGACGGATAATCCGGCGCCGGTAAATCCCCCCCTAGTAAGTACTGAAAAAGCAGCAAAGGGGTCGCCTGACGTCTCCCTGGACGAGGACGGCATTTTCGATCAGACCGCCACGTTTTCCTCGATCCAAAGCAGCTCCTCGAATGGTACCGGCGGAAGCTTGGCCGCGACCTCGGCTGCAATGATGGACAGCCCCAATATTCCTCCTCCCCAGCGTAAGGAATCCCCCAATGGCAGCCAAGAAACCGGCCACCAAGGGCGCGGATGTTCAAGCAGCCAAACCAAAGCCCCGTACAGCCCGAAAGCCTGGAGCCCCCAAGAAACCAGCAGAACACCCAGTCACTGCTGCTTCTGAGCTCGCCCACGATTGCGATTTTTTTATTGTCGTGCTGGGAAATTTTCGGGTGACTCACTCATTGGGGCGACGCTATCAGGGGGCGTTGTCATGTCCCCATCGAAGTGTTTTTTAGGTGCACCTCAGGTGCTACATATAAACAAGACAAAATGGGACGGACGAGTCTTGAATTCAGGGCTTAGGAAATGTGTTTTTCGTTGCACTTTGCCGGAATAACTCAAAGTGATACGTAACCAAAAAACTTGGGGCAGGTAGGGGGCATCTGCTTAGAGGACATATCTCGAATGACTGCTCCTGGCCGTTTTCTGTCTGTTGTGGTCGGCAGAAAACGACCCAAAGTTGCCCTGTCACATCAGGTTGAATTCTACCGTCCACAAACGGTCGGTCACTGGTCGTCAAATTCCGGGAGTCGGATGCCTGTTACGCGGAAATAGTCGGTGATCGAATCTCACTGCTGAGGTCCTGCACCAACTGGATCACCTTATAGAGTTTCGCCAATACATCGTCGACCCGCTCCCGGCATGGTGAGGCCTGCCTGAACTGTAACCGGCCAAGTGGTTCGTCAGTTGATTCATCTATTGCGTGTTGTCGTTGGGTACAGCCAAAGGACAATAATTTGCAGTGAGAGCCCTGCGCTCTGCCTATGCTGCAACCAACGAGCCCATTGGCGAGAGCAGGAGGTCAGATGCTTGGTAACAGGAGCGCAAGACAGGTTTCCCCAAATGCCATTTTGGAGAGGCTATCATGAGGTGGGTAATCGAGTCTGCGCGCGCCGTAAAGGTTGGCAGCTGGATTATAGGGGCAATCTTGATCGTTATCGCCGTTATCGGGGTGGCCGACCGCTATCACCGTCAGCGCGCTCTGCTATTGGAGGGGCAGCAAGCATTGCTGGCTCATCGAAGCAGCTGGGGCTATGACACTCTGGTACGCCAGCTGGCGACCCATGAACTGCAACTATCACTGCTTCGGGCAAATCCCCTACCGACCGGGTGTCTGCCAGACCAGTCCATTGCCGAGCAGCAGCGCGCTACAGAGACCCAGACTGAAGGTATCGAAGAGCTGACTCAGTACACATCGCGAGTACCCATAAATCAAGTTGCGGCTTTGCCCAGTCCGCTGGCACCACAAATGCGCCTGACGAAGGGCGGCATTCAGATGACCAGTCGACAACTTCTAGGCTACAGCTGCAGCGGGCGTAACGCAGTGATACGGGAAACACAGACTCGGTTACAGCCGTTACCGCTGCCGCCGCGTTCGGCGATCGGGCCGGCGTTTGTCGATGCGCTTGTCGTGCATGTCGCCGTGAGCCACGGCCATAACCCCCCCTTGTATGTCGACATTCGTTTCACCGGCGACAAGGCAGACCTGCTACCTGCCACAGCCGCCAACTGGCCCACGACACACATTTCAGAGGAGCAAGGCCAGGAGCGTTTTGTCCGAGACATAGAGGACCCACAACATGCCCTACACCTGCAGTTCTATAGTGAAATCCTGACACCGAGTTTCCTGTCACTGTTCCTGAGCTGGAATGGTCTCGGGTTGTCGATGCTGGTTGGCATGCTTGCCAGTGTGCTGTCGATCATTTGGCTGTCGGGGAAATTGATTGACGCCTACGGGATACAGCATCGAGCGGCGACCCGCGACTTTCTTACCGGGCTGTACAACCGACGGGAGGCGATGGCACTGGCAGAGGCGGAATTGGCCAGGGCCCAGCGTACGCCCAGTTCGTTGTGCATATTTCTGCTGGATATCGACCACTTCAAACGGGTCAATGATACCTACGGCCATGACGGCGGGGATGAGGTGCTGAAGTTTTTTGCCCAGCTGCTTAACCAAGCCGTACGCCAACATGACCTGGTCGCCCGCATCGGTGGGGAAGAGTTCCTCATCCTGCTCCCAAATACCGATTTGACGGGCGCACATACGATGGCCGAGCGCTTGTTGCAGATCCTGCGCGACTCGACGCTGGACTATGCCGGAACACCTATTGGCGTCACCTGTAGCATAGGTGGCACAGCTTGGCGTGGGCCTGAAGACAACATTCAGGCCATGCTTATCCGTGCCGACCTTTTGCTTTACCAGGCCAAACAACAAGGCCGAGACCGCTATGTGAGTGACTAACGCTAATCTGCTGCTTATTGAGGAGCACTGCCTTCAGCAAGAACAATGATGCGACGATTACGTCAGCTTTTGGCCGACAGCTACCGCTCACGGACGACGTCTCTGGCCCAAGAACCGCCTATTATTTAAATTTTTTGGCACGCAGAATCAGGAAGCCGGCGATGACAATCAAAAAGATTCCAGCCCATGTGAAAATGTCCGGCACCTCCTGGAACAGCACATAACCCCAAAGGCAGGCAAAAATCAGGTAGGCATAGTCGAAAGTCCCAATAAGTGCAGGAGGCGCAACTTGGTAGGCCTTGGCGGTAGCTGTATTTATGAAAATCAGGGCACAGGCGTAACAGAAGATAAAAAGCATCTCCTGCCAGCCAGGCGTCTGCCATGGAGAGAGTAAAAACGCGGCACCAGCGACAGTGGACTCACTGACCATTAGCGATGCGATGCCTCCGATGACGGCGGCGACAAGAAAAGCGACATTCAAGCCCAGAGCCAATACAAGTGGATGTTCATTGCGACAATGTTGGCGTGTCACAACCATAGCGACCGCGTAGAAAACAGCCGCAATCACAGGTAGCAAAGTTGCAAGAACGAAAATATCTGATCCCGGGCGTAACACTGTGGCGACACCCGTGAAGCCTATTCCCATCGCAACCCAACCCCGCAGTGATAACGGCTCACCTCCGTAAAAGGTGGAGAAAAGCGCTATGAAAAGGGGAGTTGTGTAGATCGCCACGGCAGCTACTGATAACGGGATCAACGGTAATGCTGAGTAGTACGTTATCCACATTAACAACAGCAGAATGCTCCTGATCGTCACCCAGAACATCGAGACGGGTGAGTGTCGACCCGATCTGATGTTCCTGCCGAGCCAGGTTCCAAGGGTGGGCACCGATAGGCAGGACACGATGAGGAAAAGCTGCCAGAGCGGAAGTCTGGCGCTGAAATATTTGACCGCTGCGTCGGCCAGTGAAAGGAGAAAGACAGCAGCGCTGATTAGCAATATGCCCTTGGGAACGCTGTCGACGCTTGCACTGTACTTCCTCACGAACCGCACTCCTGTTCCGTCAGTGAACTGAGATCCTAACAGAGGGTGGCGCACTCCTAGAGCATATAGCCAACACGTCAGGCGCTAATTTTCACTGTGCGCCGTTGTGACTATCGGCTGCACCAGATCTGAGCCGTGCGGGCCAACTACTCACGTCTGCCTCTGGCCGTTTTCTGCCCGTCTCTTAAGGCAGAAAACGACCCAATACTGCCAGTCGTGGCTGGCAGTCAATGATAGATTTTCAGGAAGGCATTACATTCAATGCACCTAGGATTTGATCAGCTACGCTTGGTGTAAGACAAACTTCAAGGATGATGCTGTCCAACTGGCTAACCCAACCTCTGAAGGTGGCTCGAATTTGTCCTCGCGTGCTCAAGCACAATCTATTTCTTTGAATAAATACCCTCCGACCGTTTGCACTTGCTGACGGGATTAGACGAGGTTTCAGATGGTGCCCGTTAGAAAACATTGGCATTCTGTCTCCGTTCGATGGGAATCGGAGGCCCAATCTGAGTGCCTGAAAACGCTGGCACCAATCGATGACCGTAGGGCGAGTTGTCGATGCTCGCTGTCGACTCGAATCATCTGGTGACGCGTTTATAGTGACTCGAAGGATGAACAGGAGCAGCCCGGGTGGGATGTATGAAAAGGAGGATGTTGGCCGCGATTCTGGCTTTCAGCTCATCCCATGTCCTGGCCGATGAGTGGCAGGTATTGACGCACAGTACCGGCCTTGAGGTGTCCCGTACGAGCGGGAGCCTGCGCGGCTTGCCACATAGTGGGAAGCGCGCCTTCTACCTAGAGCTGGTACGAACGTTGTTGTCAGAGCTCGGCGAGCCTATGGAGATTACCGAAGTGCCACTGGCTCGAGGCCTGGCGCTGGTACAACAAAACGAAGGCATTGCCTTTTTCAATGTAAGCCGAACGGCGGACAGGGAATCGACCGTCAATTGGGTAGGGCCGATTTCCAGCGAAACGGATCGGCTATATGAAAGCGCCGAACGTCCAACCGGAATCAATACGCTATCTGATGCTCGCCATTTACCCGTCTGTGTGCTGAACCACAACGTGGATGATGCTGCCCTTGTGAGCCAAGGTTTTACTGCCATCATCCGTAGCAATAGCTATTCGGGCTGCTTCAAGATGCTGCAAGCGGGCAGAGTGCTGCTTGTAGCTTCATCGATATGGGGCTTACAACATAAGCTGGCCGAAGCCAAGGTCTCTGCCTCTGCATTGCGTCTAACGCCGGTGACGATCCTCACCTCCGATGGATACATAGCACTGTCCAAAAGCACACCTGGTTCGGAAGTGGCTCGATGGCAACGGGCACTCGACCAGATCAAACAGAGCGGCAAGTATGACGACATATTGAGTCTTTATGCGCATTGATCGGGCTGTACGAGATCTATCACCGGGCGCAGCAGGTAGCGTCCACCGACGATGACCAGGCCGATGCTGCCCAGCACCTTGAGCAAGGGTTCGATGCCGCCCGCACTGGCGGCGTAGGCGGCACCGAGCAGGGGAATCACTGCAATCAACGGGATCGCCGCGATGTCCTGAAACAGCAGGATGGCGAACGCCTGGCGGCCATGCGGGCTGGTCAGTTCCTTGCGTTCGGCGAGCAATTGCAAGCTGAAGGCGGTGGATGACAAGGCCAGGCCCAAGCCGAGTACCAAGGACGTATTCAGCGCTTGCTGAAAACCCCAGAAGGCTACGCCGGCGATCAACAGGCCAGTCAGCAGCACCTGGGCGAGGCCAGCACCAAACACCGATTTGCGCATGACCCAAAGCCGCCGTGGCGACAACTCCAGGCCGATGATAAAGAGCAACAGCACCACGCCGAGTTCAGAAATATGGCTGACGCTCTGCGGGTCATCGATCAGCCCCAGCAGCGACGGGCCGATCAGCACGCCGGCCGCCAGATAACCCAGCACTGCTCCCAGCTGCAGGCGCTTGGCCAGCGGCACCGCGATTACGGCGGCCAGCAGAAATACCACCGCGGCCTACAACAGGCTGGTTTCATGGGGCATGGCGGGCTTCCTTGGGCAAACTGCGGATTGGCTGTGAGGTTGGGGTTAGGCGTACAGCGCGTGTTGATTATGTAGAGGCAGGTTGGTGGCTGCATGCAATAACGCAGCCACCGCTCCTGTCTTACTTGCCGGCGGTAAGGGTGCTGTAGCTGGTGATCAGGTTGCGATAGTCCGGAATGTGGTTGGAGAACAGCGTGCCGAGGCCTTCAATATCGTTGCGCCAGTCGCGATGCAGCTCGCAGGCCAGGCCGAACCAGGTCATCAGCTGCACGCCGGAGCTGGACATGCGATCCCAGGCCGAGTGACGGGTGATTTCATTAAAGGTGCCGGAGGCATCAGTGACCACGAAGACCTCGAAACCTTCTTCGAGGGCCGAGAGTGCTGGGAACGCCACGCAGACTTCGGTGACTACGCCGGCAATAATCAATTGCTTCTTGCCGGTGGCTTTCACCGCCTTGACGAAATCTTCGTTATCCCAGGCGTTGATCTGGCCAGGACGGGCAATGTAGGGCGCGTCCGGAAACAACTCCTTCAGCTCAGGCACCAGCGGGCCATTGGGGCCGGTCTCAAAGCTGGTGGTGAGGATGGTCGGCAGCTTGAAGTATTTGGCCAGGTCGGCTAGGGCCAGCACATTGTTCTTGAACTTGTCTGGGTCCTGGTCGCGAACCAGCGACAGCAGGCCGGCCTGGTGATCGACCAACAGTACGGCTGCGTTGTTCTTGTCGAGACGTTTATAGGGCGTAGTCATGGTGCTTCTCCTTGCTTCTACTGAGTGTCATGCGCACAGGTGGCATGGCATGGGGTTAGCGTTGCGAGTCGAGGGTTTCGTTGTCATTGGCCACTTGCTGAGCTTTTAGGTAGCTCTCGATCAGCAGTTGGTAATGCGGGAAGACCGCGCTGTAGGCCTCGGCCCACTGAGCCGCGTCGGGGCGGTTCCAGGTTTGCTGGACTTCTGAACAGACGGCTGCGGTGTCCATCGGCACCACCCCGGCCTGGACGATGCGTGCCAGGGTGATCTCCTGGGCCATTTTCGAGTAGGTGCCGGAGGCGTCGATCACCGCGAATACCCGGTAGCCAGCCGCGACCGCGCTGATGCTGGGGAAGGCCATGCACACGCTGGTAATGGTGCCGGCGATGATCAGGGTTTTCTTCCCGGTTTTCTCCACTGCTGCAACAAAGTCCGCGCTGTCCCAGGCGTTGATCTCGCCCTTTCGCGCCACGTACTGGGCGTGGGGTGCGGCCGCATGGATCTCGGGAATCAGCGGGCCATTCGGCCCCTGCGGCACCGATGCCGTGGTGATTACAGGTATCTTGGCCAGAGTGGCGATCTTCGCCAGGGTGATGGCGTTGGCACGCAACTCGGTCATCGGCATGTCCTTCACGGTCTGAAACAGCCCGCTCTGGTGGTCGATCAGGAGTAACGCGGCATCGTTGGGGTCGATCCTGGGGATCTTGCCGTTGAAGTTGGCGACTTGCGCAAATGTGCTCATAGTCATTTCCTCTTTCTCAGGGTGAGGCCATCCTGGCCTGGACGGGAAACTGCCCGTTTGGCCCACAAATCCGCTGTGGGGGATGTGTACCAGACTAGGCAACAACCAAGTCCGGTGTGTGATCGTCAGTCGTGCATGCGGCCGAACTCGCCTGCCTGCAGATCGCGGATCGCCTGCTGGATCTCGGCTTCGTTGTTCATCACGAAGGGGCCGTAACCCACCACAGGCTCATCGATAGGCTCACCGCTGAGCAGCAACACCAGTGAGTCGCCGTTCGCCTCCAGCAACATTTCGTCACCGCCGCGATCAAGCAATGCCAGTTGACCTTCGCGTACCAACTCGACGTCATTGACCAGCAAGGTGCCGCGCAGCACCACCAGGGCGGTGCTGCGCCCTTCATGCAGTCGTAGAGCAAGCGGTTTGTCGGCCGTCAGGCGCATGTCCCAAACATCCATGGGGGTGAATGTCTGAGCTGGGCCTTGGTGGCCGGCGTACTCACCAGCAATCAAACGCAGCTGACCGGCTTGGTCGGGCAAGGGCAGGGTGGGGATGTTGGCCGCCAACAGCGTCTGATAACCCGGTGCGGCGAGCTTGTCGCGCGCTGGTAGGTTCACCCAGAGCTGCACCATCTCCAAGGTGCCGCCGCTGCGGGCGAACTCCGCAGAGTGGAATTCCTCGTGCAGGATACCCGAGGCCGCGGTCATCCATTGCACGTCGCCGGGGCCGATAAGGCCGCCACTGCCAGTGGAGTCACGATGCTCCAACTCGCCCTGATAGACGATAGTCACCGTTTCGAAACCGCGATGCGGGTGCTGACCAACACCGCGCCGTTGCGTTGTCGGGGTGAAGTCATGCGGACCGGCATAGTCCAAGAGAAGGAACGGACTGATGTGTTTGCCCAGGCTGTCATAGGAAAACAGTGAGCGAACCGGGAAGCCGTCGCCGACCCAGTGGGGGCGAGGGCTGCTGTAGATACCGATGATTTTTTTCATGTCGTGGCTCCTTGAATCCATGGAGAACACGATAGAACTGCAACACAGGTTGCGGTAGATCCGCTAAATTAGCCTCAGAGTTCTATTTGGAGAACACTGGTGGAAGACCTTAACGACCTTTATTACTTCGCTCAGGTGGTTGAACAAGGCGGTTTCGCTCCTGCCGGGCGCGCCCTTGACATGCCCAAGTCCAAGCTCAGCCGGCGTATCGCCAACCTCGAGGAGCGCCTCGGCGTGCGTCTGATTCAGCGCTCCACGCGACACTTCTCTGTTACCGAGATTGGCCAGGCGTACTACCGCCATTGTGTGGCGATGATGGTGGAGGCGGAGGGGGCCGCTGAAATGATCGAGCGCAACCGTTCGGAGCCGCAAGGTGTCGTCCGGATCAGTTGCCCGACCGCACTGCTTAATTTCTGGGTGGGTCCGATGCTTGCCCGCTTTATGCTCAAGTACCCTCTGGTGGAGCTGCATATCGAGAGCAGCAATCGCCAGGTCGACTTGATTCAAGAGGGCATCGACATTGCCTTGCGAGTACGCTTTCCACCGTTGGAAAGCAGCGACCTGGTGATGAAGGTTCTGGCCAACAGCACTCAATGCGTGGTGGCCAGTCCTGCCTTGTTGCAGCATCTGCCCGAGCCACTAGTACCAGCAGATCTATACGGTCGGCCCAGCCTCCATTGGGGCTCGGCGCAGCGTGAGTATGTCTGGCTGTTAGAGGACGAGCATGGTGCCAGTGCCGCAATCAAGCACCGTCCGAAACTAGTGACCGATGATCTAATCGCCCTGCGGCAAGCGGCTTTGGCAGGTATTGGCCTCGTGCACCTTCCTTCTGTCGTCGTGCGCGACGACCTTGCCGCCGGACTTCTAGTCAACGTTATGCCGCAATGGGCACCGCGAACGGGCATCGTGCATGCCGTTTTCCCATCCAGGCGCGGCCTACTGCCGTCCGTGCGGGCTTTGATCGACTATCTGGCTGAGGAGTTCGCAAGAAGCGACATGAGCTGATTCAGATGTCTCGGAAATCTCGCCGTACCGGCTCAAAGTGAAAAATGGATAGGCGAGCCTTGCGTACTGCCAAGGCAAAGTGTGAATCGCTCGGCTTTGTAGACACCCTATGACCGCTTTTGGCCGATTGCTGACTATCTCAATCGGCGGAAATCGAAAAGAAACCACCCTCCAATGTACATAAAGCCACGAATTTTATGACTGTTCTGCTTTATATACGCGTGCGCGTGCGCGTGCGCGTACTGGTCTGAAAATCATCAAAATTCGCACGCTTTAGGGACGACGAAAATCCAACTGTTTCAGAACGCTTAGGGAACTGATGAAACACGGTTCTGGAACAGAACCACGTCACGCTCCAGCTTCTCTTCGATAGCCAGACGCACGAACTCTGAACGGTTGGCGCTGGGATAACGGATCAGACGATCAATCGCGGCCACGGTTTCAGTTTCAACGGACACGATCAGGCGGATTTTCGGCTGATTCTTGAACAGGCGGTTCTTGCTCATCGCTTACTCCTCGGTCTCAACTAATTACATACTCCCACGGCCGTAATTCGAAGACTGGGCGGCACTCGGGGTGGACTTTACTTTGCGCCGTTGCGCCGATGGCGTTCGGCGCTGCGCCGGTCATGTTTGGCGCACTGGCGCAAGCATCCCAATGCGCTGCGCCGATGCGCTGGGGGGGGTTATAACTTCACTGTCGGGGCGTCGTTCATTCGCTCGTCTCCATCGGGGTGTTGTTATAACGCTGGCGCAGATCAGCCCCAGCCGCGCAGTAACGGCCGGTTGCCGCATGGCAAGCACGGCAGCTCATCAGGTGGTTGGTGTATGCCGCATCGGCCTCTCGCCATGCGTCTGACGCCGTCGCGGCAGTGTGGACGGTGCGCTGTGGCTTATGCTCCTCCGCAGCGTGGACCTCGACCGGTTGGTCGCTTCGCTGCGGCCGATTGATCCAGGCCGGGCTGGCGCGGATCGTGTAGGCCACCAGTCCCGCATCTGTTCCGGCCAGCTCGACAAGGTCGTTCGGCTCCAAATGCCCGCCTTCCAGCAGCACGGCAGGATGGATGCCGAGCAGGCGTGCGACACGGTAAAGCCAGGCGCTCGACGGGATAGGATCGTTAGCGGCGCTCAGTGCGGCGATGATCTCGACCTTGTGCGCCGTCAGTTCGGCCAGCAGTTCGGCGGGCGGCTCGAAGTCAGCACGCAGTTTCAGGCGACCCTCCTGACTGACCGCCATCTCGACGCCGGCCACGCTCGCACGGTGCATCAGCTCGGCGGCACTCACAGCTCCCGCTCCCATGGCTGTTCGCAACGCGTGTTTGCGAACGCTAGGAGCTGCGGATTCTGCGGATTCTGCGGAAGGCCGTGCAATTGCTGGCCTTCCGTGTGCGGAAGCTCTGCGGAAGTTTGCGGAAGCTCTGCGGATGCTGGATGGGTTGCGCGGGGGAACCGTGCAATTTCCGCAACATTCCGCAGATCTTCCGCAGTCGTATAACCGCGCGGTTTCTGGGTTTCCGCAGAATCCGCAACTTCCGCAAGGGGGTTGATCCTGAATTGCTTGCCGTCGATGCTCAGCAGGTGGTGATACTTCAACAAAACGGCCAGCAGCTTGTCGCGCACCTTGGCCTTACGAACCGCAGGCGGCCCAGACTTGCCCAGATCATTGACATGAAACACTTGCCACTTTGCCGCGTGCTTAGGGTCGCGCAACCAGCTCAACAGTTCAGCGGCGCGCTTCAGCTCCGGATCAACCGCGCCTGCATCGATGTAGCGCGACCACTCGGAGAGGGAGTAGCGCGCCAGCATGCAAGCGCGGCGCATGCAGTCGGCATCGATATGCTTAACACCCTCAAAACAGCCGAACACCGCAGCCAGGCGCAACGCCTGCTCGGCGCAGCGGGCGGCGAACTGTTTGAGCTCAGCGAACATTCCGAGCGGCCCTCGCTCGCGTTCGATCTCGTTGCGGAACTTCACCCATTCCTTTTTAGCCTCTTCATCAGGCTCCAGAACGGGCGGGGTGACCTCGCCGGTTTCTGGGTCGATATACTCCGGGCTGGCGGCGATCTCTTTAAGCCTCGACCAGTACGCTTGCAGACGCGGGTCTGCGTAGGCGTTGCGCTGCAGTGACTCAACGGTGATCAAGCAGTTGCCGGCCAGACTATCCGGCGCGGCGAGCAGGAAGCGCGCAAGAAAGCCCTGCCCGACCAACAGAGGATTGCTCAGTGCCTCCTTCACGACCACCGGTTGCGCCATCAGGTGTATGCTCAGGCGGCGGTTATAGGCCACGCCGGAGCCTTCCAGGTTGCTGCGCGAGCGGGTGCGCTCGAACTTCCCTGAGGAATAGACTGTAGTCAGGCCACCGAGGGTCGCGGCCTTGGTGTCAGCCTTGAGCGAGTGACCACAGAGCATTTGCCCGCCTTCGTCCGTGTCCCAGCTGGCTGCAGACTTGCCCCGGATGAAGTCGCCGACCAACGGCTCGTAAGTCGCATCGCTGTATTGGGTCTTCGGATCGGGTGGCAGCGGGTTTGCCGCCAGATACTCATTACGCTCCTTGCCTTTCAGGCCAGCAGCCATAGCCTCAATCTCAGCGCAGGCTTGGCGGTGGCGGGCACGCGCCTCCTTCTCCGCTTCGTCAATCGTCTTGAACGCCAGTTCACGCGCGCTCGACTTGCCCTCCCCCGAATCGAACAGTGACAGCATGAACAGCATGCAGGGCGCACCTTCCGGCTTGTCCTGGGGGTGCCAAGCGTTGACACGCGTCTGAGCCGAATGGGTGATTGCGCCGACAATGCATTGCCCAGCGATGGCGGCAGGCACCATTGCATGCTCGACAATCGCCTCGACTGCGCCGCGAAGGATGTCGGGCAGAGCGTCCAAGGGATAGGGCGTCGGCGGCACGACGTCCGGCAGCAGCGGCTTAGGTGCCGACACTACCGGGGTCTGAACTTCGGTCATCAGGGAGTCGTTCATACCCGGCCCTCCCGCCAGACGGCCAAATCGTTGAAGTCGGAGAAATGCCGCGGCGCATCCTCCGGCCAGGCTGGCAGGACGTACCCGCAACTGAGCATCGCAGCCGCATGGATGGCCGCCACCTTGCCCGTGTTGGGCTTGCCCTCGACTTCCTTGGCGCGGTCATCGTCGCCGCCGACGATCAGCACGGCATCGGGATAGCTGTGCTTCAGCTCTAAGCCAGCCGGCAGCAAATTGCCGGCGTTCATTGCAGCGGCGACCGGCTTGCCGGTCTGCTCGTGAAGCGTGGCAGCCGTGGCGATACCCTCGACGATGAACAGCTCGACGCCGGGCTCGATACGCCCGAACAGGCCATAGCAACCGGTGATCCGGCCACCCGAAAGGAAAAGCTTGTCGCCATCGGCCTTGATGCGCTGAAGGTTCACCAATTCGCCGCGCCAGTAGATGGGAACCAGTAATTCGCTGCCGAGCTGACGCAGATGATGGGGTTGGATGCGCTTGCGGACCAGATATGGATGGGTGGGATCAGCCGGGCCCGCGAGCGCCCAGTTGCGACGTGCACGAGCGGCGGCCTGCTCCCACTTGGCCCGCGTTTTTTCATCGTCTTGCTGCTTACGCTGCTCACACTGACGGGCGTAACGCTGCCGCTCGACCTCCTCGGCAAGCAGGTCGCACTGTGGGCCGCCACCAAAAGGCAACCCCAGTTGCCCGGCGATAATGCGAGCGGCATCGATCTGCCGGCAGCCGCGCAGGTAGGCCAACAGCGACACGAGGTCGCCACCTTTATCGCCGCTGGCGAAGTCGTGCCATTTACTGGTGTGACAGTCGATGCTGAACGACCCGGGCGTGCGGTCACCGCGCACCGGATTGATTGCCCAATACTCTTTGCCCTTGCGAGTGCCATCCGGCAGCCAGTCGGCCAGCAGATTGTCGGCAGCGAGCAGAGCCGCATTGGCGATGCGCTGAATCTCAACATGGATCAGGTCAGCGGTGTCTTTCTTCAGGCCGAACGCTGCCGGCCCGCGTTGGTTCGCGGGTTGTTGGGTACGCATGGTTTAAGCCTCCTGCGAAGTCAGGAAGGCTTCGACGGCCTCGACCGGCCAGCGAACCGAGCGACCGAAGCGAACGGCACGCGGGAAGCCAGGCATTTGCGACCAGCGCCACCAGGTCGTGCGGCTGACTTGGTAGAAAGTGCTGAGTTGTGCCGTGGTGCCGTAGGTGCCGGGAATCGGCAGATTAGGTGTTGTATTGGCAGGAGTAGCGCTAGTGTTGTGTTGATGCATATTGAGCGTCCATTTCGAACTGCATTGGATGCCCCTCAGGGATAGGGTAGAAAGCCACCAAGACCGCACGACAGGTCATTGGATCTACGCTGGTCAGGCGATATGAATTTGCATTGACGCGAAATTCAGGTGGCTTAAACTCCCTGCGTCTACAAGCTTTGCTTGTAGATAGTGAAGCCCTCTCAAAAGCTTCTCCCCTTGGGGTATGTGTACTGGCTTGCCGGTATGCAAAAGGACGTTAGAGCGCCCTCCCCAGATCAGCCCTCGGCATTAACGTGCCGGGGGCTTTTCTTTGTCTGCATTCCAGCAGCGACTACATACCCAGTACTCCCGAGCCACAGCACTCGAGGCGTTTCATCTGGGTCGATGCGTCTAGCCAGTAGCCGCATAGTAGCGATACGTTCAGGAAGATCAACATCCCCATTACCGAGCTTTCACTAAGGCGTAACTGCTTACACACACTCGACTTTTAACCATATCAACCCATACACAACCAAGGTGAATCAATGGCATCGGGTGTCCGAAACATTTTGTTACAATCTCACCTCCTCCCGGACAGTCGCACTACCTTGGCGGTCTGCTTTTTCCCCAACACCTTGGCGAGCGCGTGCTCGAACAGTTCAATCGCGCGCTGCTTCTCCGGTAACGCCGCCTCGGGGTTATTTCTGTAGTGAAGATTCGCCACACCAGTCTGGCCGTGCGCTTGCAGCAGGTCGGACAGTTGATCGCTGATGCCGTATCGCTGCATCAGTTGGGTGCAGGTTCGGCGCAAGTCGCGCGGCGAGAAGCTGGGGGTCTGCTTCCCGTCAATAACCGCGTGCTCTGACTTCAACCAGTCGGCAAGGGCATGGCGCGGGCTGCTGACGACGATGTGCTGCTTTCCGGTGGTGGTCCACGGCCAGGGGTGACAGCCATTGATCTCCTTCACACGTTCCAAAATGGCGACCGCTCGCTCTGTCAACGGGACTAAATGCGGCCTGCTCATCGTTTGACCTCCGCGACCCTTGCGATGGACCAAGCGCACGGTACCGGCTTCCAGATCGTAGTCATCCCAGGTGGTCTGGCAGATGTTGAGAATGCGCTGCCCGCCTGTTGAAATGACGAACTTAAACAGCAAAGCCATGACCGGCCCGATGCCTTCGGTGGTTTCGACTGTTCCCCAGAACTTGCTCAGCTCCGCATCCGAAAGCGCCCGGGTAGCGGGTGCCGATACCTTCTCGACTACAACTACGGTGGCCGGGTTGCTCACTAGGTTGTAGCTCTTGGCGCTCGACCTGCCGACCGCATTCTCGGCGCGCAGGCCATGATTGAATGCCGCTGACAGGAATGAACGCATCCGTTCAGCCTGTACTTTTGCACCGCGATCCCAGATCGGATTAAGAATGGCGAGAATGTGGTCGGGGCGAATGTCGCGCGCCTTCATCGCCATGATGCTGGGGTGAGGGGCCAGCATATTGGTCTGATACAACCGCTCCAGTTCCTTGATGACGCCGGCAGTGGCTCTCCCCCTGCGTGAGTCGATGTAGTCGAGAAACAGCTCTCCGAAGGTGCCGCATGACGCTTCGATTTCGGCGAGGTGCTGGCGCTCTCGGGCTTTCCCCTCCGCTTTCAGGCGTGCAGCTTCGACAGCGCGCTCGTTTTCGGTACGTGCCGCTTCGGCGTCGGCTTCCTGTTTTGCCAGGTACGCCTTCACGTCGCCGTGCGCTTTAGCTATCTGCGCCATTGCGGCTGCTTGGTCGCGCAGTTCCGGCAGGGCAAGGCCGACTTCACGAGCGTTGCGCCGATACACGCCTAGCTTGATCAGCACTTGCTTGCCAGCCAGGTGATAGCGGTAGTAGCAAACGGGCGAGCCCTCGTTCGCCCGCTTGAACACCAGTGCCCCCGTGCCACGTCCTGGCAGGCTTTCGACCAGAGGTGAGCAGCCGGGAGTCATGCCCTTCACCTTCTGATCATTCACAGTCTTCGATGCGTTGCTCGCCATTGGTCGCCTCATCTTTGGTCACAGCTTTGGTCACAGCTTCTTGGGTGACTTTAGACTACAACGTGCAACAAGACGAAACAACGAAACAAGACTAATACCTTGTATATGAACGATTTGTCTCGATTTCGTTACTTGATGAACCATGGAAAAACGCCGAGACAAGCCGCTTGTAATCAGTAGGTCCCGGGTTCGATTCCTGGTGCCGGCACCATACAAAACAAAGCCCTCGTAGAAATACGAGGGTTTTGTTGTTTCTGTCGTCCCAAAAAATCAGGTCTCAGTGACCCGCACTCTGCCCGCCATCCACGTGCAGGATTTCGCCAGTAACAAACTTGGCGCCATCCAGGTACACGACCGCCTGCGCAATATCGTCGATCTCGCCCATATGCCCGACCGGGTGCAGGTTGCCCAGTGCTTCATGGGTTTCTACGCCGTGCATCGGGGTCTTGATGATGCCGGGGCTGACTGCGTTCACCCGAATCCCGCGTTTGGCGTATTCGATAGCCAGGGATCTGGTCGCCGCGTTCAGGCCGCCTTTGGTCAGCGACGCCAGTACCGATGGCACTCCGTCGATGGCGTGATCAACCAGGCTGGTGGTGATGTTGACGACGTGGCCGCTGCCCTGTTTTTCCATCTCGGCGATGGCGAGCTGGGTGATGTAGAAGAAGCCATTGAGGTTCACCGACAACACGTTGGCATAGTCTTCAGGGGTATAAGCGGTGAACGGTTTTGCGATGAAGATCCCGGCGTTGTTGACCAGCGTATCGATACGACCGAAACGGGCAATGGCTTCGCGGATGACCCGCTGGGCAGTGGCCGGTTCGCCGATGTCGCCGGCGACAGTGAGAATGTCCGGATCGCTGGATGGCTTGATCGAGCGCGACGTGGCGACGATCCGGTAACCGAGTTCACGGAAGGCCTTGACCATGCCGTCGCCGAGACCTTGGGATGCGCCGGTGATAACGATGACTTTTTTCGAATGGCTCATGATGAATACCTCTGACGACAATAATGATTAAAAAGCGACCAATTCACCGACACACGGCTGTCATGACGGCCCCTCACTCTCAGCCAGCTGCTTGCGGTACTGGGTGGTGGTGATCCCGGCGTAACCCCAGTTATCGGTGTCGACTTCCTCGATCACGATATGGGTCAGTTCAGGGCGTTTGTTGAGCACGCGCTCCAGGGTTTCGGTGATTTCGGCGATCACCTGAGCCTTCTGCTCAGTGGTAACGCCATCGCGGGTAATGCGTACGCTTACGAAAGGCATGAGGACATCTCCAGTGACCTTCCCGTCGGGATGATGGGGAGGTGTTGGAACTCAATGTATGGAGTTAGCAGAGGGGGATAAAGGTGGGGGCCGGAACATCATTAGTTACGCGATGTAATGAGTTATATAAGACTCGCGTTGTGGTCCTGGCATAGGTTTACACCTGCTTCAGTCTCCAAACTGCGGGGGTTGGCGTCAGGTGGTAGTGCGTTAAAGATCAAAAGATCGCAGGCTGCGATTTTTGATTTTTTCTCAAAAAAAAGCGCCACCATCGCGGCAGCGCTTTTCCCTGATCAATCCGTTGTCGTTGTTCCTATCCTTCCATTACATCCCACAACGCTTCCAGTTCCGCCTCGCTGAACAATCCAGCAGGGTAGCGCTCGATCATTGTCCGGCGCGGATCAGTCTCACCGATCTGACACGTTTCGTTGGACTTGAACCAGTGCGCCAGACTCTGGAGCGATTCGCTGTTTACCGCCAGGGGATGCATTGCCCGCTCGCTTGCTACATTCACTTCGGCGTTCATTCCAGCGCTCTCTCCCGGTTTTTGAGCGGCTAACTTATCCAAGGTTTATGACAGAACATCGAAGTCCTTCCCCTCCCCGTCTTGCACATGCGCAGATACAAGAGCTGTGCCAAGGTCGCTGAAATGTCGCCAGCCGGATACAAAAAAGCCCGCGATCCTTGAGGACTGCGGGCTTTCGGTATCAGCGATGAAGTCAAAGCCTGACAAACTGATTTTGCAATCAACTCAATATGTTACAACCGCACTCACTCTTTGTGCGGCGCAGGCTGCTGCTGGGTAAGGCAGTGAATATTGCCGCCCCCCAGTAACAGTTCGCGACCCGGCACCATGACCACTTCGTGCTGCGGGAACAGGTTCTGCAAAATCTCTTTTGCCGGAGCATCCTGCGGGTCATCGAAGCTCGGGGCAATGATGCCGCCGTTGACGATCAGGAAGTTCACGTAGGAGCCGGCCAGACGAACAGTCGGATTACGCTCCTGAGTACCGTCCACCGGATCGACACCGGCGCATTCTTCCTCGGTTGCAAACAGCGGGCCCGGAATCGGCATCTTGTGCACCGTAAATGGGCGGCCTTTGGCGTCGGTGCTGTTTTGCAGCACGTTCATTGCCGCTTGGCAGCGCGGGTAGTTCGGGTCTTGCGGATCATCGGTCCAGGCCAACAGCACTTCACCCGGACGCACGTAGCAGCAGAAGTTATCCACATGACCGTCGGTTTCGTCGTTGAACAACCCGTCCGGCAGCCAGATGATTTTATCCACAGCCAGATTCGCGCTCAGCACCTCTTCGATTTCCCCACGGTTCATGTGCGGGTTGCGATTGTGGTTGAGCAGACACTCTTCGGTGGTGATCAGGGTGCCTTCGCCGTCGACATGAATCGAGCCGCCTTCAAGCACGAAGCCTTCGGTGCGGTAGCGCGGGCTGCGCTCGATTTCGAGGATCTTGCCGCCGACCTGGGAATCACGGTTCCACGGTGAATACAGACCGCCTTCGAAACCGCCCCAGGAGTTGAAATCCCAGTTCACACCACGGACTTCACCGCTGTTGTTGATGACGAACGTCGGGCCGGTATCCCGGACCCAGGCGTCATCGCTGGACATTTCCACCACGCGGATATTCGGCACGTCCAGGCGGGAACGAGCGTTCTCGTACTGGCCGGCGGAGACTGCCACGGTCACCGGTTCAAAACGTGCAATGGCTTTGGCCACAGCGACATGAGCGGCTTGTGCCGGTTTGCCGCCCAGGCGCCAGTTGTCCGGGCGCTCGGGCCAGATCATCCAGGTCTGGGTTTGGGGTGCCCACTCGGCTGGCATGTAGAAGCCGTCGGCGCGAGGGGTGCTGTTCAAAGTGGTCATGGCAATCAGGACTCCAGGGAACCGTCGAGGGTTTTCAGAGCGCCGTACAGGTCTGGACGACGGTCGCGGAACGAACCCCACGCGCTGCGGATGTGCTCCAGCTCGTCGAGGTCGAAAGTGTGCACCAGAATACCTTCTTCGGTTTTATTGAGCTCCTGAACTTTCTCGCCGAACTGGTTGGCGATGAATGACGAGCCGTAGAAGGTAATGTCGTAGCCGTCCTGCTCTTCGTTGCCGATACGGTTGCTGGCGATCAACGGCATCAGGTTGGCACCGGCATGGCCCTGCTGCACACGCTGCCAGTGATCCCGTGAGGAAATGGTCTTGTCGTGGGGCTCGCTGCCGATGGCGGTCGGGTAAAACAGGATCTGCGCCCCCAGCAAGGCCATGCTGCGCGCACATTCCGGGAACCACTGGTCCCAGCAGATGCCCACGCCGATCTTCGCGTACCGTGTGTTCCACACTTTGAAGCCGGTATCACCCGGATTGAAATAGTACTTTTCGTGATAGCCAGGGCCGTCGGGGATGTGGCTCTTGCGATAAACCCCCAGGTTGCTGCCGTCGGCATCGATGATCGCGACGCTGTTAAAGCGAGCACGCCCCGCCAACTCGTAGAAGCTGATCGGCAGCACGACTTGCAACTCTTTGGCGACTTTCTGGAAGTGCCTGATGGCAACGTTGTCTTCGACAGTTGTGGCCAGCTGCAGGTAATCCGGATTCGGCTTCTGGCAGAAGTACGGGGCTTCGAACAGTTCCTGGATCAGGATGATTTGCGCGCCTTTGGCTGCGGCCTCGCGGACCAGCTTTTCAGCGGTCTCGATGTTGGCTTCAAGGTCCCAGGAACAGGCCATCTGGGTAGCGGCTACGGTAACGTTACGAGTCATGAAACATCTCCGGGGCAAGCGCTGGAATCGAGCTTGGCATCGATCCATTACAGAAATGGGAGCCCCGGGCAGGATCATTCACGCCGTGGGCAACGGCGACTTTATAACCGATTAATATCGACTTTAGAAGCTCATAAAATGCGTTACGTCTTAAACGAAGTATTTATTATCGATAACAATCGGCATTTAATCCGTGTAGGAGCTGTCGCAGGCTGCTCCTGCACGGATCGATCAGAGTCCCTCAGCCAGCACCTTCGACAGCATGTCGACAAAGAAATCCACGCTCTGGCGCGAGGTGACCATCGGCGGCTTGATCTTCAGGACATTCAAGAAGTCGCCGGTCGGTTGCATGAAGATCCCCAGTTCACGCAAGCGCTCGCACAGCGCCGTGGTTTCTTCGGTCGCCGGCTCCAGGGTTTCTCGGTTGCGGATCAATTCGACGCCCAGATAGAAACCGGAGCCGTGCACCGCACCCACTAACGGATGAATATCGATCAGCGCTTCCAACCGCTGCTTGAAATGCCCGCCGACGACCTGGGCGTTTTCCCAGAGCTTTTCCTCTTCCATCACATCCAGCACCGCCATGCCGATCTGGCAACTGACCGGACTGCCGCCGGCGGACGAGAAGAAGTAGCCCTCGGCCTCGAGCGCTTCGGCAATTTCCCGGCGGGTAATCACCGCGCCCAACGGCTGGCCGTTACCCATGCCCTTGGCCATGGTGATGATGTCCGGCACCACGCCCTGCTCTTCAAAGCCCCAGAAGAAGTCGCCCATGCGTCCATAACCGACCTGTATTTCGTCAGCGATGCACACACCGCCACGGTCACGCACCAGCCCATAGACTTGCTGCAGATAACCCGGTGGCAGCGAGATACCACCGGCATTACCGTATACCGGCTCGCAAATGAAGCCAGCCAGTTGACGATTCTGCCCGGCGATTTTCGCCAGGTTGTGTTCGACGCTGCGCACGTAGTCCGGCGTACTGTCCGGGCCACGGAACTCGCCTCGATAGGTGTTCGGTGCAGTCACCGGATGCACCCAGTCCGGGCGGCTGCTCAAGGCCTTGGGGTTGTCTGCAATAGAGGTCGAGACCGCGTCGGCGCCTACCGTCCAGCCGTGGTAGGCCTCCAGCACGCTGAGCATGTCGCGGCCGCCGCTGTAGGCCCATGCCAGGCGAATCGCCAGGTCGTTGGCCTCGCTGCCGCTATTGACCAGGAACACCCGATCCATGCCGTCCGGTGACAATTTCAGCAGGCGCTCGGAGAACTCGGCCACCGCCGCGTAGTTGAAACGCGAGTTGGTGTTGAGCAGTGACCACTGCCGGCTGGCGACCGCCGCCATGCGCGGATGGCCATGGCCCAATACCGCGACGTTGTTGAGCATGTCGAGATAGGAGCGGCCCTGCATGTCGATCAAATGATTGCGCCAGCCACGCTCGATGCGCGGCGGGTCGACGTAATAGTGTTTTTGCGTGCGGGCGAAACTGGCGTCGCGGCGGGCCAGCAAAGTCGGCCCATCGAGTTCGGGCTCCGCGTCACAGGCCAGCCCCAGCAGCGCTGCCGGCGATGGACACAGTGCTTGCCAGGCTGCCGCACGCGACGGCGCACAGAACAACGGCGCATCGATAGAAGCCCCCTGGCACAACTGCACCAACAGCGGCCCGCTGACAGAACCCAGCACCTGGCCTTTAACCAGCGCCGCGCCGCTGTGCAGCGACGGTGTGACACCCCACAGGCGCAGACTCAGTTGCGGGCCGTCGAGTTGCAACAACCCCGTTGCCGACAAATGCACCACCCCGGCAAAGGGCGCTTCGACCGGTGTGCCCTGGGGTACGTGCAACTCAACGTGCAACGGGCAAGTGTCGGGTTCAATGGCGCTGTCCGGCCGGGTCCTGGACAAGCGATATTGCCCGTAGCGACTGGCTGCCAGACCATGCGCCGCTGCCGCTTCGCTCAACAGGCGTTGATCGATGCCTTGCTGCTCCCAGTTACCGGCTTCGAAATGCGGGCTGAGCACGCCCAGGTCAATCAAGGCAAACTCTCGCCCCACCAGATTGGGCAGCAGCGGCGCGAAACCTTCACTGTTGATGACTGGCAGGTTCTCGCCGACCGACGTCAGAATCGCAGCCTCCATCAAAGCCAACGGCACCGAGGTGGCGACGCGGAAGATCTCCCACTCGTGGACCAGATTGTCGCGACTGTAGGCATTGCCCGGATCGATGCTGACCTGCTGTTCACCGCTGAGCACCAACACCGCCGCCCGGGCCACGATCAACGGCCAGAGCGCCAGCAGTTCTTCACGTTGCAACGGGTTGACCGCGTGATAGGCCTGGATCGCCGGCAGAATGCACAACGGATTGCCTTCGCCGTGATGCAGCAGCGCGGCGCAGGTCACCGACAGATCGGTGATACGCCAGGTACGCACCAGATCGCCGAAATCGATGACCCCCTGCAATTGCCAGTGGCGCTGCGCATCACGTTGCCACACCACGTTGTCATCGGTGATATCCATGTGGATGGCCTGCACCGGCAGCTTGTCTTCCAGCGGCTGCAAATGGCGCTCGGCCTGTTCGGATGCTTCGACAATCAGTCGACGCAGGGTTTCATCCTTGATCACGGGCAACAAATGCGCGATCAGCGCATGGGCGTGGCGAGCGTCCCACTGCAGCGTTCGCACCAGCCCCGGATGATCGAAATCAGCCAGTGCCAGATCCATCTCGCCGCACAACCGACCGAAACCGGCCACCACGGCTGGATTGAAATACTCGAGGCTCGTCAGGGGCTGGCCTTCGATGTAATCGAGCAGGCGCACATGCACCGCATCACCACCAACGTCCAGGGACAGCAGGTCTGCGCCATTTTTTGCCGGGATCACGCGCGGTACGTGTACATCCGGGTGCTCGCCCAAATGCCTGAGCCCCGCGTGCTGGGCTTGCAACTCCAGCGTCGCATAGTCGCCCCTGCAGATTTTCAGGACGAAACGCCCTTGATCGCTGTCGACGCGATAGTTCAGGTCTTGCTGGCTGCCAAGGGCCTGTAATTTTCCGCTGAGCCCGTAATGTTCCTCCAACAGCTCAAGCGCTTGCTCCGCAGACACCTGCGGGCTGGGCAAACTGGCGCGATGAATCAACGTGGCAAGCGACATACAACGACCCCTGAAATTTCATTAGACGCCTATATCGCCATTGCTTTGGACGATACGCAAGCCCCCGGGAGCCGGTACTGGTCGCTTGTGCCGGCAATTGACTGCACATGTCTCTCGCCCCGGCCGGCACTTTGCGCAAGAATGTGCGCCATCAAAGCCCATTGCCGGAGACAGACCATGAATGTAGTGACCACCGACCTGCCCGGTGTTCTGATCCTTGAACCCAGGGTCTTTGGTGACGAACGTGGTTTCTTCTACGAAAGTTTCAACGCGAAGGCTTTCGAACAAGCCACCGGGGAAAATATTCAGTTCGTCCAGGACAACCATTCCCGCTCGCAAAAAGGTGTTTTGCGCGGCCTGCACTACCAGCTGGAAAACACCCAAGGCAAACTGGTTCGCGTCACCCACGGCGAAGTACTCGACGTCGCCGTGGACCTTCGTCGCAGCTCGCCGAATTTTGGCAAATGGGTAGCAGTACGCCTGTCTGCCGACAACCATCGCCAACTCTGGGTGCCGGAAGGCTTCGCCCACGGTTTCGTGGTGCTCAGCGAGTCAGCCGAGTTTCTTTATAAAACGACGGATTATTACAACCCGTCCGCCGAGCGCAGCATCCGCTGGGACGACCCGGACCTGGCCATCGACTGGCAGCTTGCGCAGACACCGCAACTATCGGCCAAGGATCAGGCCGCAACGTTCTTCAAGGATGCCGATGTCTTCCCCTGAAGCCGGGCAAAGAACTTCGCGTCGCTTACCGCGCAGACGGTACGCGCAAGCCTAGGCATAATGCGCCTGTACCCACAGGCGCCCGATGCTCATGACTGCGACCCTTCCTCCCAGACCCCGCTGGCGCAGCCTGGCCCTTCTTGCACTGTGCCTGGCACCTCTGCTGTGGCCGCTGGAACATCTCGCCGAGCGCTACTACCGCAGCGAACTGGCCAGCCAGAATCGGCAGACCCTCGATCTCTACGTCGCCAACCTTCTGGGTACCCTGCATCGCTATGAGGTATTACCGCAGATCCTCGGCGATCTGCCGGCCCTGCGGGCCGTCATCGGCGCACCGGACGATGGCGTCACCCAGGGCAATGCCAACCGCCTGCTGAAAAACATCAGCACCCAGACCGGCGCCGAAGTCATGTACCTGATGGACTCCAGCGGCAAAACCCTGGCCGCTTCCAACTGGGACAAGCACGACAGTTTCGTCGGGCGCAATTTTTCGTTCCGGCCGTACTTCAGCGAAGCCATGGCCGGGCGGCTCGGACGCTTTTTCGGCTTGGGCACCACCTCTGCCAAGCGCGGCTATTTCTTTGCTGCAGGCGTGCGTGACGGCGAGAAAATCGTTGGGGTGCTGGTGGTCAAGGTAGACCTCGACCACACCGAAAGCCTCTGGGGCAAAACCCCGGAACAACTGCTGCTGACCGACCACAACGGCGTGGTCATCCTGACGTCGCGGCCTGAGTGGCGTTTCCGTTCGACCCGCGCGCTGAGCGAAGAAGAAAGCAAAGCCATTACTGCGATTCAACCTTACCCAACCCGCGATCCCAAGCCGCTCAAGCTCAACCCCAATGCCTGGCTGACCCAGACCCAGCCAATCGCCGAGACCGGCTGGAACGTCAGTATCCTCGCCCCGCGTACGTTGATTGACCGCCCGGTACGCACAGTGGTCGCCGTCGGTGGCGCCACTCTGCTGGTGTTGATGCTGCTCCTGGGCCTGATGATGCAGCGCCGTCGCCATTACCTTGAGCGCATCGCCTTCGAAGCCAAGGCCCGTCGCGAATTGGAGGCCCGGGTCGCCGAGCGCACCAGCGATCTCGAAGGCCTGAACCGGCGCTTGAAACAAGAGGTGCTGGAGCGCGAACAGGCTCAACAGGAACTGGTACGCGCCCAGGATGATCTGGTGCAGGCGGGTAAATTGTCGGCATTGGGGACGATGTCGGCGAGCATCAGCCATGAACTCAATCAGCCGCTGGCGGCGATTCGCAGCTACGCGGAAAACGCCGAGGTACTGCTCGATCACCAACGCACCGATGATGCCCGGGGCAACCTCAAGCTGATCAGCGAATTGACCGGGCGCATGGCTTCGATCATTGCCCACCTGCGCGCCTTCGCCCGGCGCGATCGCCATGCCCCGGAAAGCGTGGCCCTGCAGCCAGCGCTGGACGATGCACTGGCCCTGCTGGCCAAACGTCGGCGCAGTATGGAGGTTGAGCTCATCCGCGATTTGCCCGCCGCCACCCTGTGGGTCGAAGCGGGAGAAACGCGCCTGCGCCAGGTGCTCGGAAATCTGCTGGCCAACGCCCTTGATGCCCTGACGGAAAAAGGCCCGCCACGTAAACTCTGGCTAAGTGCCCAATCCAGCGCCGATAGCGTCAACCTGTACATTCGCGACAATGGCCCGGGTTTCTGCATGGAAGCCCTTGCCCGCGCCAGCGAGCCTTTCTACACCACCAAGACCCGTACACAAGGTCTTGGCCTGGGCCTGGCGATTTGCGAAACCCTGATGCGCGCCTTCGGTGGTGAACTGTCGTTCGCCAACCACAAGGAAGGCGGTGCGTTGATTACTCTCAAGCTGCGCGCTGGTGCACCGGGCGTGAGCCTGCAACCGCCCGAGGACCGAAGTGCATGACCATCGACAACCGTATTCAGGTCGTGTTGATCGACGACGATCCCCATCTGCGCCAGGCGCTGAGCCAGACCCTGGATCTGGCCGGCCTGAAAATCTTGCCGTTGGCCGAAGCCAAGGGCCTGGCCGCGCAACTGGAGCGCGACTGGCCGGGCGTGGTGGTCAGTGACATCCGCATGCCCGGTATGGACGGCCTCGAACTGCTGACCGAGCTGCATGCCCAGGACCCCGACCTGCCGGTGTTGCTGATCACCGGACACGGCGATGTGCCGTTGGCGGTGCAAGCCATGCGCGCCGGAGCCTATGATTTTCTGGAAAAACCCTTCGCCAGCGATGCCCTGCTCGACAGTGTGCGCCGCGCCCTGGCGCTGCGCCGCCTGGTGCTGGATAACCGCAGCTTGCGGCTCGCATTGAGCGATCGCCAGGAGTTGAGCACGCGCCTGGTCGGGCAATCGGCGCCGATGCTGCGCCTGCGCGAACAGATCGGCGCGTTGGCGGCAACCAAGGCCGATGTGCTGATTCTCGGAGAGACCGGCGCCGGTAAAGAAGTGGTTGCGCGGGCCCTGCACGATTTATCCAACCGCCGCAACGGGCCGTTCGTGGCGATCAACGCTGGCGCACTGGCCGAATCGGTAGTTGAAAGTGAGCTTTTCGGCCACGAACCCGGCGCATTTACCGGTGCGCAGAAACGCCGCATCGGCAAATTCGAATTCGCCAACGGCGGCACGCTGTTCCTGGATGAAATCGAAAGCATGAGCCTCGATGTGCAGGTCAAATTGCTGCGTCTGCTCCAGGAGCGGGTAGTCGAACGCCTGGGTGGCAACCAACTGATCCCGCTGGACTTGCGCATCATCGCGGCGACCAAGGAAGACCTGCGCCAGGCCGCCGATCAGGGGCGCTTCCGTGCCGACTTGTACTACCGCCTGAATGTCGCGCCCCTGCGAATTCCGCCGCTACGCGAGCGTGGCGAAGATGCGTTGATGATGTTCCAGCATTTCGCCGATGAGGCCAGCACCCGCCACGGCCTGCCGCCCCATGAACTGCAGCCGGGACAGCGCGCCTTGTTACTGCGCCACACCTGGCCCGGTAACGTGCGCGAACTGCAAAACGCCGCCGAACGATTCGCCCTGGGGCTGGAACTGGCCCTGGATAACAACGCGCCCGACGATGCTGTCGGCACTGCGGTCGAAATGATCAGCGGCGGGTTGAGTGAGCAAGTGGAAAACTTCGAAAAAAGCCTGATTGCGGCCGAACTGGCGCGCTTTCACAGCTCCGTGCGCAGCGTCGCCGAAGCCCTGGGCATTCCGCGCAAGACCCTGCATGACAAACTGCGCAAGCATGGCTTGAGTTTCGCCGACAGCGGCACTTCCACCCACGCCGACGAGCACGAATGAGCCACCGTCCAATCCCTCACTTCAAACAAGAGGCCACGCAATGACCCGCGAAAGCCGTCAACTGGAATCGGTTCTTCATCACGACATCCCTCTGACACGGGACATGGGCCTCAAAGTGCTCGACTGGCACGACCAGCAACTGCGCCTGCAGCTGCCGCTGGAAGCCAACGTCAACCACAAGAGCACCATGTTCGGTGGCAGCCTGTATTGCGCTGCGGTGCTGGTCGGCTGGGGCTGGTTGCATTTGCGCCTGAAAGAGGAAGGCATCGAAGATGGGCACATCGTGATTCAGGAAGGGCAGATCAGCTATCCCCTACCCGTGACGAGTGATGCCACAGCCATTTGTCAGGCGCCGAATGCGGCGGCGTGGAAGAAGTTTCTGACCATGTACCAGCGTTATGGTCGGGCGCGGTTGACGCTGGCTACACGGGTGGTGAATGCGGGGAGTGATGAGTATGCGGTGCTGTTTACCGGGCAATACGTGCTGCACCGCTGATAGGCAATGGTCGCCGTAGGAGCCAGCTTGCTGGCTCCTACGAGTTGGCGAGCGCCAATAGTTTCTCCCGCCACGCGGCCTTCGCCGGCAACGCCAAAAAGAACTCATTCAACAGCGACTCCCGCGCCGGGTAACAGAACGGCGCGCCGCTCAAATCCAGCACCTCCCCGCCCGCGCCTTCCAGCACACCTTGCGCCGCCGCCGTGTCCCACTGCGACGTTGGCGCCAAACGCGGATAACAATCCGCTTCGCCTTCAGCCAACAAACAAAACTTCAGCGAGCTGCCGATATTAGCCAGTTGCAGCTCTCCAAGGCTTGCACTCAACCCCGCCAGCAAACGCTCCTGCTGCTCACTGGAATGGCGGCGGCTGGCAACCACGGTAAACGCCTGGCCGGGTGCCAAGGCATGCCGCACCTGAATCGTTACCGGTGTACCACCTTGATCGCCACGCCACGCACCGAGCCCGGCTCCACCGACATAGAAGCGCCCATTGGTCGGCATCGACACCACGCCGAATACCACTTGGCCGTTTTCGATCAGGGCAATATTGACGGTGAATTCCTCACTGCCAGATATGAACTCCTTGGTGCCATCAAGTGGATCGACCAGCCACCAGCGCTGCCATCCAGCACGTACGCTCTGGGGGATGTTGGCGTCTTCTTCGGACAGCACCGCAATGCTCGGGTCCAGCGCCGTCAAGCCGGCCAGAATCAGATGATGGGCAGCCAGGTCCGCCGCAGTGACAGGCGAGTCATCCGATTTGGCCGTCACCGCTGTACCGGTACGCCAGAACGGCAGGATCGCTTCGCCGGCCTTCAACGCCAGCTCAACCACGGGCGCCATCAACGGGTGAGTGAAAGTCATGGCAGAAACACCCCACGCTGAGTCAGCAGGTCACGGGCCAGATACAGCGCCGCCAAGGCACGACCCTCGCTGAACTGTGGGTTTTGCGCCAGCGCCGACAGCTCACGCAGACTGACTTTGCTCACGCCCATAGGCTCTGGCTCGTCGCCTTCCAGACGCTCTTCATAGAGGTCCATAGCCAGGACTACCTGAATTTTCTGGCTCATATAGCCGGGCGACAGCGATAGTTCGGTCAAGTGTTCAAGTTGCCGGGCACCGAAGCCTGCCTCTTCCTTGAGCTCACGTTCGGCGGCGGCCAATACGTCTTCACCCGGTTCGATCAGGCCCTTGGGCAAGGACATCTCGTACTCATCCGTACCGGCGCAATATTCCTCGACAAGCACCGCATGATCGGCATCCAGCATTGCCACGATCATGACCGCGCCATACCCGGCACCTTTGCCGACCAATCGCTCATACGTGCGTTCCACGCCATTGGAAAAGCGCAACTTCAGCTCTTCCACACAGAACAATCGACTGGTGGCGACAATTTCGCGGGCGAGTATGGTGGGTTTCTGGCGCATGCAAAGCTCCTTGGCGTGAACGCGCTACTATAACGCGGCTTTCCCTATTGTTTATGTCAGATATCTTTCTACCGTCCGAGACGTTGCCATGCCTTCACTACCCTGGTCCGCTATCGATACCGTTCTGCTGGATATGGACGGCACGCTGCTGGACCTGCATTTCGACAATCACTTCTGGCTGGAACACCTGCCCCAGCGTTACGCCGAGCTGCACGGTATAGACCGGGCCATTGCCGAACAGGAGCTGCAGCCATTGTTCGAACGCAATGCCGGACAGTTGCAGTGGTACTGCCTGGATTTCTGGAGCGCCGAGCTGAAGCTGCCGGTGCGAGAGCTCAAACTGGAAACCGCTCATCTGATCGCTCTGCGTCCTGATGCGGACACCTTTCTGGCGGCGATAAAACAAGCCGGCAAGCGCGTGGTACTGATCACCAACGCGCACCGCGACTCGCTGTCGCTGAAGCTGGAAAAAATCGAGCTGGCGCCGTATTTCGAGCGGTTGATCAGCTCCCACGACTACGGCTTCCCCAAGGAAAATCCGCAGTTCTGGGATGCGCTGCAAGCCGATATCGATTTCGACCCGTCACGTAGTCTGTTTATCGACGACACCTTGCCGATCCTGCGCAGTGCGCGGGACTTTGGTGTGGCGCATTTGTTGGCCGTGAAAGAGCCGGACAGCCGCAAGGGGCCGAAGGACACAGGCGAATTTGCCGCGGTTGAGGATTATCGGGATTTGATTACCGGGCTTTGAGACTAGGGCGCCTGCATCGCGGGCAAGCCACGCTCCCACAGGATTTGTGTCGTGCGATTGATTAGTGAACGACTCAGATGCTGTGGGAGCGTGGCATGGTCCGGGCGGCGTTCCGACGATGGCCATCACACGGACTTAAGGCCTACTCAGGAATCCTTAACGACTGCCCCGGATAGATCTTGTTCGGGTCCTTGAGCATCGGCTTGTTGGCTTCGAAGATTTTTTGATACTTGTTTGGATCACCATAGACGCGCTTGGAAATGGCACTGAGTGTGTCGCCTTTCTCGACCGTGACGAACTTCGCTGGCGCTGCCACCGGCCCGGTCACAGTGATCTGGTCATCAACACCGCTGATACCCGCCACGTTGCCAAGTGCCAAAAGAATCTTTTCCTTTTCTTCCTGGCTTGAAGCTTCGCCCGTGGCAATGATTTTGTCGCCCTCGACTTTCACCTGGACCTTGGAGGTGTCGATGCCCGTCAAGGCGCTCTGCACATGCTTGGTCAGCGCCTCGCTATTGGCTTCGGCCTTGTCCGGCGTCAGTGCATCGAGGATTTTTTCACCAGCTTCTTTTAGAAAACTGAACAGGCTCATTGTTTGCTCTCCTTGGGTTTGGGTGTCCAGATGAAAAAGCCTAGACCACACCCGTCACTTGCGGACCCAACCCGACCAATGACGCCGCTTCCCCCCGGACGATAGAATCCTCCCCTTCACCCACCCTGGAGCGAAGATGGACATCAAGCAGCTGAAATTCCTCATCGCGCTCGACGAAACCCGCCATTTCGGCCAGGCCGCCGCGCGCTGCCACATCACCCAGCCGACCCTGTCCATGCGCCTGCGCAACCTCGAAGAAGAACTCGAGTTGCCGTTGGTCAATCGCGGTCAACGTTTCGAGGGCTTCACCGCACCGGGAGAGCGGGTGCTGGCCTGGGCGCGCACCGTGCTGGCGGCCTACGACGGTTTGTACGCTGAAGCGGCGGCCTGTCGCGGCAGTCTGGTCGGGACCTTGCGGCTGGGCGTGGTGCCATTGTCGAGTTTCGATCCGTTGCCGCTGCTGCAGCGCCTGCACGGGGAACATCCGAATTTGCGTTTCGAGCTCTCGGCACTGAGTTCCGAACAGATTCTCGAACAGCTGGCGAACAACCGCCTGGACCTCGGTGTGTCTTACCTGGAACGTCTGGATGCCGAACGTTTTGACTCTCTGACTTTCAGCGAAACCCGTATGGGCCTGCTCTACGACCAGCGTTTCTTCACCTTCGGCGAGGCGCCGCTGAGTTGGGAAGCGTTGATCGAACTGCCGCTGGGCATGCTCACCAGTGGCATGCACTTCCGCCAGTCCATCGACCATAACTTCCACAGCCGTGGCCTCACGCCACAGCCGTTGTTGCAAACCGACGCTGTGCATCAATTGCTACAAGCTGTGCACGGCGGCTTGTGTTGCGCCGTGATGCCGCTGGATGGCGGCCTGGAAAGCCTGACTGATCATTTGCGCCTGCAGCCTATCGAAAATGCCCAGACCCTAGGCCGGCTGGGGTTGATCAAGCGTCGCAGTGCGCCACGCTCGGCGCTGGCGGAAGCGTGTTTTGCGATTTATCAGCAATCGCGGCCTTGCTCTTGATCGACGCTATCTATCGGTAGATCAGTATTAGCGATTAGACGCGACAAGTTGTCGCGCCTAGTCTTAAAGCTGATCAAACCGACGGTGATGCCATGAATACCAAGCGCCCTGCCTGCGCGGCGCCTGCCCTCGAAACACCCGCGCCCGCCGCAAGCCAGACTTACAGCTACAACAACCTTCAGTACTGCGAATCGGCGAGCACTGCGCTGGCCGAGGAAGTGGCGTTGGCGATTGCCTACAACGGCATCAGCCAGGCGGTCATGCTGGTGACCCCGACGGACCTGGAAGACTTTATCGTCGGGTTCAGTCTGGGCAGCGGCATCATTCAGGACGCCGCGGACATCTACGACCTGCAACTGAGCGGCTCGGGTTCGGCGCAGTACGCGCAAGTGACCATCGCCAACCGCGCCTTCTGGAACCTCAAGCAGCAACGCCGGCAATTGGCCGGCACCAGCGGCTGCGGGCTGTGCGGAGTTGAAGCGGTCGAGCAGGCACTGCCGCAGCTTCAGGTATTGCCCGGCGCACCGTTGCCTCCCGCCGAATGGCTCGACGGTCTGCGCGAGCGCATCGGTGCCTTCCAGCCCCTGGGCCAGCATTGCGGCGCGGTGCACGCTGCGGTGTTCATGAACAACCAGGGCGAATTGCTGCTGGGACGTGAAGACATCGGCCGGCATAACGCCCTCGACAAATTGATCGGCGGCCTGATCCGGCAAAAGATCCCGACCACTGGCGGGTTGGCCATCGTCACCAGCCGTTGCAGCCTCGAATTGATCCAGAAAGTATTGCGCGCCGGCATCCAGACCCTGGTCAGTCTGTCGTCACCCACCGGCCTTGCCGTGCAATGGGCCCGTCGCCACAACCTCAATCTCATCCATCTGCCACAAAAGAATGCGCCGCGGGTCTACAGCCCAGCGTTGGAGAACCAAGCGTGAGTCAACACCGTCAAGCCGACCAGACACCCGTTCCTCGCTACAAGCCCTACAAAGGCCCCGCCGGTGGCTGGGGTGCACTGATCAGCGTCGCCCAGGCCTGGTTGACCAGCGACAACGCACTGAAAAACCTGCGCATGATGCTCAAGACCAACAAGAACGGCGGTTTCGACTGCCCCGGTTGTGCCTGGGGCGATTCCAAGGAAGGCGGCATGGTGATGTTCTGCGAGAACGGCGCCAAAGCGGTGAACTGGGAAGCGACCAAACGTCGGGTCGACGGCAACTTCTTCGCTAAACACAGCGTCACTTCGCTGCTGGAGCAGAGCGACTATTGGCTCGAGTATCAGGGCCGTATTACCGAGCCGATGAGCTATGACGCCGCAACCGATCGCTACAAACCGATCAGTTGGGACGCCGCCTTCGCCTTGATCGCCAAACATCTGCAGGGTTTGTCGAGCCCGAATCAGGCCGAGTTCTACACCTCGGGACGTGCCAGTAACGAAGCGGCATTCCTTTATCAATTGTTCGTGCGCGCCTACGGCACCAACAATTTCCCCGACTGCTCGAACATGTGCCACGAGGCCAGCGGTGTTGCGTTGTCGCAGAGTGTTGGCGTCGGCAAAGGCACCGTGACGTTTGACGACTTCGAACACGCCGATGCCATTTTCGTCTGGGGCCAGAACCCCGGCACCAACCACCCACGCATGCTCGAACCGCTGCGCGAAGCGGTGAAGCGCGGTGCTCAAGTGGTCTGCATCAACCCGCTCAAGGAGCGTGGCCTGGAGCGTTTTCAGAATCCGCAACATCCGCTTGAAATGCTCACCAACGCAGACAAGCCAACCAATACGGCCTACTTCCGCCCGGCACTGGGTGGCGATATGGCGATAATGCGCGGGATGGCGAAATTCCTTCTGATGTGGGAGCGCGATGCACAAAAAGCCGATGCCCCGGCGGTGTTCGATCACGACTTTCTCAATGAACACTGTGCCAATGTGCTGGAGTACCTGGCAGCCATCGACGACACCCCATGGGAGCAGATCGTCGAACAGTCCGGCCTGCCCCTGGTAGAGATCGAGCAAGCGGCGCGCATGTATGCCAAGGGCAAGAGCGTCATCATGTGCTGGGCCATGGGCATCACCCAGCATCGCCATTCAGTGGCGACCATCCAGGAAATCGCCAACCTGATGCTGCTGCGCGGTAACATCGGCCGGCCAGGCGCGGGCCTGTGCCCGGTGCGTGGCCACAGTAACGTGCAGGGTGATCGGACCATGGGCATCAACGAACGCCCGCCGGTGGCGCTCCTCGATGCGCTGGAGCGGCGCCTCCAATTCAAGGTACCCCGTGAAAACGGCCACAACGTGGTGGAGGCGATCCACGCCATGGCCGAAGGTCGGGCTAAAGTCTTCATCGGCCTGGGGGGCAATTTCGCCCAGGCCACCCCCGACAGCCCACGAACCTTCCAGGCCCTGAGCAACTGTGACCTGACCGTGCAGATCAGCACCAAGCTCAACCGCAGCCATCTGGCTCATGGCAAAGACGCCCTTATCCTGCCGTGCCTGGGCCGTACCGACATCGATATTCAGGGCGAAGGCGCACAGGCGGTGACCGTCGAAGATTCGTTCAGCATGGTCCATGCGTCCAATGGTCAGTTGCAGCCGCTGTCGAACCAGATGCGTTCGGAACCGGCAATCCTGGCCGGTATCGCTACGGCGACCCTGGGCAACCATCCGGTAGACTGGAACTGGCTGGTGGCTGACTATCGGCGCATTCGCGACCTGATCGCCGACACCATTGCCGGCTTCAAGGACTTCAACGAGAAGATCAAGAACCCGGGCGGTTTCTATCTGGGTAACAGCGCGGGGGCGCGACGCTGGAACACCACCTCGGGCCGCGCCAATTTCCGTCCCAATAACCTGCCCAAAGACCTGGTGCACGAACGCACCCGGGCAACCGGTGTATTGCCGGACCTGATCATGCAGTCAATGCGCTCTCACGATCAGTACAACACCACCATTTATGGCCTCAACGATCGTTATCGCGGTGTGAAGGGGCAGCGTGATGTGTTGTTCGTCAACGAAGCCGACATCATTCGCCTGGGCTTCAAACCCGGGCAGAAGGCTGACATTGTGTCGATCTGGGATGATGGTGTTGAGCGGCGGGTGAAAGGCTTCACGTTGCTGGCATTTGATATTCCTGCCGGACAGGCAGCGGCTTACTATCCAGAGGTGAATCCACTGGTGCCCTTGGAAAGTACCGGGGATGGCAGCCATACGCCGACGTCGAAGTTTGTGGCGATCCGGCTGGAAGCGGCGAGTGAGACCGGGTTGATTTTGGCCAGGTCGGCTTAAAGCGTCAGCAGGCCCTGACAACACATGATTGGGACCATCCGGCAACTTTCCAATCGCCCACAAAAAAGGCCGTTTTTTCACAAAAACGGCCATTCCGAAGTAACTAAAGACCAGCGAAAATCGCTTAAGTTCCGTCTAAAAAACAATAACTTATAGAATTGTGCACAAGTCGTGTTACTCGTCGGATTTCGATTGTCACTCCACTGATACAGCCTCAGGATCGAGCCGTCATCCCCTTGAGGTTCCTCCATGAAGTTCTCCTCGATTCTCCTGTTGTCCCTTGGCCTTGTCAGTGGCATTGCCTCTGCCGGCGGAAACACCGAAGCAGGTGTGGGCGGCGCGTTGGGCGGGGTTTTGGGCTCGGTCGTCGGCCAGTCACTGGGCGGCAGTACAGGTTCAACCATTGGCGCGGCCCTCGGCGGCGCGGGTGGTAGCGCAGTCGGCGCAGACAAACACAGCCGTGGCGAAGCCGCCATTGGTGGTGCGTTGGGCGCGGCAGGCGGTAACGTGGTCGGGCGCAATGTTGGCGGCACCTCCGGCAGCCTGGTCGGCGCCGCAGTAGGCGGCGGCGCTGGCGGTGCGCTGGGTAACTACATGGGCAACAAGTACGATGATGATGACGGCGATGATTATCGTGGCGGTCATCGCGACGGCCGCTACTACCGTGACGGCCACCCGGGTCGCGGTCATGCCTATGGCCATCGCAAGCATCACAAGAAGTACTACCGTCACCGTCATTGAGACCGGAATGGTTTCGCAGGCAGGTAAGAAAAACGCAGCCCGAGGGCTGCGTTTTTTTATTTTAAACCACGAGCCGCTCCAGAGCGTTGCGCAGTCCTGCCGGAATCGGCGTCGGCTGGTTCGAAACACGATCTACGAATACATGCACGAAGCGGCCGGCCGCACAGGCCTCATCCTCCCCCTCCTTGAATACCGCCAGCTCATATTGCACGGAACTGTTACCCAGCTTGCCGACCCGCAAGCCAATCTCTATCCGGTCCGGAAACGCAACGGAAGCGAAGTAGTCGCAGGCTGAACTCACCACGAATCCCACCACCTCGCCATCATGGATATCAAGGCCACCGACTTCGATCAGGTAAGTGTTCACCGCCGTGTCGAAAAAGCTGTAGTAGGTGACGTTATTGACGTGACCGTAGGCATCGTTGTCGTGCCAGCGCGTGGTAACAGACTGGTAGTGCGGGTATTCGCAGCGTTGGGGCATCAGCGTTGGTTCCTGGAGTTGGTTTGCCAGTTCAAGGCGAAAATCTCGTTATCGTTCTTTGCGGGCTAGCCCACTAAGGCGCCATACCCATTACTTGTCAGCAAACCCTTTACCCACCGCCGCCAGCTCACCAATCAAGCGCGCCGGCCGCCAGTGGTCACCCTGCCGCGTCTCGAGCGCCACCAGCCGCTGATGAATATCCGCCAAACCTTGCTGATCCGCCCAAGCCATCGGTCCGCCCTTGTCCGCCGGGAAACCGTACCCGTTGAGGTATACCAGATCGATGTCATGGGCAGATCCCGCGATACCCTCCTCAAGAATCTTCGCGCCTTCGTTGACCAACGCCAACAAACACCGCTCCAGGACTTCCTCCGGGCCAATCTCGCGACGGTGGAACCCGAGATCCTCGCTGACCTGCAGTACCAGCGCATCAACCTGCGGATCGTGTTCGGCCTGGCGACTACCCGGCTCATAGTGGTAATAGCCATTGCCGCTCTTCTGGCCGAAACGACCCGCTTCGCACAGACGATTATCTACCTGAAACTGCGGCGCATCCTGCCCTGTGCCGGATAATTGTCGAGCGCGCCATTCCAGATCGACACCAACCACGTCGTACATGCGGAACGGTCCCATGGCAAAACCGAAGCCTTGCAGGGCTGCGTCGACCTGGTGAGGAAAAGCACCTTCAAGCAACATCTTGCGCGCTTCGTGGGTGTAGGTCCGCAGCATGCGGTTGCCGATAAAACCCGGGCAATTACCCGCCACTATGCTGACCTTGCCCATGCGCTTGCCCAGTGCCAGAGCGGCTTCAAGCACCGCCGGGGCGGTCTGCGCGCCACGAACGATTTCCAGCAGCTTCATGATGTGCGCCGGACTGAAGAAATGCAGGCCCAGGACCTGTTGCGGACGGCGAGTGACTGCAGCGATGGCATCGATGTCCAGCGCCGAGGTGTTGCTGGCCAGGATGGCTTCAGGTTTAAGCAGAGCGTCCAGTTCGCGGAAGATTTTCTGCTTGAGTTCGAGGTTTTCGTAGACCGCTTCGATGACCAGGTCGACATCCCGTATAGCCGCATAATCGGGCGCTGTCGTTACTCGGGCGATACGATCATCGGCCTCGGCCTGATCGATCCGGCCTTGTCGCACGCTGTGGGCGTAGGTGTCCGCCACTGACGTCAGCGCTTGTTCCAGCATCTGCGGGTTGTTATCGACCCACTGCACCGCCACCCCGGCGTTGGCCAGGCACATGACAATGCCCCGGCCCATGGTGCCCGCGCCGATGACGGCGGCGCGCTGAATATTCGACGGTGTCTGGCTCATATTCTGTTCTCTTGTTGGCGATCCGAAGACAGCCATCACCATAATCAGCCACTGTGCTTTTTTGAAATTTATTCCTGTGATGAGCAACATTCAGCGCGTGGATACACCCCAGAAAGATCACCGATCAGACTGAGAGATGCTGTTGGGCCCAATCGCGCACTTCGGCGTACGGGTAAACCTCCAGCACCGCAAAACCCGAAATGGCCCGCGCCTTGAGTTTGGTAAATAGCGGAACGCTGATGCCGCACAAAAACCGCGTCACACGCTCGGCCGAAGGTAATGTGCCGGTGTACTGCTCGTGCCTGTGGATAAAGTCTGCACACAACGCCTCGAAATTTTTATCCACAAGCGCCGGCAAATCCGGTGGTGCCGGCAGGCGCGCCACCTGCCCGTGACACACCGAACAATGCCCGCACTGCTGCGGTGCATTGTCATCACCAAAGTACTCGGCCAGGCGATAACCCAGACACCTGTCAGTGGCAAAAAGCGCCAACATCGCGTGAATCCGCGCGATCTCGGTTTGCTCATGCCGGGTGAAACAAGCGTGCAACTCTTCACTCAACACGACGCCGTCGAAACCGGTTTGCAGCAGACTGTAGACCTCGGTCATCTGTTTACTTTCCAGCTCGACCCAACCCTTTTCCTGAAAGTAATCCAACGCCCTCACCACCCGAGTGCGTTCGGCCTGATGCTGTTCATACAACGCATCGAAATTCACCGTGGCCCAGGTCCGTGCGCGGCTGGAAGTCTGGATGATCGCGGCGACGAAATCCCTGCGTTCCCCCTCGAAACGGGCCAGCAAGGCATCGGGCTCCTGCAAATACTTGAAGCGGTATTCGGCGTAATAGGCATAGCGCGGGGCGATGATCCCGCGCAACTCCAGTTGCACCAGCAAGGTCTTGAGCGGTAGCTGGCGAATGTTGCTCTGGTCCGCCAACGGCCCCAGCAAAAACTCCCACTGACCTTGCGGCGCAGCAGCCTGCAATTCGTCGAGTACGCAGCGAATGCCGGCGTGCTCGGGTGTGTCGCCATAGACGAAATTTTCCAGCACGTTGAGGCTGTCGCGGTTGGCCAATACCAGGCAATCGGAAGGCTGTCCGTCACGCCCGGCGCGGCCGATTTCCTGGCTGTAGTTTTCGATGGATTTGGGCAGATCGAAATGCACCACGTTGCGAATGTCGCTCTTGTCGATGCCCATGCCGAACGCGATGGTCGCGACGATGCAGTTGGACTGTCCGCCCATGAACCGACGCTGAATCGCCTCCCGTTGTTCATGGGGCAACCCCGCGTGATAGGCCTCGGCCTGAATACCGTTGCGACCCAGGTGCTCGGCAATGTGCTCAGCGGTTTTCTGCAGGGTTACATAGACGATGCTTGGCTGGTCGGGACGTTCGCTCATCCATTCGACGAGACGTCGTCGCTTGTCCTGGCCGCGAACCGGCTCTACCAGCAGGTTGAGGTTCGGCCGATAGAAACCGGTAGTCACCACATCGTCGGCTGCGATGGCGAATTTGGCCTGCATGTCTGCGATCACTTTGGGCGTGGCGGTAGCGGTAAGCAGCAGCACCTGCTGGATGTTGAATTGGCGTTGGTAATCGGGAAGCTTGAGGTAGTCCGGACGGAAATTGTGGCCCCACTCCGAGATGCAATGAGCCTCGTCCACCACCAGTAGCGAGATCGGTACCTGCTGCAAAAAGTTGCGAAAGCGCTCGTTTTTCAGGCGCTCCACGGAAATCATCAGGATTTTCAGTTCGCCGGACTTTGCACGGGCCATCACATCGCTGGCGTCATCGCGGCTCTGGGCCGAATCGATACTGCCTGCGGCGATGCCATGGCGCTGGAGGAACGCCAGTTGATCCTGCATAAGCGCCAGCAACGGCGAGACCACCAGCGTCAGATGCGGCAGCAACACTGCCGGTAATTGATAACAAAGGGACTTGCCGGACCCGGTAGGGAAAATCGCCGCAGCGGAGCGCCCCCCCAAAACGGCGCTGACGGCAGTCTCCTGACCCGGGCGAAATTGTGGATAACCGAAAACCTGCTCCAGGGTGCTGTGCATAACGCTGTCACTCCGTTGACTGCTGCGAAGTGCAAAGCCTAGCCGGCGATCGCAGCGAGTCGAGAAAAGGTCGGGGGTAAAAACCATACCGGATAATACAGCGTCACCCGTTCTGCTCGCGCCACGGATTGAAACACATGAAGCACGTTGCCATCTGACTAGCTTGCACTTCCCAGGGTTATGGTTCACCTACACCGCGCGAAGTCAGGAAGGCTGAGTAGCGCGTCCCCTTTCGAAGGACCGATCATGCTTAAAACCTTTGTAGTTCCCTTTGCCCTGATGATGACCACTGCGCAGCTTCTTGGCGGATGCAGAGCCTCTCACCATCTCCCCGTAGTGCCGGACGCATTCAACACACCTGAGTATCAAGCTCAAAAAGGGTTGGGGGTGATCAACGCATCGCACCTCTACGAACGCGGTGGCACTGGACGGGGAGTGACGGTTGCGTTGATCGATTCGGGCCTGAACGCCGACCTGCCGCAATTCCAGGGCAGAATTCGTGATCCCGGTTTCGACTACGTCGAGAAACGTCCCGGTGGCCTTGATCGAATCGGTCACGGCACCCAGATGGCTGGAATTATCGCCGCCAACAAGGACGATCAGGGTATGCACGGCGTCGCGTTCGACGCACAGCTGATCCCTTTTCGTTTCGGCGACGACAATGAGCCTTTTTTTTTCGACAGTGAGATCGCGCAATCATGGCAATCGGGTTTCGACAAAGGTGCACGCATACTGAACAACTCGTGGGCCAACACCATTCCTGCGACAGAAATCAATGAAGAGCGCTACAAACAGGTCATGCCGGAGTCATTGTTAACCGCGCGAAAACTGGTGCGGGACGGCGCCGTATTTGTGTTCCCGACTGGAAACGAACTCAAACGCGAACCCTTGGCCGAACCGGGTTTGCCCCTCGCCATACCTGAACTGGAAAAAGGCTGGATCGCCGTTGTTGCATTGAAAAACGATGGGACTGCCATCAATGCCAAGTCCAACTACTGCGGCGTGGCGGCAGCATGGTGCATTGCCGTACCGGGTGGCGACTCCGGAGCGGACCAGGGCTTGCTGACCACCAGCAAGGATGGTGGGTACGTACAAACCGCGGGCACGTCACCCGCCGCCGCGCTGGTCAGCGGTGCTCTGGCGGCATTGCAAAGCCGCTACCCCGAGCTCACTGCACAGCAGGTACGTGAACACCTGCTGGCGACAGCGAACCGGACTGGCATCTATGCCAACAGTGAAGCATACGGCAGAGGGCTGCTGGACCTGGAAGCGGCTTCACGTCTTCCATCTCAATCCACAATCGAATAATCCGCCATGGACCGAACACTGCGATCCCAAGTACGCCACACGCACCTCCAGCTTCACCGGTCAGGCAGGCATCGCACTCACAGGTGTTCGCGGTTACTGAGTGAGCGTCTACGAAGTTTCCTACAACTTCTGACGCTCCACTTCCCCGACTTTGCCATGCGGCGTCCCTCTCCCCTGTCGGTTTTTTTACCGAAAGTGGCTATTCAAGGTAAAACCTTGGGAGATGCGTAGGCCTCTTCCGCCAGACACAATAAAAGCCCTACAAAACCTGTCCTCCTCAGCCGTCTTGTCGCGCAACCTCCCTCCCTTCTATAGTTTCCGGCACGGCTGAAAACAGTGTCTCGCCCTGCCGGGAACACTTGCCGATTTCGCACAGGACCCACCTCGATGGACAAGCCAGATTCGTTGCCAGACCGCTATCACCCGCTCAAAACCAGTTACAGCGAAACTCCGGTACTGGTCATCGATACGGAGGCCGATCCCCACGAGATCCTCGACGCCGCCCGACAGCGCATCCGAGCCGCCAGCGATCTGCTCGAAACCCTGTATTGCCTGTGCTTCAAGCAGGCCGATGCGAGTGATATCCCGAAGATCGTCAGCGCGCTTTACCTGCTCACCCAGGATGGTAATGACCTGCTTGAAATCGCCCGCCAGCGTTTGCCCTGAATTTGCTCTCAGTCACGCCCATTGCAACAAGCACCTGAAAACCCGAACCCACGGGCATAAAAAAACCGCCCCGAGGGGCGGCTTTTTCATGGCTCGAAACCAGCGCTTACAGCTTTGGACCGGCAGCCTTGATCGCATCGCTCACGTCGAACTTCTTGAAGTTCTCGATGAACAGACCGGCCAGTGCTTTGGCCGATTCGTCGTAGGCGGCTTTATCAGCCCAGGTGTTGCGTGGGTTCAGCAGGCCAGTCTCAACGCCCGGTACGGCCAGTGGCACGTCGAGGTTGATGGTGTCCAGGTGCTCGGTCTCGGCACCGATCAGAGCGCCGCTCTGGATCGCAGCGATCACCGCACGGGTGGTCGGGATGTTGAAGCGCTTGCCGACGCCGTAGCCGCCGCCGGTCCAACCGGTATTGACCAGGTAGACCTTGGAGCCGAAGCCGCGGATGCGCTTGATCAGCAGCTCAGCGTATTCGCCAGCCGGGCGCGGGAAGAACGGTGCGCCGAAGCAGGTGGAGAAAGTCGACTTGATGCCGCTGCCCGAACCCATTTCAGTCGAACCCACCAGAGCGGTGTAGCCGGACAGGAAGTGGTAGGCCGCTTGTTCTTCGCTCAGGATCGACACTGGCGGCAGGACGCCGGTCAGGTCGCAAGTCAGGAAGATTACAGCGTTAGGCTCGCCACCCAGGTTCTGCTCGGAACGCTTGGCAACGTGCTCCAGCGGGTAAGCGGCGCGGCTGTTCTGGGTCAGGCTGACATCAGCGTAGTCGGCGTGCTTGGCGTCATCGATAACGACGTTTTCCAGGACTGCGCCGTGCTTGATGGCTTTCCAGATGACCGGCTCGTTCTTCTCGGACAGGTCGATGCACTTGGCATAGCAACCGCCTTCGATGTTGAACACCACGCCCTCACCCCAGCCGTGCTCGTCGTCACCGATCAGGTAACGGCTTTCGTCTGCCGACAGAGTGGTTTTACCGGTGCCCGACAGACCGAAGAACAGGGTCACGTCGCCTTCTTCGCCGATGTTGGCAGCGCAGTGCATTGGCAGCACGTCAGCGGCCGGCAGCAGGAAGTTCTGCACGGAGAACATGGCTTTTTTCATCTCACCGGCGTAACGCATGCCGGCGATCAATACTTTCTTCTGCGCGAAGTTGATGATCACACAGCCGTCGGAGTTGGTGCCGTCGCGCTCCGGAACGCACTCGAAGTTGGCGACGTTGAGAACCTGCCACTCTTCACGGCCAGCCGGGTTGTACTGGGCAGGATTGATGAACAGGCAACGGCCGAACAGGTTCTGCCAGGCGGTCTGGGTGGTCATCTTCACGGCCAGGTAGTGGTCGGCGGCCGCACCTACATGCACGTGGGAAACGAAATGCTCTTGCGCGTTGTTGAACGCCTCGACGCGAGCCCACAGGGCATCGAACTTGTCGGCCGGGAACTTGCGGTTGATCGGGCCCCAGGCGATAGCGGCCTGGGTGCTCGGCTCTTCAACGATGAAGCGATCGACTGGCGAACGGCCGGTACGGTGACCGGTGCGAACTACCAGTGCGCCGGTATCGGCAAGCTCGCCTTCACCGCGGTTGAGGGCTTCTTTAACCAGATCATCAACACTCAGATCGGTGTACACGGCGTTATTGGCTTGCGTCATGAGGTTCCCCGTCGGCCAGTGGCCGAGTGCTCCAAACGTTTTGTAGTAGAAAGTCGTGCACTACTACCGCGAAAAAAGTGGGCCGGATTATGCCAGAAAAGCCCAAAAAAAGTAGGGCCCTCCCGTCGTAACGGCGTTATTCCGGCGGTCTCCAGTGAATTTACCTGCGCTGAACCGTTTTAGTGCCGGGTATCTGACGGCGTATCAACACCCGCTCCAGCGAATAATTGAGTGACGTCGGCGGCATCGAACAGATAACGCTCGTTGCAGAACTGACAGTCGATCTCAATGTTGCCGCCGTGTTCGACCACCAGTTGCTGCGCATCTTCCATACCCAGACTGACCAGGGCATTGGCCGAACGTTCGCGCGAGCAACTGCAGCGGAAGCGCAGCTTTTGCACATCAAACAGGCGCACCTGCTCTTCGTGATAGAGGCGATGGAGCACGGTTTCGTTGTCCAGGCTCAGCAGCTCATCGGCGGTCAGGGTGCTACCCAGTGCAGTGATGTGCTGCCAACTGGCGGCGCGATCTTCTTCGTCTTTCAAGCGATCAGCGGGTAATTGCTGCAGTAACAGACCACGGGCGCGACGGCCATCGGCGTACAGCCAGAAACGCGTGCCGACCTGCTGGGACATCACGAAATAATTGGTGAAGCATTCGGACAGGGTTTCGCCGTCAAGGTCGACGATGCCCTGATAACGCTGGCCCTGGGTCGGATCAATGGTCAGTGCCAGGACGCCGTCCGGCATCAGGTCCGCCAGGGTTGCGTCCGGGGCAATCCGGTCGGCTTCGTAACGGGCCAGGCCACGAATATCCCGCTCGCTGGAACACTCGATCATCAGCAACGGAATAGGGCCTTCGGAACGGGCCTGCAAAATCAGCAAGCCATCGAACTTCAAGGCGCCGACCAGCAAAGAGGCGGCGGCCATGAGCTCACCGAGCAATTGCGCGACCGGCTGCGGGTAGGCGTGTTTGGCCAGGACTTCGGCATAGCTGAGCTCCAACGAGACCAGCTCGCCACGGGTGTCGCTGTCATCAAAGATGAAGCGTTGGGTGAAGTCGTTGTCCGCTAGATCGGTCATAAGTTTGGGTATCTGAAATGATGACAAAAGTTAACAGGAGGCAAGAAATGCGCTTGCAACATGGCATTGCAGGCATTTTATGGACATTGCGCGGCGGTTCCAAGCGAAGTGGAATCGGCGTCGGCTGACCTGCGGTTTCATGCTGCTGACGCTGCTGGCCTTGTGGTTATGGCCTACAGGTCAGCAGCCGTGTGCAGTTTTCGACGAGCGGCAGTGTTGCCAGCGTCACCCCGATATGGATGCGCAATCGTGCAATTGCAAGTCAGGCGATCTTTCAGTCGTTGCTGCTGCCACGAAACTTGAACAGATCCCGCCGCTGCTTCTTGCTAGGCTTGCCATCGGTACTCACGCCCAAAGCGCCGGCCTTGCGTTGGGCCGCAGCATTTTCGCGCTTGGCGATGCTGGCTTCGGTCTCGGCGTACAGGGTCTGCGCCTCGGGTGCGCCACGGCGAATAATCGACAAAGCCTGTACCACCACCGTGCGCTCCTCGAACCCGGTGCGAATCACGAACTCATCGCCGATGCGCGGCTCCTTGCCCGGCTTGCAGCGCTCGCCACGGCAATGCACTTTGCCACTTTCAATCGCCGCCTTGGCCAGGGCGCGGGTTTTGTAAAAACGTGCGGCCCACAACCACTTATCGAGACGGACTTTGTCGTCCTCTTCGTTTTTTTGTGCCATGGAATTTCCTCGCTCTGAAATATTGGTGAACTGTACTACCGTTTCATTCGTACCAAGAATTACACCAGTGCGGATTACAATGCACACAGTCCAGACCCTTGCGAGGGGCTGGAAATCCGGGCCGTAGATATCTGTCGCCTTTTAATCATTATTCTGCGTGAATACCGCGCATCAGGCCCCATGCGGCCCGAGCGGTTTCTACCGGTTGAGCATCTTTGAAGACATTTGATCATTTGACCGTCGTCGGTCTGCGCGAGTGGGTGGCGCTCCCGGATTTGGGAGTCGCGGGCCTTCGGGCAAAAATCGACACCGGCGCCAGTACCTCCAGCCTCCATGCCACTGATATCGAGCCCTTCGAGCGCGATGGGGAACGATGGGTGCGCTTCACCGCTCACCTGGGTTCGGTGGTGCAACTGCGTCACCGGCGCTGCGAGGCGCCGATGGTGACGAAAAAAACCATTAAAAGCTCCAATGGTCATGCGCAGGTGCGATACGTGATCAGCTCCACCCTGGCCCTTGGTGATCGGGTCTGGCGGGTCGAGTTCACACTCGCCTGCCGCAAGTCCATGCGCTATCGCCTGCTACTCGGTTCAAAAGCCTTGATCGACGGACAGTTGGTGGTCAATCCGGGCATAAAATATGTACAAGACAAGCCGGTGTTCCCGGTATCTACCTCCTCCACAGGTGTTGCATGAAGATCGCTGTGCTGTCGCGCAATCCACGTCTGTATTCCACCCGTCGCCTGGTTGAAGCCGGGACTGAACGCGGCCATGAAATGGTGGTGGTCGACACCCTGCGCGCCTACATGAACATTGCCAGCCACAAGCCGCAGATCCACTACCGGGGCAGGCCGCTGGAAGGTTTCGATGCAGTGATCCCGCGGATCGGTGCATCGGTGACGTTTTATGGCTGCGCGGTATTGCGCCAGTTCGAAATGATGGGGGTTTATCCACTGAACGAATCGGTCGCCATCGCCCGCTCACGGGACAAGCTGCGCTCACTGCAATTGCTGTCGCGTCGCGGCATCGGTTTGCCTGTTACCGGATTTGCCCACTCCCCCGACGACATTCCCGACCTGATCGCAATGGTCAACGGCGCGCCGCTGGTGATCAAGGTTCTCGAAGGCACCCAAGGCATCGGTGTGGTGCTCTGCGAAACCGCAACAGCGGCGGAGTCGGTGATCGAGGCATTCATGGGGCTCAAGCAGAACATCATGGTTCAGGAGTACATCAAGGAAGCCGGGGGTGCCGACATTCGCTGCTTCGTAGTAGGCGACAAGGTGATTGCAGCAATGAAGCGCCAGGCCAAGCCAGGAGAGTTTCGCTCCAACCTGCATCGTGGCGGCAGCGCGAGTCTGATCAAGATCACACCGGAAGAACGCATGACGGCTTTGCGTGCAGCAAAGGTGATGGGGCTGGCGGTGGCTGGCGTGGATATCCTGCGCTCCAATCATGGACCGCTGGTGATGGAAGTGAACTCGTCACCTGGACTGGAGGGGATCGAGACCACCACCGGGAAGAATGTGGCAGGGATCATCATCGAGCATCTGGAGAAGAATGGCGGGCCGAACATGACACGGACCAAGGGTAAGGGTTAACCCTCACTTGCTGATCGTTCCCACGCTCTGCGTGGGAACGATCAAGTCAGACAGTCAGACCGCATCTCTGGGCAACAGCAGACCCAGCGGCAACCGCACCCGCGCTTCCAGCCCGCCACCCGAACGGTTGCGCAACTCGACATTGCCGCCATGCATCGAAGCAATCCGCTTCACGATCGCCAACCCCAAGCCTGTGCCCTTCCCGCCCCGTGCGCGGTCGCCACGGGTGAACGGATTAAAGATTGCTTCCAGCTCCGATGGATCGATCCCGGCGCCACGATCCATGACACTCAGCACCACATAGGGAGCGGCAGTGTCACCCGATACATAGGCCGCCACTTCCACGCCACTGCCGGCGTGATGCAGCGCATTGCCGATCAGGTTGTTCAACAACCGCTTCATTGAAACCCGACGTAGCGGAAACGGCTGGATCGGTTCAAGGTGCAGATGCACTTTTTCTTCGTTCTGGTTGTACGGCGCGGCAACTTCACGGACCAGATCACTCAGGTCCACCTCTTCCACCGACTCGTCACGACCATCGCGAATGAACGCCAGGAACTGGTCGAGAATGGCGTCCATGTCTTCGATGTCGCGCACCATGTCGTTGGTCAGGTCGGTGCGATCACCCATCAATTCCAGGGACAGACGCAAGCGGGTCAACGGCGTGCGCAGGTCATGGGACACCCCGGCCAGCATCAGCTCACGCTCGCGACCGGCCTGCTCAACGTCTTCGGCCATCTGGTTGAAAGCGCGGTAAACCTCGGTCATTTCGCTGGGCGTATCGCTGATCGGCAGACGCACGCTACGGCCCTGGCCGAGTTGCCGCGCAGCATACACAAGGCGTTTCAATGGCTGGTTGAGCTGGCTGACGAAGATCCAGGCCGAGGCCGTGGATAACAGGCCGATCGCAAGGAACCAGCCGAGCACGTTCCAGATTTTCTGGCCGCGCAAAGGATGCGGGTAGAGCGGCACTTTCAGCCAGCCGTCACCCAGGCTTGGCGCCCGAACCCATAGCGCCGGCGGTGAGTGCATGCGTAATCGGACTTCGGTATCGGCTCCCAACTCGTCTTGCATCTGGCGCTGGTAGATCTCGCTGTAGGGCCAATGCTGCTCGCCTTCCGGCACCCCGGCACCGACTACCCGGATCAAAGTCGCAGCCTCGGCGATCTTGGCGCGATTTTCCTCATCGGCAGCCCAATAGGCCCGCAGCGTCAGGGCAACGCCATGGCTGTATTGGCGGTCAACCAGCACGTCTTCGTTCATCAGCAGATAAACCAGGGTCAGCGCCTTGGAAAACAGCACGACGATCAGCACCAGCCAAAGGGTGCGGGAGAAGAAACTCTGGGGGAACCAAACAGGGGTTTTCATGGGTAACCGCTACACACTTGCAGGAGCGAGCGATGCTCGCATATTGCGGATCGCGAGTCTGCGGGCAAGATCATCTGACCCTTTACCCGCATGACTCGCTCCTACAAATCACCGATCACTTGGTGGCAGTGCCATCCGGCACGAAGACGTAACCCACGCCCCAGACGGTCTGGATATAACGCGGTTTGGACGGATCAGGTTCGATCATCCGGCGCAGACGGGAAATCTGCACGTCGATGGAGCGCTCCAGCGCATCCCACTCGCGGCCACGGGCCAGGTTCATCAACTTGTCGCGGGTCAATGGCTGACGGGCATTCATCACAAGCGCCTTGAGCACTGCGAATTCACCGGTGGTGAGCATGTGAACCTCATCACCTCGCTTGAGCTCGCGGGTTGCCAGGGACAACTCGTAATCACCAAATGTCACGCTTTCGTCTTCGCTGCCCGGCGCACCAGGAACCGGCGCCAACTGACGACGCAGTACCGCTTTTACGCGAGCCATCAGCTCATCCGGGTTGAATGGCTTGGCCAGATAGTCGTCGGCGCCCAGCTCCAGGCCCTTGATGCGGCTCAGCTCGTCGCCCTTGGCGGTAAGCATGATGATCGGAATCTGATTGTTCGCGTTGCGCAGGCGGCGGCAGGCGGTCAGACCGTCTTCACCGGGCAACATCAGGTCGAGTACGACCAGGTTGAACACTTCACGCGCCAGCAGGCGGTCCATTTGTTCGGTGTTCGGTACGGCGCGGGCGCGGTAGCCCTTGCTGACGAAAAAACGCTCCAGCAGGCTGCTGAGGCCCGGATCGTCGTCAACAATAAGAATTTTTTCGCCTTCAGCAATGTTTGCAGTGCTGCTCATTGGATGCTCCTTTTAGCTCGGTGCGCATTATGGCGTAGCTGCCGTTATACGCACCGTGTGCATTGTTAGCAGATTTTTCCTCAACCGCCAGAAATCCGGGCATTGTGCCTGCACCTGCAATGCCCCCGAAGGGCAGAACGCTGGTTATAATGCGCGGCCTTTTGTGTCAGGCAACATCAGACAGGTACTACAGACAGACGCCATTTATTTTCATGGCATCGGCAGTAATTGTTCGATTTCACGGGTCAACGGGATACCTTTTGATCCAGGTAGCGGCGCAGGCCAGGCCGCTCAACCAGACTCGTCAAGGCCTTATCTTCGCGCCTGCGAGCCTGCTTTCACAATTTGTCAGGTGGTTTTATGGACAGCATCAACAGCCGCATCGCCGAGGAACTCGGTGTACGCCCACAACAGGTCGAAGCGGCCGTCGCGCTACTCGATGAAGGTTCTACCGTTCCTTTCATCGCCCGTTACCGGAAAGAAGTGACCGGCAGTCTCGATGACACCCAACTACGTCACCTTGAAGAGCGTCTGCGCTACCTGCGAGAACTCGACGAACGGCGCATCAGCATCCTTGCCAGCATCACCGAGCAGGGCAAGCTGACCCCGCAACTTGAGCGCGATATCAAGCTCGCCGACACCAAGACCCGTCTCGAAGACTTGTACCTGCCGTACAAGCAGAAGCGCCGCACCAAGGGCCAGATCGCCCTGGAAGCCGGCCTCGGCGAGCTGGCTGATGGCCTGTTCAATGACCCGTCCCTGACTCCTGAAACCGAAGCCGCCCGCTTCATCGACGCCGAAAAAGGCGTGGCCGATGTGAAAGCCGCCCTCGAAGGCGCCAAATACATCCTGATGGAGCGCTTTGCCGAAGACGCAGGTCTGCTGGACAAGCTGCGCAACTACCTCAAGCAGGAGGCAACCCTCAGTGCCCGCGTGATCGCCGGCAAGGAAGAGGAAGGCGCCAAGTTCCGCGACTACTTCGAGCACGACGAACCGCTCAAAAGCATGCCGTCGCACCGCGCCCTGGCAATTTTCCGTGGCCGCAACGAAGGCATTCTCAGCTCTGCGCTGAAGGTCGGTGACGAACTGCCAGGCACCATGCACCCGTGCGAAGGCATGATCGGCCAGCAATTCGGCATCCAGAACCAGAACCGCGCCGCCGATAAATGGCTGGGCGAAGTGGTGCGCTGGACCTGGAAGGTCAAGCTCTACACTCACCTGGAAACCGACCTGCTGGGCGAACTGCGCGACGGCGCCGAAACCGAGGCGATCAATGTGTTCGCCCACAACCTGCACGACCTGCTGCTGTCGGCCCCGGCCGGCCCGCGCGCTACCCTGGGCCTCGACCCGGGCCTGCGTACCGGCTGCAAGGTGGCGGTGGTTGATTCCACCGGCAAGCTGCTCGATCACGCCACGGTCTACCCGCACGTGCCGCACAACAAGTGGGACCAGACCCTTGCCGTGCTCGCCGCCCTTTGCGCCAAGCACTCCGTGGACCTGATCGCCATTGGTAACGGCACCGCCAGCCGTGAAACCGACAAGCTCGCGGCTGAACTGATCAAAAAATATCCAGCCATGAAAATGACCAAAGTCATGGTCTCCGAGGCCGGCGCATCCGTCTACTCGGCCTCGGAACTGGCTTCCAAAGAATTCCCGGACCTCGACGTGTCGATCCGTGGGGCAGTATCGATTGCCCGTCGCCTGCAAGACCCGCTGGCCGAGCTGGTGAAAATCGATCCGAAATCCATCGGTGTCGGTCAGTACCAGCACGACGTATCGCAGCTCAAACTGGCTCGCGGCCTGGATGCCGTAGTCGAGGACTGCGTAAACGCCGTGGGCGTCGACGTGAACACCGCTTCGGTGGCGCTGCTGGCCCGCATCTCCGGCCTCAACGCGACCCTGGCGCAGAACATCGTCAGCCACCGCGATGAACACGGCGCATTCAAGACCCGCGCCGCGTTGAAGAAAGTTGCGCGCTTGGGTGAAAAAACCTTCGAACAGGCAGCCGGCTTCCTGCGCGTGATGAACGGCGACAATCCGCTGGACTCGTCGGCAGTTCACCCGGAAGCCTATCCACTGGTGCAGCGCATTGCCGCCGAGACCGACCGTGACATCCGCTCGCTGATCGGTGATGCCGCATTCCTCAAGCGCCTGGACCCGAAGAAGTACACCGATGAAAGCTTCGGCCTGCCAACCGTCACCGACATTCTGCAAGAACTTGAGAAACCCGGGCGCGACCCGCGTCCCGAGTTCAAGACCGCCGAATTCCAGGAAGGCGTCGAAGACCTCAAGGACCTCGAACTGGGCATGATCCTCGAAGGCGTGGTGACCAACGTGACCAATTTCGGCGCGTTCGTTGACATCGGCGTGCATCAGGACGGTTTGGTGCACATCTCTGCGCTTTCGGAGAAGTTCATCAAGGATCCTCGTGAAGCGGTGAAGGCCGGTGACGTGGTGAAAGTGAAGGTCATGGAAGTCGACATCCCGCGCAAGCGCGTGGGCCTGTCGATGCGCATGAGCGACACCCCGGGCGAGAAAATCGACGGCGCTCGCGGTGCACGTCCGGGTTCGGCTCCGCGCCAGTCCCAGAACAACGCACCACGCAAGGAGACCACCGCTGCGGCACCGAGCAACAATGCCATGGCCTCGCTGTTCGCCAATGCCAAGCAGTTGAAGAAACGTTGATGGAGATCCCTGCCGGCCTGACCCAGAGCGCGTTTTTCAAGCTGCTGGGTTGCCGCTTGCACAGCCTGGAAACCGGGGTGGCCCAAGTCGCCCTGGCGCTTGAACCCGAGCTGCGCAATCGCGGCGGCAAGCTGCACGGCGGGGCCTTGTTCAGCCTGGTGGACATTGCCATGGGGCTGGCCTGTTCCAGCACCCATGGCTTCGACCAGCAGAGCGCGACCATCGAATGCAAGATCAACTACATCCGCGCTGTTTCTGACGGTGAGGTGATGTGCACGGCGCGGGTGATTCATCCGGGTCGGCGCACGCTGGTGGTCGAGGCCGATGTGATGCAAGGCGACAAACTGGTCGCAAAAGCGCAAGGCACGTTCGCTGTCCTGTAGCTAGTCGCTATCAATTTGAGTTAATTTCAGCGTCATACATCCTGTAGGAGCGCCTATGGCGAGGGGGCTTGCCCCCGTTGGGCTGCGAAGCAGCCCCAAAATCTCTGAATGTCCAGGATTTTGTGAGTGCTACGCACTCAAGCGGGGCGATGCGGCGTTCCGGCAAGCCCCCTCGCCACAGGTCGCTCCCACAGGGATCGTGTAGTTTCTGACTGACCGGCATACTGCCTGTGCGGCTCGAAAAACCAGGCGAAAACGCCAGTTTCAACTTCACCCTTGTAGACCGTCTTGACCACCCCCATATTGGGGCGACTGACGCGTGAAGGAATCCAACTTGAGCGAACTTCTCAACCGCCGCCTGGCTCTGCTCGGCGAGCGCGCTAACCTCTCTCTGCTCGAACAGTGCCTTCACGGCATCGAACGTGAATGCCTGCGCGTGACCAGCGAAGGTCGCCTGGCGCAAACGCCTCACCCGGAAGAATTGGGTTCCGCGCTGACCAACGAACAGATCACCACCGACTATTCCGAGTCGCTGCTGGAGTTCATCACCCCGGCTCTGCCCGATCCTGCCGATACGCTGGCAAGCCTGGACAGCATTCATCGTTTTGCCTACAGCAAGCTCGGCAACGAGTACCTGTGGAGCCCATCGATGCCGTGCCCGTTGCCGGCCGAGGAAGACATCCCGATCGCCTATTACGGCACCTCCAATATCGGGCAGCTCAAGTACGTGTACCGCAAGGGCCTGGCCCTGCGCTACGGCAAGACCATGCAGTGCATTGCCGGTATTCACTACAATTTTTCCCTGCCGGAAAAAATCTGGCCGCTGATCAGGCAGGCCGAAGGATTTGTCGGCACCGACCGCGACTATCAGTCGTCGTCCTACATCGCGCTGATCCGCAACTTCCGTCGTTACAGCTGGTTGCTGATGTACCTGTTCGGAGCCTCACCAGCGCTGGACGCCGGTTTCCTGCGCGGACGCTCGCACCAGCTGGAGCAACTGGACCCGGAGACCCTGTACCTGCCGTACGCCACCAGCCTGCGCATGAGTGACCTCGGTTACCAGAGCAACGCCCAGGCCGGCCTGACGCCGTGCTACAACGATCTGAGCAGCTACACCGACAGCCTGCGCAAGGCGGTGGCTACGCCGTATGCACCGTACGTCGAAGTCGGCACCCACAAGGATGGCGAGTGGGTACAGCTCAATACCAACATCCTGCAGATCGAGAACGAGTACTACTCCAACATCCGCCCCAAACGCGTGACCTACACCGGCGAGCGGCCGATCCAGGCGCTGGTGGCCCGTGGCATCCAGTACGTCGAAGTGCGCTGCCTGGACATCAACCCGTTCCTGCCGATGGGTATCGACCTGGCCGAATCACGCTTCCTCGATGCCTTCCTGTTGTACTGCGCGCTCAATGACAGCCCGCTGCTGACCAACACCCACTGCACCAACGCGACCTCGAACTTCCTCAGCGTGGTCAAGGAAGGCCGTCGTCCAGGCCTGCAATTGCAGCGGGACGGCCAAGCGGTCGACCTGAAAGAGTGGGCCGGCCAACTACTGGAAAACATTGCCCCGCTGGCGGCACTGCTCGATCAGAGCCATGGCGGCGACGCCCACAGCAAGGCGCTGGATGCTCAAATGACCAAGGTCAAGGATCCGTCCCTGACGCCCTCCGCCCAAGTATTGGCGGCAATGGCCGAGCACAAGGAAAGCTTCGCCCAGTTCTCCTTGCGCCAGAGCCAGGTCCACGCCGAGTACTTTCGCAGCGAGCCTTTGGCTGCCGAGGAACAGGCGAAATTTGAAGCGCTGGCGCGTTCGTCACTGGCTCAGCAGGATGAGCTGGAAAATAACGAAGTCGGCGATTTTGATGTGTTTGTCGGGGCGTACCAGGCCAGTATCCTGGCGATCAGTAATTAATCAGCGCCTGACAGGGATCGTTCCCACGTTCTGCGTGGGAATGACTCAAGGGACGCTCCGCGTCCAGGTGACGCGCAGCGTCACCGGCTGCATCCCCATGCACAGCGATAGAACGATCCCTGTTCACCCTTAGATTTTTCAGCTTATAGCTAATTCGAAAAAGTTATTTATTTTCGAATTCTTAGATCATTTAGTCTCCTTTTCACGCCGACACTTCGGTCGCCTGACAAGGAGCTTTCCAATGAAACTGCATTTCCCCCTTCGCTTGCTGGCGGCCGCATCTTTGGCTGCCGCGAGTCTGTTTGCCCAGGCGGCCGACGTCACCGTCGCCTACCAGACCACCGTTGACCCGGCGAAAGTCGCCCAGGCCGACGGCGCCTACGAAAAGGCCACCAAGGCCGATATCAGCTGGCGCAAATTCGATAATGGTGCCGACATCATCGCCGCCATTGCTTCCGGTGATGTACAGATCGGCTACCTCGGTTCCAGCCCGCTGACTGCAGCAATCACCCGAAAAGTTCCGGTAGAAACCTTCCTCATCGCCACGCAAATCGGCGCCGCCGAAGCACTGGTCGCCCGCGACGGTTCCGGGATCAAGACGCCCCAGGATCTGATCGGCAAGAAAATCGCCGTGCCATTCGTTTCCACCGGCCACTACAGCCTGCTCGCGGCACTCAAGCACTGGAACATCGACCCATCGAAAGTCACGGTTCTCAACCTCGCCCCCCCGGCGATCATTGCCGCGTGGAAACGCGGTGACATTGATGCCACTTACGTATGGGACCCAGCGCTGGGTGTGGCCAAGGAAAACGGCAAAGTGCTGATCACTTCAGGCGAGCTAGCCAAATTCGGCGCACCAACCTTCGACGCCTGGATCGTGCGCAAGGACTTTGCCGAGAAGCATCCGGAGATCGTCACCGCGTTCGCCAAAGTCACCCTGGACGCCTATGCCGACTACCGCAAGGATCCGAAAGCCTGGCTGGCCGACCAAAGCAACGTCGACAAGCTGGTAAAACTCTCTGGCGCCAAGGCCAGTGACATTCCGCTGTTGCTGCAAGGCAACGTCTACCCGCTGGCGGCCGATCAGGTCACGACCCTGGGCGCACCCACCACCAAAGCCATCACCGATACCGCCGTATTCCTCAAGGAACAAGGCAAGGTCGAGGCCGTGCTGCCGGACTACGCACCGTACGTCAACGCCAAGTTCATCACCAACTGATCGGGAGTCTATTGCGATGGCTTTGCTACAGCTGGAGCGCATCAGCGCACGGTACCCCGGTGCAGCGGAACCGGTGCTGGCGGATATTTCCCTGAGTCTGGGGCCCCAGCAGTTGCTGGTCGCCCTCGGACCGTCCGGCAGTGGCAAGACCTCGCTGTTGAACCTGATTGCCGGTTTCGTCGAGCCCAGCGCCGGGCGCATTACCCTCGATGGTGTACCGATCAAGGGCCCGAGCGCCGAGCGCGGCGTGGTGTTCCAGGACGACGCCCTGCTGCCCTGGCAGGATGTGTTGGCCAACGTCGGTTTCGGCCTGGAACTGGCCGGCGTTACCCGGGACAAACGTGAAATCCGCGCCCGGGAAATGCTCTCGCTGGTTGACCTGTCCGGCTTCGAAAAGCGCCGCATATGGCAACTCTCGGGCGGCCAGAAGCAACGCGTCGGCCTCGCCCGTGCACTGGCTGCCGATCCGCGAGTCTTGCTCATGGATGAACCCTTCGGCGCCCTCGACGCCTTCACCCGCGAACAAATGCAAGAGCTGCTGCTGCAAGTCTGGCGGCGCACTGCCAAACCAGTATTCCTGATTACCCACGACATCGAAGAGGCAGTTTTTCTCGCCACCGACCTGATTCTCCTGGCACCCAACCCAGGGCAAATCGTCGAACGCCTGAGTCTGGATTTCGGTCAGCGGTACGCCGCCGGTGAGTCCGCCCGAGCCATCAAATCCGACCCGCGTTTTATCGAAACCCGCGAACACGTGCTCGCCAGAGTGTTCTCCCAACGCAGCGCCGCCCAGCGGCAGGAGCGCGCATGAGCAGTTACGAGATTCCGGCTGCAACGGTCAAGCCGAGCAGCTCAGGCACCGTCATCCCGGTACGCCGCAGCCTCAGCACGCGCTGGATCAGCGTGCTGACCCTGATCGCCTTGCTCGCCATCTGGTGGGCCGTGACGGCCAGCGGCTTGATCGAGCCGCTGTTCCTGCCGCCGCCGTCCGCGGTGCTGCAAAAAGGCTGGCTGCTGGCGACCAGCGGTTACATGGACTCGACCTTGTGGCAACACTTGGGCGCCAGCCTCAGCCGCATCGGCCTGGGCCTGGGTTTTGCCGTATTGACGGCAGTGCCGGTGGGGATTGCCATCGGTGCCAACCGTATCGCCCGTGGTGTGCTCGACCCGCTGATCGAGTTCTACCGCCCGATTCCACCGCTGGCCTATCTGCCGCTGATTGTGATCTGGTGCGGCATCGGCGAGCTGTCGAAAGTCTTGCTGATCTACCTGGCGATTTTCGCCCCGATAGCCATCGCCACGGCAACCGGCGTGCGCACCGTTGACCCGGCGAAACTGCGTGCTGCGCAGTCGCTGGGTGCGACCCGTGCGCAGTTGATTCGTCATGTGATTCTGCCCAGTGCCTTGCCGGACATTTTGACCGGTGTGCGCATTGGTCTGGGTGTAGGTTGGTCGACCCTGGTCGCCGCCGAATTGATCGCTGCCACCAGCGGCCTGGGCTTCATGGTGCAGTCCGCTGCACAGTTCCTGGTCACCGATGTGGTGGTGCTGGGGATTCTGGTGATTGCGCTGATCGCCTTCGCCATGGAAATGGGCCTGCGCGCCCTGCAACGCAAACTGGTGCCATGGCACGGCCAGGCCCACTAAAGAATCATGGGGGAGCGGGCTTGCTCGCGAAGGCGGTGTATCAATCACAGTAATGTTGCCTGACAAACCGCATTCGCGAGCAAGCCCGCTCCCACAAACAGCTCTGCGAGCCGAATTGAAGAGAATCACCATGAGTCAACTGACCATCACCCCCTTGAGTTCTGCCCTCGGCGCCCAGATCAGCGGCATCGACATCAGCCAGCCGCTGAACCTGGAACAACGCGATGTCATCGAGCAGGCGCTGCTCAAGCACCAGGTGCTGTTCTTGCGCGACCAGCCAATCACGCCGCAGCAGCAGGCACGCTTCGCCTCGTATTTCGGCGATCTGCACATTCACCCGATCTACCCGAACGTGCCGGAGCAGCCGGAAGTTCTGATTCTCGACACCGCCGTCACCGACGTGCGCGACAACGCAATCTGGCACACCGACGTGACCTTCCTGCCAACGCCGGCCATGGGAGCGGTGCTCAGTGCCAAGCTATTGCCGGAGTTTGGTGGCGATACGCTGTGGGCCAGCGGAATCGCTGCATACGAGGCGTTGTCAGCACCGATGAAAACCTTGCTTGAAGGGCTGACCGCCACCCACGACTTCGCCCGCTCGTTCCCGCTGGAGCGCTATGGCAATACACCTGAAGCGCTGGGCCAGTGGGAGGAGGCGCGGCGCAAGAATCCGCCGTTATCGCACCCGGTGATTCGTACGCATCCGGTGAGCGGGCGCCGTTCGTTGTTCATCAACGAGGGCTTCACCTCGAAGATCAACGAGCTGTCGGAAACCGAGAGTGAGGCGATCCTGAAGTTCCTGTTCGCCCATACGACTCGGCCGGAATTCACCATTCGCTGGCGCTGGCAGCAGGACGACATCGCGTTCTGGGATAACCGCGTGACTCAGCATTACGCGGTGGATGACTACCGCCCGGCCCGGCGAGTAATGCAGCGGGCGACGGTGTTGGGGGATGTGCCTTTCTTTCGCTGAGCCCGCGGAATTTGTAGTGCCTGCGCTGGCCCCTTCGCGGGCAAGCCCGCTCCCACAGTGGCCGTGTGTTGACCAAGCTCTGAGTCCACCCGAGAAACCTGTGGGAGCGGGCTTGCCCGCGAAGGGGCCAGCGCAGGCGCCAGAATATCTGGCGCCAACCCCCTACTCAGCTGTCGAAGGTTTCTCCCACAGATTAATCCCGCCCTCCTGGGCAAACCGGTCAATCTCCGCCAGCTCCTCAGCACTGAAGCTCAAATTCTTCAACGCCCCTACGTTCTCGATAATCTGCTCCGGCCGGCTCGCACCGATCAATGCCGAGGTGACCCGCGCATCGCGCAACGTCCAGGCCAGCGCCAGTTGTGCCAGGCTCTGGCCACGACGCCTGGCGATCTCGTTGAGTGCCCGCACTTGGGCAATGTTGGCCTCGGACAAATGCGATGACTGCAACGAACCACCGCCCGGACGGTTGACCCGCGCATCCGCCGGCACGCCATTGAGGTACTTGTCAGTCAGTAAACCCTGAGCCAGTGGGGTAAAGGCAATCACCCCCGTGCCGAGCTCGTCGGTCGTATCCAGCAGGTCCTTTTCCACCCAGCGATTGAGCAGGTTGTAGGCCGGTTGGTGAATCAACAACGGCACTTTCCACTCTTTGAGCAGCGCCGCCATTTCACGGGTCTTGACTCCGGAATAGGACGAGATGCCGATATACAACGCCTTGCCCTGCTGTACCGCGGTAGCCAGTGCGCTGGCGGTTTCCTCCAGCGGGGTGTCGGGATCGAAGCGGTGGGAGTAGAAGATGTCCACGTAGTCCACGCCCAGGCGTTGCAAGCTCTGGTCGAGACTGGCCAGCACGTACTTGCGCGACCCGCCGCCCTGCCCATAAGGCCCGGGCCACATGTCCCAACCGGCCTTGCTGGAGATGATCAATTCGTCGCGGTACTGCTTGAAATCTTCGCGTAGCAATCGGCCGAAATTGATCTCGGCACTGCCATATGGCGGGCCATAGTTGTTGGCCAGATCAAAATGGTTAATCCCCAGATCGAACGCTGTACGTAACAGCGCGCGCTGTGTGTCGATCGGCGTGCTGTCGCCGAAGTTGTGCCACAGGCCCAGGGACAGCGCCGGCAGCACCAGCCCACTGCGGCCCACGCGGCGGTAAGGGATGGAGTCGTAGCGGTTTTCGGCAGCGGTGTAGGTCATCGAATCCTCTCTTGTCGGTCTTGAATCTGGTATCGACTGCTTCGCCAGTCGCCAAGCATACGCTTGGACAAACGCCAGAAAACCCTGAATTCGACTAATTGCTGAAACGTTTCATTTTTTATTTTCAAACGAGTCCGCAAATACCTCCCCCGCGTAAACCTCTGCACCCAACACCGAGACCGCGCCATCGATGGCGACTTCCTTGTTCACCGTATCTGCGCAGGCAGGCCGGGCTCGCGCACTGAACTGACGCAAGTGGGCGACACTTTTGCCGATCAGCGCCGAGACCTGAAAGCGCCTCGGCGTCACCGTTCTGGTCAGCGCACCAGATGCAGGAACTGCATGTGCCGTTCGTACTGATCGAGGATATCGTTGATGATCTGTTCCTTGGTGTAGCCCACCAGATCGTAGTCCTGACTGCCCTCGCTCAAATGCACCTCCGCCCGGTAGTAGCGGCGGTTGTTCAGTTGCTTGGAGCCCATGCCGCCGCGGGCGAAGGACGGCGTGAAGTAGCCGCGCATCTGCACCTGATAAACGAACGGATGCTGATCGCCATGACCGATTTCCAGGCTGACGCTGTCATTGGTCGGGTCCGGGTGAGTCGCTACGTGCAAACCCTTTTCGATGAACACGGCAGACACTTCCTCAATCGCCGGGCGCACCGTCGTATCCAGGAAGCGATAGACCTCATCCCGAGAGGGGAAGTGCACTGCCTGACTCAGACGCTGACGCCAGCCGCCCTTGCCACGCCGGGATCCCGAGACCGGTGCCAGGGAATGCATCTGTGCGATCTGCTTCTGTGATTCCAGGTAGAAGGCCTTGTGCAGCCCCCACATCATCAACAGCAAAATCAGCGAGAACGGTAGAGAGGTCAGCACCACCGCAGACTTCAACGCATCGATGCTGCCGGAAAACAGCAACGCACTGGTCACCAGAGCGGTCATCACGCCCCAGAACACCCGCAGCCACTTCGGTCCATCTTCATCAGGACTGCCGCCCTTGGCGGAAAGCGTCGACAGCACCACGGTGCCGGAATCGGCTGACGTCACGAAGAACACGAAGCTGATAAACACCGTGACCGCGATCACGGTCTTACTCCACGGGTACGTCTCGAGCAGCAGATACAGGGTCATCGACGGGTTGTCGATGGCCGACATTCCGAGTGCGCTCATGCCGTGGTTGAGTACCTGGTCGATGGCGCTGTTACCGAAAATCGACATCCACGCCAGGGTGAAGCCGAGTGGAATCAGCAACACGCCGAAGACGAACTCGCGGATGGTCCGGCCACGGGAAATCCGTGCGATGAACAAGCCCACGAAAGGCGACCAGGCGATCCACCAGGCCCAGTAGAACACGGTCCAGCCGCCCAGCCAGTCGCTGGGTTTGTCATAGGCATACAGGTCGAAACTCTTCATCGGCAAGGCGCCGAGGTAATCGCCGAGGTTCTGGATCAAGGTATTGAGCAGGTGCTGGGTGGGACCTGCGAACAACACGAACAGCAGCAGCGCGCAGGCCAGCAGCATGTTGATGTCGGACATGACCCGCACACCCTTATCGACACCGGACACCGCGACGATAATCGCCGCGCCCATCATCAGCGTGATCAGGCCGACCTGTATCCACTGGGTGTGGGCGATGCCGAACAGGTAGTCCAGGCCCGAGTTGAGGTGCAACACACCAAAACCCATGTCGGCGCCGAGGCCGAACACCGTGGCGATGATGCCAAAGCCATCCACCGCATAACCGATAGGGCCATTGATGCGCTTGCCGATCAGCGGATACAGCGCCGAACGCAGGGCCAGAGGCAGATTGTGGCGGTAGGCGAAGTAGGCCAGCGCCATGCCGACAAAGGCAAATACACCCCAGCCATGCAGGCCCCAGTGTAGAAACAGGATCTGCATCGCCTGGCGCGCCGCGTCCGCCGTACCGGCTTCGCCTTGGGGCGGCTGGAGCATGTGGGTCAGCGGCTCGGACACACAGAAGAAAAACAGGGTGATGCTGATACCGGCGGCGAACAGCATGCCGGCCCACGACAGATAACTGAACTCGGGTTCGTCGTGGTCGGCACCGAGCTTGATCTTGCCGTAGCCGGACAAGGCGGTGACCACCACGAAGACCAGATACAGGGTCATCGCCAGCAGGTAATACCAGCCGACCGTGTTGGCCGCCCAGTTTTGCGCCGCCAGTAACCAGGCTCCAGCCTGTTCGGGCATGGCGATGACCACAACGCCAAATAACAGAATGAAACTCGCCGCGAAGTAGAAAACCGGCGGATTCATGCGGACCAGGCCGCTTGCAGGGGTGGGGGATGCACTCATGAACGGTGCACCTCGAAGGGTAGAAACGTGGCTGTGAAAATCGGACTCAGCAAAGGCAAGCCTCCTGTTGTGAGCGGGCGGCGAACCACCGGTTTAACTTGAATGAACGTTCAAGTAAAACATGGATAGGGGGCTAAGGACTAATTTCAAGGCTCGGCGGTACTGCTACTACGCTAGCTCATGGATGCAAAATGAGGTTGCATCCGACGAAGAATCCGGGCGCACCGAATGCGCTGCGCCCACTGTGATACTCAGCTCACTTGACGAGATAACAGGCCAGCGGCCTTTTGCTTGAGGATCTGCAGATCAATGACCGGCACGCGCATTTCCTTGGCCAGTTCATCCCAGTGACGCATGCGCAAACTCACGGCACACAAAGGATCCTGCTCGAAAGCTTGTGCCTCGACCGCCGTCATCACCCCGCCCTGATATTCCAGGGTGCGGCGACTGGCTTCGCTCAGGCGCTGGTAGTACCCAGGCTCTTTCAACGTCAAATAACGCTTGGCCTGGACGTGATACTCCACCAGTCTTGCCATGCGTTCGCTGAAACCTGCGCGGCGCAGGTAATCGGCACCCAGCCGCTCATGGCTGACCACGCCAAAGCCGCCCATGTTCTCGGCGCTTTCGGCGCAAATATGCCCGATGTCGTGAAAAAATGCCGCCAACACCACTTCATCATCGTAGCCTTCGGCCATGGCCAGTTGCGCGGCTTGGGACATGTGCTCGATCTGCGATACCGGCTCACCGATGTAATCGCTGTCGCCAAAGCGCTCGTACAAACCGAACACTTCGGCAATCACTTGCTCGCTGCGCTCCATCAGATTTCTCCCAAAACAGTGGCTACGTTTTGCTCGGCCATCGCCGGCCCGACGCTCATGCCCACGCCCGTGTGCATTAGTGCCACACTCACGCCTGGCGCCGGACGCAAGAACGAAAAAGGCCCCGGCCCCCGTGAACCATAGACTCCCTGCCAGCGCTCGACCACTTGCACCTTGCAGCCCAACGTTTGCTCGGCCAACTCAATCATCCAGTCATCGACCTGCTCGGCATTGAATGGGGAAGTATCACTGGCGTAATGGTGGGAGTCGCCGATGATCAACTCGCCATAAGGCGTCGGGCTGATCAGCAGGTGAATGCCGTTTTCATGCAAATGCGCTGCATCGCGCAGAATTTCAGCCTGTACTGCCGCAGCTTCCGGCAGATCGGCAAATGCCCCGTAATGCACGCAGCTCAACCCCGTAAGCAGGGCGTGCTGCAGGTTCAGGTTGATTTGTGGACGGGCGCGAAGCATTTGCAGACGGCAGATTTGCGGGTTCAACTCGGCGATCTGCTCGGCGAGCAAGGTCTGATAATCGTGGCCGGAACAGACAATGATTTGCCCGCCATGGAATGTGCCGGCGGTGCTGTGCAGACGGCCCGGTTCGATGTCGCGCACCAGAGTCGAAAAATGAAACTCGACACCCATTTCGCGACGCAGGTAGTCGATCAATGCCGGGATCGCTTCGCGGGAATAAAGTTGCTGGTCGTCCATGCCGTGCAAGGCGGCGCGATGATGACGGAACTGGCCGCTGTACAAATCCTGCAAGGCGGCGCCACGCAGCAGGTCCACGTTGTAACCGTGTTCCACCGCTCGGCCGGCACAGAAAGCCTCCAACAGTTGTTCTTCGGCTTCGCTGCGAGCGAACAGATAGGAACCGTTGCGCTTGAGTTGCAGGCCGGCGAGCTGTGCCCATTGGCCCCAGATTTCACGGCTGGCACGGGCCAGTTCCAGCATCGGTCCCGGCGGCTGGCCGGTGACCAGTGCCTGGCCGAAGTTGCGCACAGAGGCGCCCAAGGGCGTAGTGCTGCGCTCGAAAACCGTGACTTTCAGACCGCGTTTGGCGGCGGCATAGGCGTGGGATAAACCCAGGATGCCGGCGCCGACGATCAGCATGTCGGTGTGTTGTGTCATGAAGATTTGTCCTGAATTCGAAGCCGCCTTCGCGGGCAAGCCCGCTCCCACATTTGCCTGGTGCGACCCCCGGGTCTCCTTCCACTGGAGATCTACTGTGGGAGCGGGCTTGCTCGCGAAGGGGCCATCTCAGCCGATGAAGATTTACTTGGCCGCCACTTTCTCGGACTTGCCGTCATAGCGCTTGCGCCATTCGCTCAGGATTTGGTCGCGATTTTTCGAAGCCCAGGCAAAGTCGTTTTTGATCAGGCGCTGCTCATAGTCAGCCGGCAACTCGGTCTGCGGCTTGGCGATACCAGGCTGAGCAAGGACAGCGAAGTTTTCCTTGTACAACTCCATCGCCTCGGGACTTGCCGAGAAGTCAGCCAGTTTCTTCGCCGCTTCTTCGTGAGCTGTACCCTTGATCACGGCAGTCGCTTCGATCTCCCAGCCCAAGCCCTCTTTCGGCAGGATGATGTCCAGCGGCGCACCCTGGCGCTTGAGTTGAACGGCCGGGTACTCGAAGGAAATACCGATCGGGAATTCGCCGGCGGCCGCCAGCTTGCAGGGCTTGGAGCCGGAGTGAACGTACTGGCCGATGTTCTGGTGCAGTTCGTCCATGTACTGCCAGCCCTGCTTCTCGCCGAAGGTTTGCAGCCAGGCGCTGACGTCAAGGAAACCGGTACCGGACGAAGCCGGGTTCGGCATGACGATCTTGCCTTTGTACTCAGGCTTGGTCAGGTCTTGCCAGCTCACCGGCTTGGTCAGGCCCTGCTTCTCGGCTTCAACGGTATTGAAGCAAATAGTCGCGGCCCAGACGTCCATGCCGACCCAGGCTGGCGGGTTGGCGGCGTCGCGGTAGTTGCCGCCGATCTTGCCCAGATCCTTCGGCGCGTAGGTTTGCAGCATGCCTTGCTGATCGAGGATCGCCAGGCTCGAAGCGGCCAGGCCCCAGACGGCATCGGCTTGCGGGCGGTCTTTTTCGGCCAGCAGCTTGGCGGTGATGATCCCGGTGGAATCACGCACCCACTTGATTTCGACGTCGGGGTTGGTTTTCTCGAAGGCGGCTTTATAGGTCTTCAGTTGTTCGGCTTCGAGGGCGGTGTACACCGTCAACTCGGTTTTCGCTGCGAAGGCGTTCAGGCTGAAAGCGGTGAGGACAGCAGCGGCCAGGGCCAGGGGCTTGAACATGATCTTTTCCTGTTTTTGAGTTGAAGGGTTTTTTTGAGGAGCAGCGAATCAATGACCGGGTGCGGTCTGCCGCCAGGCCTGGGAGCGGCGCAGCAAGCCGCGCGAAGCCCAGGCCAGCAGCAGGGACACACCCGCCGAGGTGAACAGAATCAGGGTCGACATCGCTGCCGCGCCGCCGACGTTGCCGGCGTCGTCCATGTTCAGCACCGCCACCGCCGCGAGGATGGTGTCGGGGCTGTAGAGGAAGATCGCCGCCGAGACAGTGGTCATGGCCGAGACGAACAAATAACGCACGATGTCCAGCAGAGCCGGCAGGCAGATCGGCACGGTGACCCGCAGGTAGTGCCGGTACAGTGGCGCCTTAAGCGACAGCGCGGCGGCTTCGAACTCCGCATCGAGTTGACGCAGCGCGGTGGTGGCAGTCATTTGTGCGGTGGTCAGGTAGTGCGCGATGGTGCAGACAATCAGCAGGGTCATGGTGCCGTAGAGCACGTGCAACGGATTGCCGGTGAGGTTGAAGAAGAAAACGTAACCCAGCCCCAGCACCAGTCCCGGCACCGCCATCGGGATGAAACTGAGCATGCGCAGGGCCATGTTCAGTCCGCGCTGGCCCTTGGTTTTTTCCATCAGGTACGCACCGGTGAAGATCAGCAGGCTGCCAATCAACGCTGTACCCAGTGCCATCTTCAAGCTGTTGCTGTAGGCCAGCCAGCCACCACCGGCGGTTTCGTTGAACTGGTAATGGTTGAGCGAAAGCGACAGGTTGTACGGCCAGAACTTCACCAGCGAGGAGAACACCGCCATGCCGAACACCAGCAGCAGTGCAGCGCAGATCAACAGGACGATGGCCAGGTAGCAACCGTCGCGCAGCTTCGACGGTGCTGGCTGGAACACCTGGGCACGACCACTCATGGAGTCGCCATGACGTCGACGCAACCAGGCGTCGACGCCAAAGCTGAACAGCGCAGGCAGCAGCAACACCATGCCGATCAACGCACCGCGACCGAATTGCTGCTGGCCGACCACAGCCTTGTAGGCTTCCAGCGCCAGGACTTGATAATCGCCACCGACCACCACAGGCACACCGAAATCGGTAATGGTCAGGGTGAACACCAGACAGAACGCAGCGAATACTGCCTGGCGGGTCGCCGGCCAGGTGATGCTGCGGAAGGCTTTCGCCGGACTGGCGCCCATGCTGGAGGCGGCATCGAACAACCGCGCATCCGCCAGGGACAACGCAGAAAGAAGAATCATCAGGGCGTGTGGGAAGGTGTAGATGACTTCGCCGAGTACGATGCCCCAGAAGCCGTAGATATTGTCCGAGAGCAGGCCACGCAACATGCCCTGGTTGCCGAACAGATAAACCAACGCGATCCCCGGCAGCATCGATGGCGCCATCAAGGGCAGCAGCGAGATACCACGCCAGATACCCTTCGCCGGGATCAAAGTGCGTTGCAAGGCGTAGGCAAACAGATAGGCCAGCGGTACGACAATAGCCGCCACGCTGAGGGAAACCTTCAGGCTATTGCCCAGTAACCAGTGGAAGTTCTCACTGGTCACCAACTCCCGCGCCGCGATCCACCCCCCACCCTGCCCGGCTTCGGCGCTGAACCCGCGCCAGAAGATCGCCAGCAACGGCATCAACACGGCGAAACCCAGCAACACCAGCAGGAGCACCTTGCCGCCGACCACGAACAGACGATCACCGATCTCGGCATGGGAGATCTGCCGAACCTGCTTGCCTGGCAGCGGCAGCGCCATGTTCGCGCTCATCAGGCGAACACCTGCAGGCTGCGCGGTGGCAACGCGACCATGATCTGCTGCGCCCCCAGACGCGGCATGGCTTCAGGCGCCAGTTCAGCCAGCAGTGCATGGCCCGGCAGTTGATCGAGTTCGAAACTCATGCGGCAACGGTTGCCCAGGAAGGTGATTTCGCGAACCTTGGCCGGGAACAGGTTTTCCTCATGCACCAGCGGATTGACGTTGATCGCTTCGGGGCGGCAGAACAACCGGCCTGACGCGGTCCTGGCGCTGCCATCGGCCAGGCGCATGTGCATCCCGCCGACCTGCGCGTGGCTGTCGCTGCTGCTGTGGAATGGGAGCCAGTTGCCCTGACCGACGAACTCCGCGACAAAGGGCGTGGCCGGGCGGTTGTAGATCTCCTGTGGCGTGGCGTACTGCTCGACCTTGCCGTTGTTCATCACGGCGATGCGGTCCGCCATCAGCATGGCCTCGTCCTGATTGTGGGTGACCATCAGGGTGGTGATGCCGAGGCTGCGCTGCAGCTGGCGCAGTTCCGTGCACAGATGCTCGCGCACTCGCGCATCGAGGGCGGACATTGGCTCGTCCAGCAGCAACAATGACGGTGCCGGCGCCAGGGCACGGGCCAATGCCACCCGCTGCTGTTGACCGCCGGACAACTGGCCCGGGTACTTCTTCTCGCTGCCGGTCAGGCCGACCAGTTCGAGCATCTGACCGACACGACGGCGAACTTCATCGCGGCCACTGCCGGCGAGGCCGTAGGCAATGTTCGCTTCAACGGTAAGGTTGGGGAACAGCGCATAGGACTGAAACAGGATCCCGTAGTCCCGGGCCTGGGGGGCCAGGTGAGAAACATCACGATCGCCCAGGTACAACTCGCCGCTGTCTTGTTTTTCGAGACCGGCGATGCAGCGCAGCAAGGTGGTTTTGCCACAGCCGGACGGGCCGAGCAGACACACCAGCTCACCGGCCGCGACGTCGAGGGAAACGTTATCCAGTGCGGTGAAGGCGCCGAAGCGTTTCTGCACGCCGCGCACCTTCATCGGCGCGCCAGGGTTGGTCAGGGCAGTTGCGATCGAGCTGTTCATGGACGGGCCTCATCTAGCGGATGAAGGCCATCCTAGGGATGTAATGAGTCCGTCATGTGGCAGTAGGGCAAAAACTGCCGATAGTGGTATTCAGGGATTTTGGTTGCCCGGGCTGCCCCCATCGCGAGCAGGCTCGCTCCCACAATTGACCGCGTTCCCCTGTGGGCTTGCTCGCGAAGAGGTCGGCAGAGTCACAGCACGCCCTATGCCGGGGACATTTCCTGCGCCAACCCAAGAAACGCCGCCGGCAAACGCGCGCCTTTGCGCTCCTTGAGGCAGTACAGGTATTCAGGAATCTGTGGTGCATTTTCGATAGTCAGCACGCGCAGTTGCGGATCATGGGGGACTTCCTGGCGGGCGATGATGCTGATGCCGATGTTGCGCAACACCGCTTCACGGATAGATTCACGACTGCCGATCTCCAGCAACGGCCCGAAACTCACCCCGGCGCTGGCCAGCAACTCCTCAGTCAGCCGCCGAGTGGTCGAGCCCGATTCGCGCATCAACAGGGTATGGCCGGCCAACGCGTTGAGCGGCACATGCTCGTGAAGCGCCAGCGGATGATTGCGATGCACCGCCAGCACCAGCGGGTCGCTGCCAAGCACCCGGCGAACCAGTCGCGCATCTTCCAACAACTGCGATGAAGCCGCGACATCGACACGGTAATCCTCCAACGCTTCAAGTACCTGCTGGGAGTTACCGATTTCCACCGAAACTTCCACCTGCGGCAGGCGCTCGCGAAAGGTTTTCACCAGGTCGAGGATGTAATACGGCGCCGTGGCCGCGATGCGCAAGGTGCCCTGCACCTGCCCGCAATTGCGCAGAAAAAACTCAATGTCGGCCTCCTGCTGCATCAGCACCTTGACCATCGGCAGCAGCCGGGCACCTTCATCGCTGACACTGAGGCGGCGACCCCCGCGGTAGAACAGTTCAACCGAGTACTGACTTTCGAGATTGCGAATCTGCGTCGTCACCGTCGGTTGGCTCAGGCCGAGTTTCTTGGCCGCCTGGGTAATACTGCCCAGGCGGGCAACCATGTAAAACGCCTTCAACTCGGCACTCAGCACGCCTGTCCCTCTTCTTCTATTTGCGCAGCAAGCGCAAGCCGTTGAACACCACCAACAGGCTCACGCCCATATCGGCGAACACCGCCATCCACATGGTAGCGACCCCAGCGAAGGTTACCCCAAGAAAGATCGCTTTGATGATCAATGCCAAGGCAATGTTTTGTTTGAGGATGCTCGAGGTCTGCCGCGACAAACGAATAAAACCGGGGATTTTGCGCAGATCATCGTCCATCAAGGCGACATCGGCGGTTTCGATCGCTGTATCGGTGCCCGCTGCGGCCATGGCGAAACCGATTTCCGATCGCGCCAATGCCGGGGCATCGTTGATGCCGTCACCGACCATACCCACCCGATGGCCCTTGGCGTACAGGGCCTCGATTGCCTGTAGTTTGTCGCCCGGCAACAGGTCGCCCCTGGCCTCGTCAATGCCCACTTGCGCAGCGATCGCCTGGGCGGTGTGGACGTTATCACCAGTGAGCATCAGAGTTTTGATACCCAGCTCATGCAATTGCCGGATCGCCTCGCGGCTGGACTCCTTCACCGTATCGGCCACGGCAAACAGTGCCAACGGGCCGGACTGGTCGAGCAGCAGCACCACCGACTTGCCCTGTTTTTCCAGAGCGAACAGTTTTTCTTCCAGCACCGGCGAGCACAGCCCCAGCTCTTCCACCAGACGGTGATTGCCCAGGTGGTAGAGCTGGCCATCGATCTCGCCACGCACGCCACGCCCGCCCAGCGCGGCAAAGTTATCCACAATCAGCGGCGTGAATTGTTTATCCACAGCCGCGTTGGCGATCGCCAGCGAAACCGGGTGATCAGAACGTCCGGCCAGCGCGGCGGCAATGGCCGGGGCCAATTCGTCGGCGGTCGGGTCGAGTGACAGGTAATCGGTCTGCACCGGCTTGCCATGGGTGATCGTTCCGGTCTTGTCCAGGGCCAGGTAGTCGAGCTTGTAACCACCCTCCAGGTACACACCGCCTTTCACCAGAATACCCTTGCGCGCAGCGGCTGCGAGACCGCTGACGATGGTGACCGGGGTCGAAATCACCAGTGCACATGGGCAAGCAACCACCAGCAACACCAGCGCCCGGTAGATCCAGTCGAACCACAGAGCGCCCATAAACAGCGGTGGGATCACCGCAACCGCCAGCGCCAGGATGAACACTGCGGGGGTATAGATTTTCGAGAAGCTGTCCACGAAACGCTGGGTTGGCGCCCGGGCACCCTGGGCCTGCTCGACGGCATGAATGATGCGCGCCAGAGTCGAATTGTTGGCGGCAGCGGTCACCGTATATTCCAGGGAACCGGCCTGGTTGATGGTGCCGGCGAACACTTTGTCGCCAATGGTTTTCTCCACCGGCAGGCTCTCGCCAGTGATCGGTGCCTGATCAATCGTCGAGTTGCCCGCGATCACCTCGCCGTCCAGGCCGATGCGCTCGCCGGGACGAACCCGCACCCGCGCCCCAAGCTCAATGGTCTTTACATCGCGGGCCACCCAGCTGCCATCGGCCTGCAGCACCGTTGCCTGCTCCGGGGTCATCTGCATCAGCCCACTGATGGCATTGCGCGCACGGTCCAGGGATTTGGCCTCGATCAACTCGGCCACCGTGAACAGAAACATGACCATCGCCGCTTCCGGCCACTGGCCAATCAGGATCGCGCCGGTTACGGCGATACTCATCAGCGCATTGATATTCAGGTTAAGGTTTTTTAGCGCGATCCAGCCCTTTTTGTAGGTGCCAAGGCCGCCACTGAGAATCGAAACCAGCGCGACGATCGCTACTACCCAGTCTGGCGCGGCGGATGTGAAATGAATGACTTCGGCCAGCAATGCGCCGACACCGGACACCGCCAATGGCCACCACGGCTTTTTACCCGGTGTCGGCGCGAGTGTTTCAACACCCTCTTCCAATGGTTCTGCGTGCATGCCGAGGGACTTGATCGCCTCGACGATGGGTTCGGTGCCGGGCAAATCGTGGGTCACCCCAAGCACCCGATTGATCAGATTGAACTCCAACTGCTGCACGCCGGTCAGTTTGCTTAGCTTGGCCTGAATCAGCGTCTGTTCCGTTGGGCAGTCCATCGCCTCAATGCGAAAACTACTCAGTCGAGCCCCAACCGTTGGCGTCTCGCTCAATTTGACCAGAGCAGGCGCCGTCATTTTGGATGAACAGCAGGAGTCGCCGTGACCGCCATGGTCGTGCGTTTGCACTGCTTGCAGCTTGTGGCTGTTATCGTGATCAGCCCCGGATTTGTGGGAGTGCAGGGAATCGCTCATTGGTCGTGTCCATAAGAGTGCCTGTTGCCTAGTTAAGACCCTGTAGCCACTATAGGGTCAAGCACCTATTTGGAGATTGTCAGGATGAAGATTGGAGAGCTGGCAAAACTCACCGATTGTGCCGTGGAAACCATCCGCTATTACGAGCGCGAAGGCCTGTTGCCACTGCCTGCCCGTAGCGATGGCAATTATCGGGTTTATACCCAGGCCCACGCCGAGCGCCTGACCTTCATCCGCAATTGCCGCACCCTCGATATGACCCTGGAAGAAATCCGCAGCCTGCTGGCCTTTCGCGACAGCCCGCAGGATCAGTGCGAGAGCGTCAATGCGCTGATCGACGAGCATATTCACCATGTGAAAGCTCGAATCGACGGCTTGCTGGCCTTGCAGACACAACTGCTCGACCTGCGCCAACGCTGCAGCGAAGGGCCGAATATCGATCAGTGCGGGATTTTGCAGCAGCTGGAAGTGAGTGGCGCGGTTGTGGCAACCGAGGTGGAGCATTCCCATGTCGGTCGCAGTCACGGCCACTAAAAACCGCGCAAAACCAAATGTGGGAGCGGGCTTGCTCGCGAAAGCGGTCGGTCAGTCAACATCTCTATCGACTGACACGGCCTCTTCGCGAGCAAGCCCGCTCCCACATTGGTTCAATGGCAGGCCTTTAGACCGCCATCGGCGCGGTCATTGGCGCGTGGTGCTGGTAACCCTCGAGCGAGAAGTCACCCGGTTCGATCAGTTCCAACCACTCCGGCTGGTACACCCCAGTCTTGGCAAACTCCGGCACACGCTCGGAAATCACCAGCTTCGGCATCGGGAACGGCTCGCGCTTGAGCTGTTCGTTAAGCATGTCCAGGTGATTCTCATAAACGTGGGCATCACCGATGAAGTAGGTGAACCAGCGCGGTGTATAGCCGGTCAGGCGGCCGATCAGGCTCAGCAGCGCGGCGCCTTCAGTCAGGTTGAACGGCGTGCCCAGGCCCAGGTCATTGGAGCGAATGTAGAGGGTCAGGGAAATTTCCTTCGTTTCTACGTTCGGGTGGAACTGGTACAGCAGGTGGCACGGCGGCAGGGCCATTTCATCGAGTTGGGCGCAGTTCCAGCCGTGGAACAGAATACGCCGGCTGCCCGGGTCCTTGATGATGGTGTCGACGCACTGGCGCACCTGGTCGATGGCTTTATACAACACCACGTAGGCCTGACCATCTTCCTCGCCTTCGGCAATCTGACGGTAGCCTTGCTGCAGGGTCTGCTCGATAGCCGCCTGGTTGCTGAGCGGAATCTGCTTGTACGCCGGCCATTTGCGCCATTGCACGCCGTAGATCTCACCGAGGTCGTCGGCGCCCTGACGGAACGGGTTGGCCAGCCACTGCGCGTTTTCGTTGGCGTTCTGGTCCCATACCTTGCAGCCCAGGGCGCGGAATTCGGCAGCGTTGTTCACGCCACGCAGGAATCCGCACATCTCGCCGATGGCGGATTTGAACGCCATTTTGCGCGTGGTAATCGCCGGAAAGCCTTCCTGCAGGTCATAACGCAGCATCGCGCCGGGAAAGCTGATGGTGTTCACACCGGTGCGGTTGGCCTGCTTGGTGCCATTGTTGATGACGTGGGCGACCAGTTCGAGATATTGCTTCATGAGTTACCTGTGTCCTTGAATCCCGGGTGGTGACCCGGGCTTCGAATTTATACGGCTGGCGCTGGAGTTGCCGGAGCGCGGTGGTACGCCAGCCAGATCAGGAACAGACCACCGACGATCATCGGCACGCACAGCACCTGCCCCATGGTCAGCCAGTTCCAGGCCAGATAGCCCAGTTGCGCGTCCGGTACGCGGACAAATTCGACGATGAAACGGAAGATGCCGTAGAACAGCGCGAACATCCCGGATACCGCCATGGTTGGCCGCGGCTTGCGCGAGAACAGCCACAGAATCAGGAACAATGCCACGCCTTCCAGGGCGAACTGATACAACTGCGACGGATGACGCGGCAACTGCGCCGGATCGCTGAACGGCGGGAAGACCATCGCCCAGGGCACGTCCGTCGCCTTGCCCCACAACTCGGCGTTAATGAAGTTACCGATACGTCCTGCACCCAGCCCGATCGGCACCATCGGCGCGACGAAGTCCATCAGCTGGAAAAACGACTTGTTGTTCTTTTTACCGAACCACAATGCTGCGAGCATCACGCCGATGAAACCGCCGTGGAACGACATGCCGCCCTTCCACACTTCGAAAATCAGCATCGGATTGGCCAGGTAGGCGCTCAGATCGTAGAACAGCACGTAACCGAGGCGGCCGCCGACGATGACCCCCATCGACATCCAGAACACCATGTCGGAGAGTTTCTCCTTGGTCCAGGTCGGGTCGAAACGGTTCAAGCGGCGGGACGCCAACAGCCAGGCGCCGCCGATGCCGATCAGGTACATCAGACCGTACCAGTGGATTTTCAGCGGACCGATGGCCAAGGCCACCGGGTCGATCTGCGGGTAAGGCAGCATTGCGACTCCTCGTTAGAGTTCAAATCTAAAAATTCCCGGGCGACGCTGCCACCTCAGGATTAAGCCAGGATTGCGCATTCGTCAGAGCAAGAAGTTCAGGCCGACGCAGAACAGCAAAGCGGCAAACAGTCTTTTCAGCAACTTCGGTGACAGCCTGTGGGCCAATCGTGCACCGAACCGGGCGAAAACCATGCTGGTCAGGGCAATGCCCAGCAACGCCGGCAAATAGATGAAACCGAGACTATGGGCCGGCAGCAACGGATCGTGCCAGCCAAGAATCATGAAACTTAATGCACTGGCCAAAGCGATCGGCAGCCCGCAGGCGGATGAAGTGGCCACCGCCTGCTGCATCGGCACACTGCGCCAGGTCAGGAATGGCACGGTCAGCGAACCGCCGCCGATCCCGAAAATTGCCGAAGCCCAGCCAATCACACTGCCGGCCAGGGTCAGGCCAAGTTTGCCCGGTACGGTTCGACTGGCCTTGGGTTTGACGTCCAGCGCCAGCTGCGCGGCGATAACAAGGGCAAACACACCAATGATTTTTTGCAGGTTCGGTCCGGAGATCGCCTCGGCGGTCAACGCACCAAAACCGGCGCCTATCAGAATGCCAACGGTCATCCACACGAAGATCGGCCAACGCACGGCGCCACGTCGATGATGCTCACGCACCGCGTTGATCGAGGTAAAGATAATGGTTGCCAGGGATGTACCGACCGCCAGGTGAGTCAGGATCGACTGATCGAAACCCTGCAAGGTAAAACTGAACACCAGCACCGGGACGATGATGATCCCGCCACCCACGCCAAACAGCCCCGCCAGCACGCCTGCACCTGCGCCGAGCGCCAGATAGAGCAGAAATTCCATGGCCGCCTCCCCGAATAAGAGCGGCATGGTAACGGATGCATAGCCTCAAGCTCCACTGGAGGCGATGGAAGAGCGGACGATGTCTGCGTAGAGTGGGCAAAAAACACCCAAGGACTGCCTTATGTGCCTGATTGTTTTTGCCTGGCGACCGGGTCATGCCCAGCCGCTGGTCGTTGCCGCCAATCGCGATGAATTCTACGCCCGCCCCAGCCTGCCGCTGGCGTCGTGGGCCGATGCGCCCCATGTCCATGCAGGGCGCGACCTTGAAGCCGGTGGCACCTGGCTTGGCGTCGGCGCCAACGGGCGCTTCGCCGCGTTGACCAACATCCGCGATCCTCACCAACCACCCGCGCGCAAGTCGCGGGGTGAACTGGTGGCAGGTTTTCTCAGCGGCAGCAGCTCGATTGATGACTATTTGGGCGATGTTGTCCGGCGTTCGCTGGAATATGCCGGGTTCAATCTGCTGATTGGCAATCGCAATGAGCTTTGGCACTTCAATGCCCGGGATTCTGAGGCGGTGATGCTGCAGCCTGGGATTTATGGGGTGTCGAATGCCGGGCTGGATACTCCATGGCCAAAACTGCTCAAGGCCAAGGCTGCGCTGAGGGAGGTGCTGGATGCTCCGCACCCCCAGGCGTTGCTGGCGTTACTGGGCGATCCACAGACGGCGCCGTTCGCCGACCTGCCGGATACCGGCGTGGGATTGGCTACCGAGACGCTGCTGTCGAGTGTATTCATTGCCAGCCAAAGTTATGGGACGCGGGCGAGTACTGCACTGATTGTGCAGGCGGACGGGTCGCGGCATCTGGTCGAAAGGAGTTTCGGGCCGTATGGCGGGCATTTGGGGGAGGTGGAAATAAGGATTTAGTTTTGCGCTGTCCTTCCGGCCCTCTTCGCGAGCAAGCCCGCTCCCACAGGGGATTTGCGGCGGTCACAAATCCTATGTGGGAGCGGGCTTGCTCGCGAAGGGGCCAGTGCAGGCTTAGAGGGGCTTGATTGCCGCCGGATTGATCATCCGCGCCAGCCCGAGGTTCTTCAGCGCCAGTTGCAGCGAGCTGTGGATAACTTGCGGGTTGTCGATGGTCATCAGCTCGGCCAGCAACTCCTTGGCCTTGCTCAGGTTGATCTGACGCAGCATCCACTTCACCTTCGGCAAGTTGGTGGCGTTCATCGACAGGCTGTCGAAGCCCATCGCCATCAACAACACTGCCGCCGCCGGGTCACCGGCCATCTCACCGCAAATACTCACCGGCTTGCCTTCGGCATGGGCATCGCGAACCACGTTCTGCAACGCCTGCAGCACCGCCGGGTGCAGGTAATCGTAGAGGTCGGCGACCCGCGGGTTGTTACGGTCCACAGCCAGCAGGTACTGGGTCAGGTCGTTGGAGCCCACCGAGAGGAAGTCCACCTGCCGCGCCAGTTCCTTGGTCTGATAAACCGCCGCCGGGATCTCGATCATCACGCCAATCGGCGGCATCGGCACGTCGCAGCCTTCGTCACGCACTTCACCCCAAGCGCGGTGGATCAAGTGCAGGGCTTCTTCCAGTTCATGGGTGCCGGAGATCATCGGCAGCAGGATGCGCAGGTTGTTCAAGCCTTCGCTGGCCTTGAGCATGGCACGGGTCTGCACCAGGAAGATTTCCGGGTGGTCGAGGGTGACACGAATGCCGCGCCAGCCGAGGAACGGGTTGTCTTCCTTGATCGGGAAGTACGACAGTGATTTGTCGCCGCCGATGTCCAGGGTGCGCATGGTCACCGGTTGCGGGTGGAAAGCGGCGAGCTGCTCGCGGTAGATCGCCAGCTGTTCCTTTTCGCTCGGGAAGCGCTGGTTGATCATGAACGGCACTTCGGTGCGGTACAGCCCGACGCCTTCGGCACCGCGCTTCTGCGCCCGCGCCACATCTGCCAGCAGGCCCGTGTTGACCCACAGCGGCATGCGGTGGCCGTCGACGGTGATACACGGCAGATCGCGCAGCGCATCGAGCCCGAGGGCCAGTTGTTTCTCTTCCTCGACCACTTCGGCGAACTGCTTGCGCAGCACGTCACTCGGGTTGGTGTAGACCTCGCCGTGGTAGCCATCGACGATCATCTGGATGCCGTCGACCTTGGAATACGGCAGGTCGACCAGACCCATCACCGTCGGGATGCCCATGGCTCGCGCCAGGATCGCCACGTGGGAGTTGCCGGAGCCGAGTACCGAAACCAGACCCGCCAGCTTGCCTTCCGGCACCTCGCCGAGCATTGCCGGCGTCAGTTCTTCACTGATCAGGATGGTGTTGTCGGGGTAGACCAGGGTTTGCTGGCGCTCTTCCTGCAAATAAGCCAGCAAGCGCCGGCCGAGGTCCTTGACGTCCGAAGCGCGTTCGCGCAGGTAGGCGTCGTCCATCAATTCGAAACGGTTGACGTGATCGGTGACCACCTGGCGCAGCGCACCCTGGGCCCACTGACCGGTCTTGATCACGGTGGTTACTTCGCTGCCCAGCGCGGCGTCGTCGAGCATCATCAGGTAGACATCGAACAACGCCCGCTCTTCCGGACGCAATTGCGTGGCGAGCTTGGCGGACAAGGTGCGCATGTCGGCGCGCACGCCTTCGATGGCGGTTTTGAACAGCCCGAGTTCGGCGTCGATGTCGGTGATGGTCTTGTCCGGCACCACGTCCAGGTCAGCCGGTGGCAGCATGACCACCGCGGTACCGACCGCCGCACCCGGCGACCCCGGAACGCCGACAAACTTGGCTTCCTGGATGCCCTTGCCCTGGCGACCCAGGCCACGGATCGAACCGGTGGCCTCGGCATGGGCGATTACCCCGGCGAGCTGCGCGCTCATGGTCACGAGGAAGGCTTCTTCACCCTCATCGAACTGGCGGCGCTCCTTTTGCTGGATGACCAACACGCCGACGACGCGGCGGTGATGGATGATCGGCGCGCCGAGGAACGAAGCGTAACGCTCTTCACCGGTTTCGGCGAAGTAGCGATAGCGCGGGTGATCCGCGGCGTTTTCGAGGTTCAGGGGCTCTTCACGCGTGCCGACCAGGCCGACCAGACCTTCATTGGGCGCCATGCTGACCTTGCCGATCGAGCGCTTGTTCAAGCCCTCGGTGGCCATCAGCACGAAACGGTTGGTCTCCGGGTCAAGCAGATAGACCGAGCAGACCTGGCTGCCCATGGCCTCTTTGACGCGTAACACAATAATCCCCAACGCCGCCTTGAGATCCTTGGCGGAGTTAACTTCCTGGACGATCTTGCGCAGCGTATTGAGCATGGCTCGGGGTCGAACTCCGTCGTCAGTCGCGCGTTAAAAGGCGCGGGGCAAGCTCTTTGAGAGCGCGTCGATACACCTCGCGCTTGAATGTCACCACCTGGCCCAACGGATACCAATAGCTGACCCAGCGCCAGCCATCGAATTCCGGTTTACCGGTCAAATCCATCCGCACCCGCTGCTCGTTGGAGATCAGGCGCAGGAGAAACCATTTCTGTTTCTGGCCGATGCACAGCGGTTGGCTGTGCGTGCGTACCAGACGTTGCGGCAAACGATAGCGCAACCAGCCCCGGGTGCAGGCGAGAATTTCAACATCTTCGCGCTCCAGGCCCACTTCTTCGTTCAACTCGCGGTACAAGGCGTCTTCCGGCGTCTCTTCGGGGTTGATTCCTCCCTGTGGAAACTGCCAGGCATCTTGATTGATACGGCGAGCCCATAGCACCTGGCCGGCGTCATTCGTCAGAATGATCCCGACATTAGGGCGAAAACCATCGGGGTCGATCACGGCAACAACCTCGCAAACGCATGTCGCCGCATTGTTCCACAAAGGTTGTGAAGGCGGCAACGAAGGTTCCTGTGTTATGTGCACTCTTGTCAAAAGACCGTATTCTTGTGGCCTTTTTACTGACTTTTCAGCGGGTAACTGCAATGCGCCTGGCTTTATTCGATTTGGACAACACCCTTCTGGGCGGTGACAGCGATCACGCCTGGGGCGATTACCTTTGCGAGCGCGGCTTTCTCGACCCTGTCGCGTACAAGACGCGCAACGATGAGTTCTACCAGGATTACCTGGCCGGCAAACTGGATAACGCCGCGTACCTGAACTTCTGCCTGGAAGTTCTGGGCCGCACCGAGATGGCTACCCTGGATTTGTGGCACAGCGATTACATGCGCGACTGCATCGAGCCGATCATGCTGCCCAAGGCCCTCGAACTGCTGGCCAGGCACCGCGACGCCGGCGACAAGCTGGTGATCATCACGGCGACCAACCGCTTCGTTACCGGACCGATTGCCGAGCGCCTGGGTGTCGAAACCCTGATCGCCACCGAATGCGAAATGGTCGACGGCCGCTACACCGGGCGCAGCACCGACGTGCCGTGCTTCCGTGAAGGCAAGGTGACAAGGCTGAATCGCTGGCTGGAAGAGACCGGGTATTCGCTGCAAGACAGCTATTTCTACAGCGACTCGATGAATGACTTGCCGTTGCTGGAGCAGGTGGCGAATCCGGTGGCGGTCGATCCTGATCCGAATCTGCGGGCCGAGGCCCAGCAGCGTGGCTGGCCGGTGATCAGTCTGCGCGACTGATACCGCCATACTGTAGGAGCGAGCCTGCTCGCGATGGTCGTAAACGATAACGCGGGGCTACCTGATGCCCCGCAGCGATCTTGAGTTTTTCGCGAGCAGGCTCGCTCCTACACTGGCTTTGCTCCCATCAACCCGGCAATCGCCACAAAGCAGACAAAACTGAACAACGCCAAGGCAAAGGTAAACCTGCCCACCGCACCCGGCGCCTTGCGCAACCTGTTCAACCGCACCAGCAGCCAGAACCACGCCAACGCCGCTACGCTGTACAAAACGCTGGAGGCCAGCAACCAGGTCTGTCCCAGCGACCAGCCCACGAGATGCACCATCCACCAGCCGGTGAACGGCATGCTCAGCAGCGCCAGGCCCATCAGCAGCCAGATGAACATCTTTGGCCGCTGCAAGGTGCGACTACCCGCCGTCGCGTCACCCTTGCGCCGCGCCAGCAATACCCAGACTCCCAGTCCCAGCGCACAAGCCAGCAATACAACAGTTGCCACCATGTGCGCCGCTTTCAGGGCAGTTAACGTTTCCATTGTCAGATTTCCTTATTGCCTGGCCTGTCAGCGTAGCCCTTCAGCCAAGAAACAACTGATAGGCCGGGTTGTCGCTTTCATCCCAGTATGGGTAACCGATTTCTTCCAGCGCCGCCGGTACCAGATGACGCTCTTCGTGAGGCACCTGCAGGCCCGCAACGACCCGGCCATCCGCCGCACCATGGTTGCGATAGTGGAACATCGAGATGTTCCAGCGCCCGCCCAATTTGTTGAGAAAGTTGAACAGTGCACCCGGCCGCTCCGGGAATTCGAAGCGCAGAATCACTTCATCAACCACGTGCGCCGCACGACCACCAACCATGTGGCGGATGTGCAATTTGGCCAGTTCGTTGTCGGTCAGGTCCAGCACCGGGAACCCCTGCTCGCTCAGGCTGGCGATCAGGGTGCTGCGCGGGTCGTTTTCCGGGTGCGTCTGCACGCCGACGAAAATGTGCGCTTCGCTGCCTGTGTTGTAGCGGTAATTGAATTCGGTGATCTGGCGCTTGCCGATAGCCTCACAGAACGCCTTGAAGCTGCCCGGTTTTTCCGGAATGGTCACGGCGATGATGGCTTCGCGGCCTTCGCCCAGTTCCGCGCGTTCGGCAACATGGCGCAGGCGATCGAAGTTGACGTTGGCACCGGAGTCGATGGCAACGAAGGTCTGGCCGCTGACGCCGCGCTGCTCGACGTACTTCTTGATCCCGGCCACACCCAAGGCGCCGGCAGGTTCGGTGATCGAGCGGGTATCGTCGTAGATATCCTTGATTGCCGCGCAGATCTCGTCGGTACTGACGGTGATAACCTCATCGACATAATCTTTGCAGATGTCGAAGGTATGCTGGCCGATCTGGGCCACCGCCACGCCGTCGGCGAAAATGCCTACGGTCGGCAGCACGACGCGCTCGCCGGCAGCCATGGCCGCTTGCAAGCAGTTGGAGTCGTCCGGTTCGACACCAATGATCTTGATGTCCGGGCGCAGGTATTTCACGTATGCCGCGATCCCCGCGATCAGGCCGCCGCCGCCCACTGGAACGAAAATCGCATCCAATGGCTGCGGGTGCTGGCGCAGAATCTCCATCGCCACGGTGCCCTGCCCGGCAATGGTGTGGGGATCGTCGTAGGGGTGAATGTAGACGTAGCCTTTTTCGTCGACCAGTTTCAGCGAGTATGCCAGGGCTTCGGGAAACGAATCGCCGTGCAGTACCACTTTGCCACCACGGGAACGCACGCCTTCAACCTTGATTTCCGGGGTGGTCTTTGGCATCACGATGGTCGCTTTCACGCCCAATACCTTGGCCGCCAGGGCCAGGCCTTGCGCGTGGTTGCCCGCCGATGCGGTGACCACACCGCGCGCGCGCTCTTCGTCGCTCAACTGGGTGAGCTTGTTGTAGGCGCCGCGAATCTTGAACGAGAACACCGGCTGCAAGTCTTCGCGCTTGAGCAAAATACTGTTGCCCAGCCGCTCGGAGAGCTGGCGGGCAGGCTGCAATGGGGTTTCTACGGCAACGTCATAAACGCGCGAGGTGAGGATCTTTTTGACGTACTGTTCAAGCATCGGAAAGCATCACTGAGCGGGTTGGGCGGGACCACGGAGTCTAACCCGGCTTTCAGGCGTGCGACCACAGTAAACAGGTGGTTTTAAGAACGGACACTAACCTGTGGGGTGGGGACTTGCCTGTGGTGTGGGGCATTTCTGTGGGGTGGGACTTGCCTGTGGAGTGGGGCTTGCCTGTGGCGAGGGGCTTGCCTGTGGAGTGGGGCTTGCCTGTGGCGAGGGGGCTTGCCCCCGTTCGGCTGCGAAGCAGTCGTAAAACTTGCCTGTGCGGTTTGTCGGGAAGAATGCAGGGGAGTGCTTCGCACTCCAACGGGGGCAAGCCCCCTCGCCACAGGCAAGCCCCACCCCACAGGCAAGCCCCTCCCCACAGGCAAGCCACCTCACCACAGGCAAGTCCCCTCCCCACAGGCAAGCCACCTCACCACAGGCAAGCCCCCTCACTACAGGCAACATCCTCTGCGCTAAGGTGTGCGTATTCCAGCAAACGGGTAATCGGGCAATGACCTTACTCGCCCCGGGGCCTATAATGCCGGCTTTTCTTCACCCTCTTCGGCACCTCGGAGCCCGCATGACCCAGGATCAACTCAAACAGGCAGTGGCTCAGGCCGCCGTCGACTTCATCCTCCCGAAACTCGACGACAAGAGCATCGTCGGGGTCGGCACCGGCTCCACCGCCAACTGCTTCATCGATGCCCTGGCCCAACACAAGGGCGCGTTCGACGGCGCCGTCGCCAGCTCCGAAGCCACCGCTGCACGCCTCAAGGGCCACGGCATTCCGGTTTATGAGCTGAACACTGTCAGCGACCTGGAGTTCTACGTCGACGGTGCCGATGAAAGCGACGAGCACTTGAACCTGATCAAGGGCGGTGGCGCCGCCCTGACCCGCGAAAAGATTGTCGCGGCCGTGGCCAAGACCTTCATCTGCATCGCCGATGCCAGCAAACTGGTGCCAGTACTGGGCACCTTCCCGCTGCCGGTCGAAGTGATCCCGATGGCCCGCAGCCACGTGGCCCGCGAACTGGTGAAGCTCGGTGGCGACCCGGTTTACCGCGAAGGCGTGCTGACCGACAACGGCAACATCATCCTCGACGTGTTCAACATGCAGATCACCAATCCGGTGGAGCTGGAGACCCAGATCAACGCGATCGTCGGTGTGGTCACCAATGGCTTGTTCGCGGCACGCCCGGCGGATCTGTTGCTGTTGGGTACTAGCGAAGGCGTGAAAACCCTGCGCGCCGAGTAATCAAACGCGAAACAATAACTGTGGGAGCGGGCTTGCTCGCGAAAGCGGACTATCAGTCAAAAGAGATGTCGACTGATAGTCCGCTTTCGCGAGCAAGCCCGCTCCCACAGTTGTTTTTGGTGTGTATCAGGGTTGTGCAGGTTTCTTGAAGACGTAAAACAGGTTCGGCTCGCTGACCAGGTAAATAGTACCGTCGTCATCCATGGCAATCCCTTCTGCCTGGGGCACGTTCTTTTTCAGGCCCTGCCGGCCCATGCCCAGTGACAGGGTGCTCAGCGGTCGTCCGTTCACATCCAGCTCCATAATCAGCCGCGACTCATCAGACAGCGCCAGCAAGTGGCCGCTGCGCTCGTCGTATTGCAGGCTTGAAAGATCCGTTACGAACATTCCGGCATCGCGCTTGGGATTGTTGATCACGTGTACGGAGTAGGACTTTTCCGGATTGAAATGCGGGAAGCCGCGCACCTCGTAGATCAGCATCGGGTCACGCTCCTTGGCGACAAACAGGCGCTTGCCTTCAGAGTCATACGCCAGCCCTTCGAACCCCTTGTTGCCGCCCAGGTGTACGCTAATGGTCATTTGCTCGGCATCTGCGGCATCGACGAAAGTGGTGCCCTGTTCAAGATGAATCTTGATCAAGCGCTGCTGACTTTCATCGGTGACTACATAGGTGTCGGCGCTGATGAACTCAATCGCTTCCGGATCGCCGAAACCGACCAGCGCCACCCGGCGCAGGATTCTGCCATCGAGGGAGAGCTCGATCAGCTCGGAGTTCTTGTTGGTGACGGTAAACAGGCTGCGGCGCACCGGATCGTAGGTCAGGGCAGAAATATCATCGTCCAGACCTGCTATCGCCTGCGCTTCCAGCACTACCTGATACTTATCCAGCCCCATGGACTGGCTGCTCACCGGCTGCCACAGCGCATGCAGATTGAACCAGGCACGCTCGAACAGGCGCAGATATTGGCCGATTGCAATTAAAGCAATCAGCGCGATCACCGACAGGATCTGAATCAGCGGCTTGGGACGGGCAAATCGACGCATTCGGGCGGACTCGGGTTCAAAACAGGCGACTGAAATATCACGACCGTCTGAATTAAAGCTTAAAGCAATTCCCCGCAGGAGCAGCCGCAGATTCCTGCGGGGTATCGATTACTTTTGCTTTTCGAAGCGATAGAACAGGTTCGGCTCACTCATCATGTACAGCGTGCCCGCCTCATCCATGGTCACGCCTTCGGCTCGGGGAATGGTTTTGCCCAGGCCATTGAAGCCCCTCAGCAGGGTCATGAAACTGACCGGCTTACCCGCCAGATCCAACTCCAGCAACAAGTGCGAATCGGCGGACAGCGCCAGGGTATGACGAGTCCGCGGATCAGTGGCCAAGGCCGACAGATTGCGCATGATCAGGGCATCGCTGGCCAGTTTCTGCTTGTCGCCACTGAGCGTCTTGCCGTCGCCTTTCCAGGTAAACAGCGCCGGTGGGCGCTCTTCACCCAGCAGCAGTTGCTGGTTTTGCGAATCCCAGGTGATGGCCTCGAAGGCCTTGTTCTGGTCTTTCGAAGGACCAAGGTCGTACTTCGGGAAGTCGGCAATATTCAGTTCGCGGGTGTCAGCATCGACCTTGACGATGGTGATCTGATGCTCGCGTTCATCGACAATGGCCAAAAGACCGTTGCCCAGCACGGCGACGCCTTCTGGATTGCTCCAGCCCACCAGCGGCATTTTGCGCAGCACGTCGCCCTGCAGAGTCAGCTCGACCAGGAACGGGTTCTTGCCCATGACCGAAAACAGGGTTTTGGTCTGGGGGTCGTAGTCAAGATCAGACGCCTCGTCCTTTTCCATGCCCGGTAACGGTTTGGCGTCGATCACGGCTCGGTAATCAGGTAACCAGATGCTCGCCTGACGCTCGGCGGGGCTTTTGAGTTGCTCCTTTACCCAGAGTACGCCGCGCGAATCCCAGTGCAGGGCAAATGCAACGCCATAGGCGACGGCGACCAGCAGAAAAAGCCAGGCATACCAACGCAGGGCGAAGCGCGAACGGCGGGCAGGTTTGAGCGTGGACAGAGGTTGGGTGGCCATCGGGCAATGCATCCAGGAATTCAGGCTAGGGGTAATAACATAATCGCGCTCGGCGCAGACGCCGAAAGCCGTGGAATTATCCAGACCAGATGTGAAAAAAACGGTAAATGGCGGGAAAGCCCTGTAAGGCGACAAAGATCAAAAGATCGCAGCCTTCGACAGCGCCTACACCAATCTCTGTAGGCGCTGCCGCAGGCTGCGATCTTTTGCTTTTTTAGCGGACGCTGCTGGTGAAAGAGCTGGCGCCCGGCAATTCCAGAACGATCTCATCGCCAACATTCAGCGGACCAACGCCCACTGGCGTGCCGGTGAGGATCACGTCACCGGCCTGCAGCGAGAAGCAGCCGGCCATGTGCTGAATCATCGGCACGATCGGGTTGAGCATCGCGCTGCTGTTACCATCCTGGCGCACTTCGCCATTGATGGTCAGGCGGATGCCGATATCGGTCAGATCAGCAAAGGTACTGCCGGACACAAACGGCGCAATCACCGCTGCACCGTCAAAGCTCTTGGCGATTTCCCACGGCAAGCCTTTGGATTTCAGCTCGGCCTGCTTGTCGCGCAAGGTCAGGTCCAGCGCTGGAGCGAAGCCGGAAATGGCATCCAGCACTTCTTCACGGCTTGGCTTGGTCGACAATGGCTTACCTATCAACACGGCGATTTCGGCTTCGTAGTGAACAGAACCGCGCTCGGTCGGAATGCTGAAACCACCTTCCAGCGGCACCACGCAACTGCCGGGCTTGATAAACAGCAGCGGCTCGGTTGGAACCGGGTTGTCCAGCTCCTTGGCGTGTTCGGCGTAGTTACGCCCGATGCACACCACTTTCCCCAGCGGAAAATGAATACGCGTACCGTCGACATACTGGTGCTGATAGCTCATTTACCGACTCCTGATTCGTGCTCTTAACATTCGAAAATCAAACAGCAAAGATCTTGCCCGGGTTCATGATGCCGTTAGGGTCGAACACCGCTTTGACCGCCTTCATGTACTCGATCTCAACCGGCGAGCGGCTGTAGGTCAGGTAATCGCGTTTGGTCATGCCCACGCCGTGCTCGGCGGAAATCGAACCGTTGTACTTCTCCACGGTTTCGAACACCCACTTGTTGACGGTCGCGCACTTGGCAAAAAACTCGTCCTTGCTCAGGTTATCCGGCTTGAGGATATTGAGGTGCAGGTTGCCGTCGCCAATGTGGCCGAACCAGACGATTTCGAAGTCCGGGTAATGTTCGCCGACGATCGCGTCGATTTCCTTCAGGAAAGCCGGGACTTTCGATACGGTGACCGAAATGTCGTTCTTGTACGGCGTCCAGTGGGAAATGGTTTCGGAGATGTATTCGCGCAGCTTCCACAGGTTCTGCAACTGGGTTTCGCTCTGGCTCATCACACCGTCCAGCACCCAGCCCTGCTCGACGCAGTGCTCGAAGGTTTCCAGGGCGTGGTTGGCCACTTCTTCGGTGGTCGCCTCGAATTCCAACAGGGCATAGAACGGGCAATCGGTTTCGAATGGAGCCGGCACATCACCACGCCCCATGACCTTGGCCAGGGCTTTGTCGGAGAAGAACTCGAAAGCGGTCAGGTCCAGCTTGCTCTGGAAAGCGTGCAGCACCGGCATGATCGAGTCGAAATCGGCAGTGCCGAGGACCATGGCGGTCAGGTTTTTCGGTGCGCGGTCGAGACGCATGGTCGCTTCAACCACAAAGCCCAGGGTGCCCTCGGCGCCGATGAACAGCTGGCGCATGTCATAACCGGTGGCGTTCTTGATCAGGTCGCGGTTCAGTTCCAGCACATCGCCCTTGCCTGTGACCACTTTCATGCCCGCCACCCAGTTACGGGTCATGCCATAGCGAATGACCTTGATCCCGCCGGCATTGGTGCCGATATTGCCGCCAATCTGGCTCGAACCTGCCGAAGCGAAGTCCACCGGGTAGTACAGGCCTTTTTCTTCGGCGACGTTTTGCAGATGCTCAGTGACCACGCCTGGCTGACAAACGGCGGTGCGATCAGTGAGGTTCACGTCGAGGATCTGGTTCATGTAATCAAAGGAGACGACGACTTCGCCATTGGCTGCCACTGCAGCGGCGGAAAGCCCGGTGCGACCACCGGACGGCACCAGCGCCACCTTGTGTTTATTGGCCCACAGGACAATGGCCTGGACCTGCTCGGTGGTCTTGGGGAACACGATGGCCGTCGGGGCCGGGGCGAAATGCTTGGTCCAATCCTTGCCGTAAGCATTCAGGGAGTCGGCGTCGGTCAGCACCTTGCCAGGCTCAACCAGGGTCTTCAGCTCATCAATCAGGGCAGGATTGGTCATCGACAGAACTCTCGAACAATTCATGGTCATCCTGAGAACGCTTCACGTCGCAGGAATGAGTGTTTAGCGGGGCGCCTATGCTAGCATACCGACCCCGCAGGGTAGTGCCCAACGGCTGTTCTGCGGTGACGGCTTTCTTGCCGTCCGGGTCAGCGTCTGCTGGCTACTTCCTGCCATTTTTCTCCGGGATACAGGTTTACGCAGATGAGCAAGACTTCTCTCGATAAGAGCAAGATCAAGTTCCTTCTTCTCGAAGGCGTCCACCAATCGGCTGTCGACGTCCTCAAGGCGGCGGGCTACACCAGCATCGAGTACCTCACAGGTTCTCTGCCGGAAGCCCAGCTCAAGGAAAAGATCGCTGATGCGCACTTCATCGGCATTCGCTCCCGCACTCAACTGACCGAAGAAATCTTCGATCACGCGAAGAAGCTGGTGGCTGTCGGCTGTTTCTGCATCGGTACCAACCAGGTCGACCTGGGCGCGGCGCGCGAACGCGGTATCGCCGTGTTCAACGCCCCGTACTCCAACACCCGTTCCGTTGCCGAACTGGTGCTGGCCGAAGCGATCCTGTTGCTGCGCGGTATCCCTGAGAAGAACGCCTCCTGCCACCGTGGCGGCTGGATCAAGAGCGCGGCCAACTCCTTCGAAATCCGCGGCAAGAAGCTGGGTATCGTCGGCTACGGCTCGATCGGTACTCAACTGTCGGTCCTGGCAGAAGGCCTGGGCATGCAGGTGTACTTCTACGACACCGTGACCAAGCTGCCACTGGGTAACGCCACCCAGGTCGGCAACCTGCACGAGCTGTTGGGCATGTCCGACATCGTGACCCTGCACGTTCCGGAAACCGCTGCGACCCAGTGGATGATCGGCGAGAAGGAAATCCGCGCCATCAAGAAAGGCGGCATCCTGATCAACGCCGCGCGCGGCACCGTGGTCGAGCTGGACCACCTGGCAGCAGCGATCAAGGACAAACACCTGATCGGCGCCGCCATCGACGTATTCCCGGTGGAGCCACGCTCCAACGACGAAGAGTTCGAAAGCCCGCTGCGTGGCCTGGACAACGTGATCCTGACCCCGCACATCGGCGGCTCCACCGCTGAAGCCCAGGCCAACATCGGTCTGGAAGTGGCGGAAAAACTGGTCAAGTACAGCGACAACGGTACCTCGGTGTCGTCGGTGAACTTCCCGGAAGTGGCACTGCCGGCTCACCCTGGCAAGCACCGCCTGTTGCACATCCACGAAAACATCCCGGGTGTGATGAGCGAGATCAACAAGGTCTTCGCCGAAAACGGCATCAACATCTCCGGTCAGTTCCTGCAGACCAACGAGAAAGTCGGCTACGTGGTCATCGACGTAGACGCCGAGTATTCGGAGCTGGCGCAAGAGAAGCTGCAACACGTCAACGGTACCATCCGTAGCCGGGTGTTGTTCTGATTGCGATTTGAGCGATAAAAAAGGGAGCCTTCTGGCTCCCTTTTTCATGTGCGCTGCAACGTCATTTAACGTTTACAGTGATTTTTTCAGAGACGATCGGCGGATCGAACGGCAGATGGTTGCGGTCGCCCAGTTCCAGTTGCAAGGTGTGCTTGCCCGGCGTCAGCGTGATTTCAGCCTGGGTCTGCGCCTTGCCGAAGTGCAAATGATTGGCATCGTTCGGAATCGGCTGACCGGCCGCAGGCAATTCGTCGACATCGATCAGCAAGTGATGGTGGCCGGTGTTCTTGGTGGGATCACCCGCTGGTGCCAGCGCAATGTCCTTTACGGCGAATTTGACGACGACAGTCTGCGGTACCGTCGCACCGTCCGCAGGCGCAACGATGGACACTTCAGCCCCCTCGGGGGCCTGGGTCGCCGCACTGGCCAATACCGAAACACCCATCAGCAGGCCAGCCATGGCCGAACGTGACATAAAGCTTTTCATTATCTTCTCCAGTTTTTTTCCGTAAAATCCGTGTGGTCATCACAACTTAATGACCATTTGTTGTCGAAGGCACTCGACAACCATAGCAAAGCGAGCCTGAATCAATGGGTCTCGATAATAATTTCAAAGGAGTGACCATGCGATTTCTGCCTGGCCTGATCTGCCTGCTACCCCTTTTGAGCCCATTGGCTCATGCCGAACTGATTGACGACGTCAACGACCGAGGCGAACTGCGCATTGCCGTTGAAGCCGATACCCCGCCTTTCAGTTTCAAGGAAGACGGCAAACTCACCGGATTCGAAGTCGAGCTCGGTCAACTGCTGGCCAGCGAACTGGATGTGCGGGCTGACTTTGTCGTCACCGACGGCAGCGACCTGTTGACCGGGGTCGAAAGTGGCAAGTACGACGTCGCCCTCAATCACATATCACAGACCCCACAACTCAAGGATCGTTTCGACTTCAGCGAACCTTATAGTCAGGTCAATGAGCAAATGTTGGCGAATAAGGACGAACAACCACGGCCGCTGGTATTGGTGCAGGCACTGACCGAAGAAAAACCCAAGGTCGGGCTGCCGGTGGACCTGGTGATTCCATTCCAGAAAGGCAATCCGGCTTTCCATGCCAGCCTGGAACATGCGCTACAGCGCATCAAGGACGACGGGCGACTGCAGGCCCTGTCGCAGAAGTGGCTGAGTGGCGAGGCGAGTCTGGCGCCGAAGCCCTGACCCGCGCAGCCCCCGGCGTGGACCATGTCGAGATGCGCCGGGGCCGTTGAAAAGAAATCGGGGCTTATTTCTGCGCCCCATCGTCATGCTGCAGGTTTGCCTGAGTCAGGTTGCTGCCCGCCGGCACGCTGCGGGTCAGCCAGACGTTACCGCCGATGGTCGAGCCCTTGCCAATGGTGATCCGCCCCAGAATCGTCGCCCCGGCATAGATCACCACATCATCCTCGACAATCGGATGGCGAGGCTGGCCCTTCTGCAACTGACCGTCTTCATCTGCCGGAAAACGCTTGGCGCCCAGAGTGACCGCCTGATAAATCCGCACGCGCTCGCCAATGATTGCCGTCTCGCCGATCACCACGCCGGTACCGTGGTCGATGAAGAAGCTGCGGCCGATCTGCGCGCCGGGGTGAATATCGATGCCGGTTGCCGAGTGCGCGATTTCCGCACTGATCCGCGCCAGTAACGGCAACCCGGCCCGATATAAATGATGAGCCAGACGATGGTGAATCACCGCCAGAATCCCCGGGTAGCACAACAGCACTTCATCAACGCTGCGCGCCGCCGGGTCACCGTGATAGGCCGCCAACACGTCGGTGTCCAACAGGCTGCGCAACCCGGGCAGGGCGAGAGCGAAGTCCTGGATGATCTGGATGGTTTTGGCCTCGACTTCAGTCTCGACCTCGGCGCTGTGCCGCGCTGCATAGCGCAACTCGAGCCGTGCTTGGGCAAGCAAGGCATTCAACGCCACATCAAGGGTGTGGCCGACGTAGAAATCTTCACTCTCCTCACGCAGGTCCACCGGCCCCAGACGCATCGGGAACAACGCACCGCACAAGGCTTCGAGAATTTCCGCCATGGCCGCTCGGGAAGGCAGCTCGCGACCACCCTGCTCACCGCTGGCCCGGCCGTTTTGCGCACGCCACTGTTCACGTGCGGTGCGCAGTTGGCTGACGATGGTCTGCAATTGCCAATGGCTGGAACGCTCACTCACGGTAAAAACTCCTTTAGGGCGGCCGGACTGTCTGGCCACGCTGTCGGCGCTTACTTTACGGCAAGGGCTGTCGAGCAAATTAAGAACCAATTGTGCTGTGTTCAGTACGATTGGCTATAAGCGATTGGCGGTTGCCCCGAGATAGGGGCGTGCCTATAGTCCTGACATCTTCCACCGCCAGTACGGACCCATGATTAAACAACAGCTTGCCCGTTTTCACCGTCTCGACCTGCTCGGTCAGCCTACCGCCCTGGAAAAACTCGAACGCCTGTCGACCTGGCTTGGCCGGGACCTGTATGTCAAACGCGATGATCTGACGCCGTTGGCCATGGGTGGCAACAAGCTGCGCAAACTCGAATATCTTGCCGCCGACGCTCTGGCCCAAGGCGCCGATACGCTGATCACCGCCGGCGCGCTGCAATCAAACCATGTACGCCAGACTGCCGCGATTGCGGCCAAGCTGGGTCTGAGCTGTGTGGCGCTATTGGAAAACCCGTTGGGTACTGACGACAGCAATTACACCGGCAACGGCAACCGGCTGTTGTTGGACCTGTTCGATGCGAAGGTCGAACTGGTGGAAAATCTCGACAACGCCGACGAACAATTGCATGCCCTGGCTGCCCGCTTGCGCAACAACGGCAAGAAGCCTTATCTGGTGCCGATCGGTGGCTCGAACGCACTCGGTGCCTTGGGTTACGTGCGCGCCGGGCTGGAACTGGCCGAGCAGATCAAGAACACCGGCCTGAACTTCGCCGCCGTGGTCCTGGCCTCTGGCAGCGCCGGAACCCACAGCGGTCTGGCACTGGCCCTGAGCGAAGCGCTGCCGGACCTGCCGGTGATCGGTGTGACGGTTTCTCGCAGTGAAGAGGATCAGCGACCCAAGGTTCAAGGCCTTGCCGAACGTACCGCAGAGCTGCTGGGTGTAGCCCTGCCGGCAGCTTTCAAGGTTGAGCTCTGGGACGAATATTTCGGCCCCCGTTACGGTGAGCCGAATGCCGGCACACTGGCGGCGGTGAAGCTCATGGCCAGTCAGGAAGGCCTGTTGCTCGACCCGGTCTACACTGGCAAGGCCATGGCGGGATTACTGGATGGAATTGGTCGCCAGCGTTTCAATGAGGGCCCGATTATCTTCCTGCACACCGGTGGGGCACCGGCGTTGTTTGCCTACAAGGATTTTATGTAAGCGCAAGATCGCAGCCTGCGGCAGCTCCTACAGAGTACGCCGATCCTTGTGTAGGAGCTGCCGGAGGCTGCGATCTCTCCCATGCCTCACCAATATTCATTTATGGAATATAAAAAATCATATTTACCATTTTCCAATCTAACGGTGCCGTCATATAGTCACACCGCAGGCGAATTTGTCGAGAGACGCTAACGTTCCTTTAAGGCACGATGTCGCAGTCGAAATTTGCCAACTTTCCTTAAGCGTCTTCCATAAGAAAACACAGGGGCTTGTCATGAATTTTTCCGCACTACGTCGCAATCTGCTGGTGGGTACGCTGGGCCTGGCTCTGAGCGCCGGCCTGATTGGCCAGGCAGTTGCCGGTGAGCAATTGCAAAAAATCAAAGACGCTGGCGTGATCAACGTCGGCCTGGAAGGCACCTACCCACCGTTCAGTTTCGTCGACGCCGACGGCAAGCTGGCCGGCTTCGAAGTCGAGTTCTCCGAAGCCCTGGCCAAAGAGCTGGGCGTGAAGGTGAAACTGCAGCCAACCAAATGGGACGGCATTCTCGCGGCACTGGAATCCAAGCGTCTGGACGCGGTGATCAACCAGGTGACCATATCTGAAGAACGCAAGAAGAAGTACGACTTCTCCGAGCCGTACACCGTTTCCGGTATTCAGGCGCTGGTGCTGACGAAGAAGGCCGCCGAGCTGAACATCAAGTCCGCCGCTGACCTGTCTGGCAAAAAAGTCGGCGTAGGCCTGGGCACCAACTACGAAGAGTGGGTGAAAGCCAATGTGCCGACCGCTGACATCCGCACCTACGAAGATGATCCGACCAAGTTCCAGGACCTGCGTGTCGGTCGTATCGACGCCATTCTGATCGACCGCCTCGCGGCGCTGGAATACGCCAAGAAGGCCAAGGACACCACCGCCGCCGGTGATGCGTTCTCCCGTCAGGAAGCCGGCATCGCCCTGCGCAAAGGCGAGCCTGAACTGCTGGCCGCAGTGAACAAGGCAATCGACAAGCTGCGTGCCGACGGCACCCTGAAAAAGCTCTCGGAAAAATACTTTAACGCAGACGTCACTCAATAATGGAAGCAGCTTTTCAACTTGCGCTGGACTCCGCGCCCTTTCTGCTCAAGGGCGCGTATTACACAGTGATCTTGAGCCTGGGAGGGATGTTCTTCGGCCTGCTGATGGGCTTCGGCCTCGCGTTGATGCGCCTGTCGCGCTTCAAACTGGTGAGCTGGATCGCCCGCATCTACGTGTCGTTCTTTCGCGGCACGCCGTTGCTGGTGCAACTGTTCGTGATCTATTACGGCTTGCCGCAATTGGGAGTGGAACTTGATCCGCTGCCAGCAGCCCTGATCGGCTTTTCGCTGAACATGGCCGCTTACGCCTGTGAAATCCTTCGCGCCGCGATCAGCTCGATCGAGCGTGGCCAGTGGGAAGCTGCTGCGAGCATCGGCATGACCCGTGCCCAGACCCTGCGTCGGGCCATCCTGCCACAAGCGATGCGCACGGCGCTGCCGCCGCTGGGCAACAGCTTCATTTCGCTGGTCAAGGACACCGCGCTGGCCGCTACCATCCAGGTACCGGAGCTGTTCCGCCAGGCGCAATTGATCACCGCCCGCACCTTCGAAATTTTCACCATGTATCTTGCCGCCGCACTGATCTACTGGGTTCTGGCTACGGTGCTGTCGCACCTGCAGAATCAGTTGGAAGCGCGGGTCAACCGGCATGACCAGGAGTCCTGACCCGATGATTGTCGTGGAAAAACTGACAAAGCAGTTCAAGGGTCAAGTCGTGCTCAACGGCATCGATCTAGAGGTCAAGGAAGGCGAGGTGGTGGCGATTATCGGCCCCAGTGGTTCCGGCAAGACCACCTTCCTGCGCTGCCTGAATTTTCTGGAGGAGCCCACCAGCGGCCGGATCAAGGTCGGTGACATCGAGATCGATGGCAGCCGCCCCCTGAACCAGCAACAGGGCCTGGTGCGACGCTTGCGCCAGCACGTGGGCTTCGTGTTCCAGAACTTCAACCTGTTCCCCCATCGCACTGCGCTGGAAAATGTCATTGAAGGCCCGATCATCGTGAAGAAGATCGGGCAAGACGAGGCCGTGACCCTGGGCAAAAAACTGTTGGCCAAGGTTGGCCTGGCGGGCAAGGAGGACGCTTACCCGCGACGCCTCTCCGGTGGCCAGCAACAGCGCGTGGCAATTGCCCGGGCGCTGGCGATGGAACCGGAAGTGATCCTGTTCGATGAACCGACCTCGGCGCTTGATCCGGAATTGGTAGGCGAAGTTCTTGCGACCATTCGCGGCCTGGCCGAAGAAAAGCGCACCATGGTGATCGTCACTCACGAAATGGGTTTTGCCCGGGATGTGGCCAATCGCGTGGTGTTTTTCGACAAGGGTGTGATCGTCGAGCAAGGTGAAGCCAAGGCGCTGTTTGCCAACCCGAAAGAAGAGCGAACGAAACAATTTCTCAGCAAGTTTCTGAACAACAGCCACAACTAATACACACTCGCAATAATTGCTAACTTCCACGGACGGAAGTTACAACCCTCTTCAACCATACCATTCACACACAATTAAACCGCACAAACAACAGGCAACTTTTTGTCAGCGTGCGCGGTACATATATATGTTCGGCAGTGTTTTTCCTGAACGCCAGCTGTCGTTGAAACGTCCTGCCTGCGCTTCGTAAAAGTTGGCGCCCGCCCTGATACACAACGGCCTGCCTGGAATAGTTCGACGCTTCGCTAGAGTTTATTAACTCCGCCTCGTAGGAACTTTCTGAATAACTTAATAGTTAGCGCCAAACTAACAAACCCTATTGACACCTATTGAAGCGCACCTTTATCTAGTCTCCAAACGCGTCAATCATCACGCTCATCATTATTTCAACTCAAAGTAATGAACGGTATTGCTGTTCGAAACTCTCGTTCTTGCGAAACGGACTTCGATGCAAAACCCCAAGGAGACTCCCATGACCAGCAGCTCGAACAAAACCAGGCTTGCAGCGCCAACCCTGGCGCAATCACACAAGACCGTCATCAACACCACCATGGCCGCACACCTGATGATCGACGTGCCGCCCTATCCCTCAATGGATGAAGGCGACCTGATCGAATTGTTCTGGGACAACTGCTACGTGGCCTCCAGAGTGCTCGCCGGCCAGGACATCGGTCACCCGGTTCAACTGCGCGTCCCGGAAAGCTTCATCGTCTCTGGCACCTCTCGAATTCACTACCGGGTCATGCAGATCGGTCTGGGACCTTCGGTATCGGCTGCAAGGCAGGTGCAGATCAAACTCGACTGCCCCGGCGGCCAACCTTCGGCGCTGTACGGTGATGAAAACCAGAGCCTGGCGCCGTTGACGATCCCCGAAATGATCCGCCGCCAGGGGGTCAATCCGAATCAGATCAAGCGCGGTGTTCCATTGACCATCGAGCCCTACCTGAACATGGCCATCGACGACGAAATCACCCTGCGCTGGGGCGATGTGCGCATGGACCTGCCACGCCTGAAGGCGGGCGATGTGGACCAGCCGATTCAGGTTTGGGTACCACCGGCAGTCATCCTCGAAGCCGGTGAAGACCTGCGACTTGAAGTGACTTACTGCATCCTCGACCGCGTGGGCAATAACTCACGCTGGGCGCCGCCAAGAACGCTGAAAATCGGCTGCAGTCCTTGGCTGCACGTCCCGAAGAAAATACCTTTCAGGGCCGCAGAGTCCTTCCAGCGATGACACCGGAAGGCCTCGTGCCCCCCGCGAGGCATGAAGGCCTCCTTCTATCCATATTCCTAAAAGTTAGTTTATAAAAAATTTATACACGTTTAGGGTATATAAACCGGACCACCGGACATTCTTGATTTCGTTCGTCGCACAACGCGACGACGCCATGAGATGAGAGGTAGGTATGGTCCGGAACACAATCACCCCAGTGCAGATCGCCAGGGCATTGCGTGCAGCCAAGGAGCGGCACTGATGTCCAGTCTGGCAGATGCAATCGTCCACAGTGATCTGGACATCGCCCCGCTGTTGTTGCCCGCACAAGTCTTGCGCAACGATGCCCAGGCGCTCAAGGCCGCCCATGAGCTGGCGCAGGTTGCCCGCCAGCAAGCGGCAAAACGCGACCAGCAGCGCAAGTTGCCGTGGTCAGAAATCGAACAGTTCACCCGCAGCGGCCTGGGCAGTATTTCCATTCCCCGTGAGTATGGGGGGCCGCAGGTTTCGTTCGTCACCCTGGCTGAGGTCTTCGCGATCATTTCCGCGGCCGACCCGGCATTGGGGCAGATCCCGCAAAACCAGTTCGGCATTCTCAATCTGCTGCTAGGCAGTGCCACCGAAACGCAGAAAAAACAGCTGTTCAAAAGCGTGCTGGATGGCTGGCGAATCGGCAACGCAGGCCCTGAACGCGGCAGCAAAAATACCCTGGAACTCAAGGCCCGGATCACCGCCGACGGCGATGGTTTCATCCTGAACGGGCAGAAGTTCTATTCCACCGGCGCGCTGTTCGCCCATTGGGTCGCGGTCAAGGCGCTGAACGATGACGGCAAACAAGTGCTGGCTTTCATCCGTCGCGGCACCCCGGGATTGCGCATTGTCGATGACTGGTCGGGCTTCGGTCAGCGCACCACTGCCAGCGGCACCATTTTGCTCAACAACGTGCGGGTCGATGCCGAACTGGTTGTGGATAACTGGAAAATCAACGACTCGCCGAACATCCAGGGCGCGGTCTCGCAGTTGATCCAGGCCGCTATCGACGCCGGCATCGCCCGAGGCGCCATCGACGACGCCATCGACTTCGTGAAAACCCGCGCCCGGCCGTGGATCGATGCCAATGTCGAGCGAGCCAGCGATGACCTGTATGTGATTGCCGACATCGGCAAACTGAAAATCGAGTTGCACGCCGCCGAAGCGCTGTTGCGCAAGGCCGGGCAGGTGCTCGATCAGGTCAGCGCTTCGCCGCTCACCGTCGACTCCGCCGCCAGCGCCTCGATTGCCGTGGCTGAAGCCAAAGTGCTGACCACCGAGATCTCGTTGCTGGCCAGCGAGAAGCTGTTCGAACTGGCCGGCAGCCGCGCCACCCTCGCCGAATTCAACCTCGATCGCCACTGGCGTAACGCCCGGGTGCACACGCTGCACGACCCGGTGCGCTGGAAGTATCACGCGGTCGGCACCTACCGCCTGAACGGCACCCTGCCCGCTCGCCACTCCTGGATTTAACCAGAACACTTTTGACCAGATCTCTGGAGAAGCACATGACAAGTTCTCACCACGTCGCGGTCATCACCAGCGATGAGCAAGCCCTGATCGTCGCCAGCGATCTGGCCGAAGATTTCAAACGCGACAGCGCCCTGCGCGACCGCGAACGCCGGTTGCCGCACCCGGAACTGGAGGTGTTTTCCCGTTCAGGCCTGTGGGGCATCAGCGTGCCAAAAGAATACGGTGGCGCCGGTGTTTCCAATGTCACGCTGGCCAAGGTCATCGCGCTGATTGCCCAGGCCGATGGCTCGCTCGGGCAAATTCCGCAGAACCATTTCTATGCACTGGAAGTGCTGCGGGTCAATGGCAGCGCCGATCAGAAAAAACGCCTTTATGAAGAAGTTTTGGCTGGGCAACGCTTTGGCAATGCCCTGGCCGAACTCGGCACCAAAACCGCTCACGACCGCGTCACAAGCCTGACCCGCGACGCCAGCGGCTATCGCATCAACGGTCGCAAGTTCTACGCCACGGGGGCTATTTACGCCCAGCGCATCCCCACATCAGTGGTGGATGAACACGGCGTGCAGCAATTGGCGTTTGTCCCGCGCAACAGCAAAGGCCTGACTGTAATCGACGACTGGAGCGGTTTCGGTCAGCGCACCACCGGCAGTGGCTCGGTAGTGTTCGAGGATGTTTACGTTGCCGCGCAAGACGTGATCCCGTTCCAGAGCGCCTTCGAGCGCCCGACCCCGGTCGGCCCGCTCGCGCAGATCCTCCACGCGGCCATCGACACCGGTATCGCCCGCGCGGCCTACGAAGATGCGCTGCATTTTGTGCGGACCAAAACCCGCCCATGGATCGACGCCACCCACGACAAAGCCAGCGAAGACCCACTGACGCTCAAGAGCTTCGGCCACCTGAGCATTCGCCTGCACGCCGCCGAGGCACTGCTGGAACGCGCCGGTGAGTTGCTCGACAACGCCCAGGCCGACACCCATGCCGAATCCGTCGCCGCTGCTTCAATAGCGGTAGCCGAAGCCCGAGCCATCAGCACCGAGATCTCCCTTGCCGCCGGCAGCACCTTGTTTGAACTGGCCGGCAGCCAGGCGACCCTGATCGAACACGGTCTTGATCGTCACTGGCGCAACGCCCGCGTGCATACCCTGCACGACCCGGTACGCTGGAAGTATCACGCCGTCGGCAACTACTACCTCAACGATGAAAACCCGCCACTGCGGGGGACCATCTGATGGGGAAAAAGAAAATCCTGCTCAATGCCTTCAACATGAACTGCATCGGGCACATCAACCACGGTCTGTGGACGCACCCGCGCGATACCTCGACCCGCTACAACACCATCGAATACTGGACCGAACTGGCGCAACTGCTCGAGCGCGGGTTGTTCGATGGCTTGTTCATCGCCGACATAGTCGGCGTCTACGACGTGTACCAGAACTCAGTGGACGTGCCGCTCAAAGAGTCGATCCAGCTGCCGGTCAACGATCCCTTGCTGCTGGTTTCGGCCATGGCGGCGGTGACGAAAAACCTTGGCTTCGGCCTCACCGCCAACCTCACCTACGAGCCGCCGTATCTGTTCGCCCGGCGCATGTCTACCCTGGACCACCTGAGCCGTGGCCGGGTCGGCTGGAACATCGTCACCGGCTACCTCGACAGTGCCGCCAAGGCCATGGGCCTGCGCGAACAGGTCGAGCACGACCGGCGTTACGACCAGGCCGACGAGTACCTGCAGGTGCTCTACAAACTCTGGGAAGGCAGCTGGGAAAGCGGCGCGGTGTTGAACGATCCGCAGCGGCGGATCTACGCCCAACCGGAAAAAGTGCACAAGGTCGAACACAAGGGCGAGTTTTATCAGGTCGAGGGCTACCACCTCTGCGAGCCGTCGCCACAACGCACGCCGGTGCTGTTCCAGGCCGGCAGCTCGGATCGCGGTTTGCTGTTCGCCGGGTGCCACGCCGAGTGCGTGTTCATCAGCGGCCAGACCAAAGCGTCGACCAAGGTGCAGGTGGACAAGGTTCGCGCCAGTGCCGTCGAGGCGGGACGCAATGCGGATGACATCAAGGTGTTCATGGGCCTGAACGTGATCGTCGGCGCCACGCCAGAGCTGGCGTGGGCCAAGCACGCCGAATACCTGAGCTACGCCAGCGCAGAGGCCGGCGTCGCACATTTCTCGGCCTCAACCGGGATCGACTTTTCCGAATACGCCATCGACGAGCCGATCCAGTACGTCAAGAGCAATGCCATCCAGTCCGCCACCAAGCACCTGCAAAACAACGACTGGACCCGGCGCAAGCTGCTTGAACAACACGCCCTCGGCGGCCGCTACATCACCGTGGTCGGCTCACCTGAACAGGTGGCTGACGAACTAGAATCGTGGATCGCCGAAACCGGCCTCGACGGCTTCAACCTGACCCGCATCGTTACCCCGGAAAGTTATGAGGATTTCATCGAGCTGGTGATACCGGAACTGCAACGGCGTGGATCGTACAAGACCGCTTACGACAGCGGCACCTTGCGCGAAAAGCTGTTTCAGCAAAAGGCGCTTTTACCTGAACAACATACCGGCTCTCACTACCGACACCAACGCTGTGGCGAGGGGGCTTGCCCCCGTTCGACTGCGTAGCAGTCGCAAGCCTGCATACCCGTTTTACCTGCCACACCCATGAATGCCTTTGGGGTCGCTTCACAGCCCAACGGGGGCAAGCCCCCTCGCCACAAAATGCGTGCCCATATAAACGAACTGACTGGAAAAACATCATGACCAAGAACTACCTCTCTCAACCAGTCAAAGCACTGGCCCTGGCCCTCGGCCTCTTCAGCTCGGTGACCTTTGCCGCCGACGCACCACTGAAAATCGGCACCACCGCGGCCTTCGCCATTCCTCTGGAGGCCGCCGTAGAAGAGGCCGGTAAACAAGGCCTGAAAGTCGAACTCGTCGAGTTCACCGACTGGATCGCCCCCAACGTCAGCCTCGCCGCCGGCGACATCGACGTGAACTACTTCCAGCACATCCCGTTCCTGGAAAACGCCAAAGCCGCCTCCGGTTTTGAGCTGGTGCCGTTCGCACCGGGGATCATCAACAACGTCGGCCTCTACTCGAAGAAATACAAAAGCTTCGATGAGCTACCCGAAGGCGCCAGCGTTGCCATCGCCAATGACCCGATCAACAGCGGTCGCGGTTTGCAGCTGCTGGCCAAGGCCGGCTTGATCACCCTCAAGCCGGGTGTTGGCTACAAAGCCACCGAAGAGGACATCATCGCCAACCCGAAAAAGATAAAAATCCTGCAGGTCGAAGCCGTGCAACTGGTGCGTGCCTATGACGATGCCGACCTGGTCCAGGGCTACCCCGCTTACATCCGCCTGTCGAAGACCTTCGACGCCGGCTCTGCCCTGCTGTTCGATGGCCTGGATCACAAGGAGTACGTGATCCAGTTCGTGATCCAGCCGAAAAGCAAAACCGACCCGCGCCTGATCAAATTCGTCGACATCTACCAGCACTCGCCGGCCGTTCGTGCCGCGCTGGATAAAGCTCACGGCAAGCTGTACCAGGCCGGTTGGGAAAGCTGAGCATGAGCGCTGCCATCCAACGGCGACTGGAAATTCCGGAGCCCCACAACGCGGACCACACCGAACTGCACCCGCAGCTCAACCGGGCTCATGTGCGCTTCATCGGCCTGGGCAAAACCTACAACGGCCAGCAGGGGCCGGTGGCAGCCCTGCACGGCATCGACCTGGCGATCCAGCGCGGTGAAGTGTTCGGCATCATCGGTCGCAGCGGTGCCGGCAAGTCTTCGCTGATCCGCACCATCAATCGCCTCGAACAACCGAGCAGCGGCCGGGTGCTGATCGATCAGGTCGACATCGGCGAGTTCGATGAGGACCGCCTGGTAGCACTGCGTCGGCGCATCGGCATGATCTTTCAGCACTTCAACCTGATGTCTGCCAAGACGGTCTGGCAGAACGTCGAGTTACCACTGAAAGTCGCCGGTGTGCCCAAGGATAAACGCGAGCAGAAAGTCCGCGAACTGCTGGAACTGGTGGGCCTGCAAGCCAAACACAAGGCTTACCCTGCGCAGTTGTCCGGCGGCCAGAAACAGCGCGTCGGCATCGCTCGTGCGCTGGTACACGCCCCCGAGATTCTGCTGTGTGACGAGGCGACTTCAGCGCTGGACCCGGAGACCACGCAATCGATTCTCGGCCTGCTGCGCGAGATTAATAAGCGCCTGGGCCTGACCATCGTGCTGATCACCCACGAGATGGCGGTAATCCGCGACATTTGCGATCGCGTAGTGGTGTTGGAGCACGGGCGCATCGTCGAGCAAGGGCCGGTGTGGGAAGTGTTCGGCAACCCGCAGCATGAGGTCAGCAAGACATTGTTGGCGCCGTTGCAACACGCATTGCCGGAAGAACTGCAAAGTCGTCTTCAGGCTCAACCACAGTCTACGGACGCTGCCTTGGTGCTGCGTTTGCAATTCACTGGCAGTGCAACGGACGAGCCGGATCTGGCAGCGCTGTTCGCAGCACTCGGCGGTCGCGTGCGCTTGTTGCAGGGCGGCGTGGAACGGATTCAGGGCCATGCGCTCGGTCAATTGCTGCTGGCGGTGAGCGGCTCGGCGCTCGGCGCGGCAGAGTTGCGTCAGCGCGCCGGCAAATGGGCACAACAAGCAGAGGTGCTGGGTTATGTGGTTTGATCGCTTGCTGCAAGGTTTCATCGATACGTTTTTGATGGTCGGAGTTTCATCACTGATCGCGCTGCTGGCGGGCATACCGATGGCCGTGATCCTGGTCACCAGCGACAAGGGCGGCATCTACCAGGCCCCGGCGCTGAACCGCGTGCTGGGCGCTTTCGTGAACCTGTTTCGCTCGATACCTTTTCTGATCCTGATGGTGGCCTTGATTCCATTCACGCGTCTGATCGTGGGCACCACTTACGGCGTCTGGGCAGCCGTGGTGCCGCTGACCATCGCGGCGACGCCGTTCTTTGCGCGGATTGCTGAAGTGAGTTTGCGTGAAGTCGACCATGGGTTGGTCGAAGCGGCGCAAGCCATGGGCTGCCGGCGCTGGCACATCGTCTGGCATGTGCTGTTGCCTGAGGCGCTGCCGGGGATCGTCGGTGGTTTCACGATAACGCTGGTGACGATGATCAACTCATCGGCCATGGCCGGGGCGATTGGTGCCGGTGGGCTGGGGGACATTGCGTATCGGTATGGGTACCAGCGGTTTGATAGCCAGATCATGTTGACAGTGATTGTGTTGCTGGTGGTGTTGGTGGCGATTATTCAACTGGGTGGGGATCGCTTGGCTCGGGGGTTGAACAAGCGATAAGTGATGATGGAAAAGCGATATTTCGCACAGGGAATTCAGCCTTTCCGAAGGCCAATTCGCTTTCCTTTGCAGGACGTTTCCTAGATCATTTCGCTCGCTTGCGCCTGTCAAATCGTGTGGCTAGTCTCGGTCAGTCACTGCTCATCAGTGATCGGGTTTAGTAGCCCGGATCAATAGGTGCATAGCGTTTTCATGTTCATGTCCGGCAATTTTTTTGTCGGGAACTGAATATGGTGGCTGTGCGTGGGGCACCTTCGGGTGCACCGGTTTTCCTATTGACCGGCCTACTAACCTGCGTACAGCCGCCACCCAACGTTTAGTAGGCGAAAAGTGACGGCTCCCATGCAGCAATAGGAGCAACACAATGAAAAAATCCGTCCCCGACCCACCACCCGAAACATCCGCCCAACACGGCCCCACCGACGACCCGCCAAGAGATCGCTCCGCCCTTTACCGCGCCATCGATTTCTACCTCACCGGCGAACACCCCACCGCACCGGACGAACTTCGGTTTTACAACGTCAGCAAAGACGTGAGCTTCGAAGACACCCAACTTTACATCGCTGATCTGCTGCGCTGTGCTTCGGTGACGGCGTATCAGTGTGGTGACCACTTGCATGGGGCCGACAGGGCCATGGTGTTTTCGGTTTGGCATTTGCTGGAGATCGCCAAGGCGATGGTTGACCGGTCCATTGAATGCCTGGGGATGAAGCAGGGCTGAGTCTGGCTTTAGTGATCAGGTGTCAGTAACACCGCTTTCGCGAGCAAGCCCGCTCCCACATTGGACCAATGTCGTCCAGGAGTACGTGGTCAACTGTGGGAGTGAGCCTGCTCGCGATGGGCTGCGCAGCAGCCTGCGGCTCCATGGCGTATATTCGGCCAATCCCACTTACCTGCGCAGCCGACCATGAAACAGACACCCGACGACCTTGAGCAGATCACCTCCACCACCTTGGGCCATTACAACTCGGTGGCCGAAGGTTTTCGTGAAGGGACGCGTGACCACGATGTCAGCCAGAACATCGATGCGCTGTTGCGGCATATCCAGGGTGAGGCCCCGTTCGACATTCTCGACTTCGGCTGCGGCCCCGGTCGTGACCTGCAAACCTTCACCCGTATGGGACACAGAGCGGTTGGCCTGGATGGTTCGGAAAAGTTTGCGCAGATGGCGCACCAGGACAGCAGTTGCGAAGTCTGGCAGCAGGACTTTCTGAAACTCGATCTGCCGGCCGAACGCTTCGACGGAATTTTTGCCAACGCGGTGCTGTTTCACATTCCCCGCCAGGAGTTGCCACGGGTGTTGCAGCAGTTGCGCGAAACGTTGAAACCGGGCGGTGTGTTGTTCAGCTCCAATCCCCGGGGCGACAACCAGGAGGGCTGGAATGGACCTCGGTATGGGTCCTATCACGACCTCGCGACCTGGCAGCAGCTACTGACCAATGCAGGGTTTGTCGAGCTGGAACACTACTACCGGCCGGCGGGGCTGCCGCGAGAGCAGCAGCCCTGGCTGGCGAGTGTCTGGCGCAAGGGCTGATGCCCTCAAGGCACGGCGTCCACCCGATACCGGCTTACAGCGCCATCCGGTGACAGTACGGTAATGCTATGGCCCGGCAACGCCTGCCCCTGCACCTGGCGCGTGCGCCCATCAAAGTTCGCCCGCAGCCGCGTACCATCATCGAAAGTGGTCTGTTGCACCAGACGATCCTCGGTCAGCCAATGAAATCGCGTCATCGCCTGCGTCGCGAGGCGCTCGTGCAAGGGACGAAAGAACGCATCCTGACGCTCGATCAGCGGCAATCGCTGCTCAAGCGTCGAGGCACTCAAGTGATAGAGCGGCGGTACGTTGTAGAGCAGCTGGGCCAGCTCATTCTGCGCCCGTACGTTGCTCAGTTTCAGACTGTCGAACAGCCAATGATGGCTGGTGATGACCGAACCGTGGAATACCGCCTGATACAAAGGCAAGCGACTCGCCGGATCGAAATGAATGCGTCGGTAAGGCTCTTTCATCGGCACTTGCTTGAAGAACACCGCCGGTTGCTCCGGTGGATACCAATTGCCGAGATAGTACTCGGACTGAGGGTTTTTGCTCAGATCGACATCGCCCCAACCTATCACTGGCGTCTGCATGCCATGGGCGAACAGAACCCCCTGAGCGGTGGTCGCATTGCCGTCCTCGGACCCCGCGGGCAATTGCATGACTTCATTGATCCAGCGCGACGCCGCGATATTGCCTTCGGCATTCTGCGCCTGGGTCATCGGAGCTTCGGGGCGATAGCTGTCGAACAGCATGCCGGTAGCATAGGCATCGAGAAACCAGCTGTTAAAGCCGGCCGCCGCCTGAACCGCCTTGACCCGCGTTTGCAGCAACGATCGCACGCAGTGCGGGTCGGTGTAGTGGCCAGACTGCTGAAAACCGCTTTTCAACGTGCCGTCCTTGAGCACGACGGCGCACTCGATATTGGCCTTGTCACCCAGATGAGCGGTGGTCCAGTCCGGGTTCTCGTCACGGGCCAGTGCGGTTTCATAGGAGTCATACGGCGCCATCAGATACCCCGCCGCCACACCCGCGCGAACCGCTTCCGGATGCCAGAGACCGCCTTCCCAGCCCTCCCCGAGCCCCAGCCACAAACGTGACAGCCCGGACTTCTGCAACCGCTCCAGCGTGTCGAGCGACAAGCTCCCTCCCCAGCGCTCGGGCGTTGGAGTCAAGGCATCGGGCATGGTGTTGGCCAACTGCGCCCTCAGCTCTGCGTACCCGCCTGCAAGCGCCTGCATGTCCGGCACCGGTCGCGCCTGCCAACTTTTGCGCGCCAGGGTATTCAAAGCCCGATTGAGACCACGCAGCAGCATGGTTTTCTCGTAGTTGAACGACGCGGCGCCCTCGAGAATCTGCCTCGCTTCGGGATCCAGCCCAGTGCGCAGTTCACTGGCCAAAGCGCCTTTGCCACGCAAATGGTTGAGCAGCGCAGGCCAGTCACGCACGTCCTTGGGCCCCAACAGATCATTGCCCCACAGGTAGACATGACTGGCGCCCAACAGCTTGCTGGCCAGCGGGGTTTTTTCGATCTTGCTGCTCAAGGTTTCGTAGCGACCGTTATCGATCAGCCACTGCCTGTAGCGTTTGGCGCCCGCCAGTGGGTCGTCATCGCCGAGCAACAGCGTGAACGTCAACGGCGTTGTGGGCTTGAGCGAGGTGAACTGGTGTCGCGCAGTCAGCGCCAGGGCCTTGCCTTCGGCGCTGAAGGTCAGTTGATTGTTATAAGGATTGGTCATCAGCCAGTTCAGGGTGAACCCGTCGTGGTCGACACCCCACAGCGGCAGGCTCAGGTCCTGGGTGGTGTTGAAGCGGGCTTGTTCCAAGAGAAAATCACGCCAGACCGGATCATTCGCGGGCACATAACGCCCCTCCGCCAGAGGCCAGACCAGCCCCTTGCCCATTGCAGTACCGGGCTGGTGCAGGAAGTCCAGATCCCCGGGTTTGCTTGCGGTGATCGAGAACGACAGTTCGTTCTGTTCAAGGCGGACACTGAGCACCCAGGCGCCATCATCCCATTTCCAGTCGAGGCGATGACCCTGCCGGACGAGCTCACTGACCTTGTGCCCGGCCACCCCCGCCGATGCCTGAACCGCCGCCCTGCCCGATGGTGTGACGCGAATGGCCAGGGTCGCGGGATCGAGCTCGATACGCCACTGGGGATTTTCCAGTACGGTCGTGGCCGCCACGCCGGACGACAGGCACAGGCCTGCCAGAAGCAATACATGGCGCAACCAGTAAACGACGGTAGACATCCAGCGACCCTCCTCCAAATGGAGAAGGGACGCTAATGCAATTCACCGGCGTTGTAAGTCAGACCGTTCCCAAAAATGTAACCGGAAAGATCATGGAGCAGAAACCGATGAGTCGTTCTTCGGCTCGCGAATCTTGTACCAAGCCACATACAACGCCGGCAGAAACAGCAGTGTCAGCAAGGTCGCGACGATGATCCCGCCGATCATCGCGTAGGCCATCGGCCCCCAGAACACCTCCCGCGCAATCGGGATCATGCCCAGGCTCGCCGCCGCCGCCGTCAACAGGATCGGGCGGCGCCGGTGCTCGGTCGCCTGGAACACCGCATCCCACGGCGCATAGCCTTTCTCCTCGTACTCGTGGATCTGCGTGACCAGGATTACCGAGTTGCGGATGATGATGCCGATCAGCGCGAGAATCCCCAGGATCGCCACAAAGCCCATGGGTGTGCCGGTTGGCACCAGCGCGATCACCACACCGATCAGCCCCAGCGGCGCAACGCTGGCCACCAGGAACATCTTCTGCACGCTGTGCAACTGGATCATCAGGAAGGTCGCCATCAGGAACAGCATCAATGGCACCACCTTGGCAATCGGCCCCTGGGCCTTGCCGCTTTCCTCTACGGTACCGCCAGTGGCGACCTTGTAGCCTGCGGGCAGTTTTTCGGCAAAGGCGTCGATCGACGGCTTGAGGATTTTCACCAGGTCCGTCGGCTGGATCTCGTCGCGAATCGCCGCCTTGATGGTGATGGTCGGCAGACGATCACGACGCCATACCAAGGGTTGCTCAAGCTCGTAGCGCACAGTGGCGAAGGCCAGCAGCGGAATCGACGTTCCATTCGGTGTGACGATCTGCAGGTTCTGCAGGGTGTCCGGGGTGCCACGCTCGGAATCCACCGCGCGGCCGACCACGTTGATCAGGTAGATATCATCATCGACCTGAGTCACCGGCGCGCCACTGACAATGCCATTCAACAGTTCGGAGACGTCCTCGGAAGAGAGTCCGAGCTGCCGTGCCTTGTCCTGGGCAATGTCGATACGCAGGACTTTGCCCGGTTCGTTCCAGTCATAGATGATCTCGCCGATGTGCGGGTTCTTGTCCAGCTCGGTAGCCAGGTCGATGGCATGTCGCCGCACCTGGTCGATGTCCTTGCCGCTGACCCGGTACTGGATCGGACGCCCGACGGGCGGGCCCATTTCCAGGGCCTGGACGTAAGCGCCGATGCCGACGAAGTCATTGCGCAGGCGCTCACGCAGTTTCTGCATCATGGCCTCGCGGGACTCGCCTTTGCTGACGATCACCAACTGCGCGTAGAACGGGTTTTGCAGTTGCTGGTCCAGTGGCAGGTAGAAACGGATCGCGCCCTGGCCGATATAGGTGCTCCAGCGCACGATGTCCGGATCGCCCTTGAGTGTGGCTTCGAGACGGTCCACGGCCCGGCGGGTTTCATCGAGCGAGGCGTTTTGCGGAAGGTTCAGGTCCACCAGGATTTCCGGGCGGTCCGAAGACGGGAAGAACTGGTTCTGCACGAAGCGCATGCAGAACACCGACAGCACGAACAACAGCACGGTAAAGCCGATGGCCCACCAGCGATTGCGCATGGCCCACAGCAAGCCGCCATTGAACGCCTTGCCGATGCGCCCGGGTTCACCCTCGTGGGGTTTCACATTGGTGCTGAGGATGTGCACGCCGATCACCGGCGCGAACAGTACCGCCACCACCCAGGACACCAGCATCGCACAGGCAATCACCGCAAACAGTGTGTAGGTGTATTCACCGGCGGAACTGGCGTTCAAGCCAATCGGCACGAAACCCGCCACTGTCACCAGTGTACCGGTGAGCATCGGGAAGGCCGTGGAGGTGTAGGCAAAGGTGGCCGCCTGCTCCTTGGTCTCGCCCATTTCCAGGCGCGTGACCATCATTTCCACGGTGATCATGGCATCGTCCACCAGCAGGCCCAGGGCAATGATCAGGGCGCCGAGGGAGATCCGCTGCATGGTGATGCCGCTGTACTCCATGAACACGAAGACCATCGCCAACACCAGCGGGATCGAGCACGCCACCACCAGACCGGCACGCACGCCCAGGCTGACGAAGCTGACCAGCAGCACGATCACCACCGCCTCGAACAAGGCACTGGTAAAGCCGCCGACGGCCTCTTCCACCACTACGGCCTGATCGGAGACGTTGAAGATGCCAACACCCACGGGCAAGTCAGCGGTCAACTGATCGATACGGGCATGCAGGGCCTTGCCGAACGCCTGGACATTGCCCCCGGTCTGCATGGCAATTGCCAGGCCGATGGCGGGTTTGCCGTTGAAGCGGAATTCCGGCGACGCCGGGTCGACGTAGCCACGGCGGATATCGGCAATGTCGGCCAGACGATAGAAGCGGTCGTTGAGCTTGAGGTTGACCTCGGCGAGGTCTTTCTCCGACGCGAACTGCCCGGAGGTACGCACCGAAATCCGCTCCGGTCCCGCTTCGATGACACCTGCCGGTGTCACGGCGTTCTGCGATTGCAGGCTCTGTATCACCTGGCGCTGATCGATGCCGAGCGCCGCGAGTTTGCGCGTGGAGAAGTTCAGATACAGCACTTCGTCCTGCTGGCCGACCATCTCGATCTTGCCCAGCCCCGGCACACCGCGAATCTCGGCGCGGGCCTGTTCCACGTAGTCGCGCAACTGGCGCATGGTCAGGCCATCGGCGGTAAACGCATAGATCGAACCGAACACATCACCAAATTCGTCGTTAAACCCCGGGCCTTGCATGCCTTGGGGGAACTGGCCGCGAATGTCGTTGATCTTCTTGCGCACCTGGTACCAGATTTCCGGGATGTCCTTGGCCTGGGTGGTATCGCGCAGGTACACATACACCGTCGATTCGCCGGGGCGTGTATAGCTCTTCACATAGTCGAGCGAGTCGAGCTCTTCGAGCTTTTTCTCGATGCGGTCGGTGATCTGCTTGAGGGTTTCCTCCTGGGTCGCCCCTGGCCACTTGCTCTGGATCACCATGGTCTTGATGGTGAACGAGGGGTCTTCTTCACGCCCCAGGTTGAAATACGAGAACACACCCATGAGCAAGGCGACGAACATCAGGTACCAGATGAACGACTGATGCTTGAGGGCCCATTCCGAGAGGTTGAAAGGCCCTTTCATTGACTGTCCTCGTCGAATTTCACTTTCTGCCCCGGTTTGAGGCTGTTGACTCCGGCACTGACCACGCGCTCGCCGTTTTTCACGCCGTCAGCCAACACAGCGGTGCTGTCGGTGCGGCTGATGACCTGAACCTCACGTGGCGATACGGTTTTGCTCTGTGGATCAATCACCCAGATGCGTGGCTTGCCGTCGACATCCTGCAGCGCCGTGAGCGGCAGTTCGATGCGCGGCTTGATGGCCGAACTCAGGGTAACGCTGATGGCCGTGCCCAAACGGAAGCCCGGCGGCGTTTGCGCCAGCGTCAGGCGCGCGCGACGGGTACGTGTGGCGCTTTGAGCCTGGGGTTCGATTTCACGGATGACCGCGGTGGTGTTGGTGTCCGGATCAAGTTGCGCGGCGACCAGGAACACCACGTCACTGGGCAGTTGATCCACCAGGGTATTGGGCAGATCGATCACCGCCTCCTTGATGTCTGGCTGCGCGAGTGTCACCACTTGCTGACCGGCCGACACCACTTGCCCGGCTTCGGCGTTCCACGCGGTGACCACGGCTTTGTGGTCGGCACGCAACTCGGTGTAGCCGAGCTGATCTTTGCTCTGGTCGACCGCCGCCCGAGCCTGATCGAGCGACGCCTGGGTGGTTTTCAGGTCGGTATTGGCGGCGTCCAGCTGCGCCTGTGCACCCACCCCGCGATCAAACAAGGCTTGTTGACGCAGGGCCGTGGCCTTGGCATTGATGAATTGCGCCTGGACCTTCGCCAGATCGCCCTGGGCCGAACGCAACTGGTTTTGCTGGTCGGACGGATCAAGCGTGGCGAGCAAGGTGTCTTTCTCGACCTCCGCGCCGACATCGACGTTACGGCTGGCGATGCGCCCTGCGACCCGGAAGCCGGTATTGCTTTCGTAACGCGCCTGAATGCTGCCGGCAAACCGGCCCAGGTCCTCTTCGCTCAAGGCCTCTACCTTGATCGACAGCACCGGCCGCACCGGCTCCGGCGGCGGCTCTTTTTCGGAACAGGCGCTCAGCACCAGTGCGATGGACAATGCCCATAAAGGCCTCATGGCTTGGCTTCCCACGTCAAATCCTTGTAAGTGTTTTCGGCAATTTCGACTTCCATGCCCGGGTGCAACAGCTGCCCACCGGCGATGATGACTTTTTCCCCACCTTCCAGCCCGCCACTGATGATGACCTTGCCGGTCAGGTAACGGCCGACCGTGACGGTATGCAACTGCGCCTGGCCCTTGTCATCGACAATCCAGACGGCAGGCTCACTGATGTTTTTGGTCAGCGCCGACCAGGGCAGCTCTATGACCGACTTGCCCGACCCCCGGGCCGTTGCGCTGACGACCGAGCCCAGTTCCATGCCTGCAGGCACGCTGTTGAGGCCGACCTTGACCTGCACGGTACCGGACTGCGCCGACACCGCCGGCGTGACTTCACGCACCGTTCCGGTGGTTTTGATGGCGGGGTTATCAAGCAGACTGAGGACAATGGTCTGATCCTTCGGTTTCTCCGCCAGCAGTGCTTCATAAACGTTGAACACTGCGTCCCGATCGCCATCGCGGGCAAGGCTGAACACCGGCATCGTCGCCTGCACCACCTGGCCGACTTCAGCCTGACGCGCCGTAATGATGCCGGGAGCATCGGCCACCAGCGCGGTGTAGCTCAGTTGATCCTTGGCGTTGGCGAGTTGCGCCTGGGCGGCACTCAAGGCGCTTTGGCTACTGCGCAGCGCGGCCTGGGCCGAATCGTATTCACTCTGGCTGGTGTAGCCCTTGGGCAGGAGTTTCTGCTGACGCACGAACGCCGCGGCACTCTGCGTGACCCGGGCCTGCTCGGCGAGCACTTGCGCCTGGGCCGAATCGACACTGGTCTGCAAATCCTTGGGATCGAGCCGGGCCAGCACTTGCTTGGCCGTCACCCGATCACCGACATCAACCGAACGCTGGATGATTTTGCCGCCGACGCGAAAGGACAACTCGGTTTGCACGCGGGGCTGAATGTCACCTGTCAGGGTGATCGGGGCGGCGTAATCCGCCGGTTTTACTTCCTGGACGAACACCCGCGGTAGATATTCCGCTACAGGCTTTTCCTTTTCGCAGGCGGTCAGCAAGGTGACAACGCCCAAGGCCACTACACTTTTCAATCCGGGGACCCGCATGCAAACTCCTTGGCCTTTTTTTAAACAACACGACAGAGAGCTTAGAACAGGCGTCCGGCCTTGCACACCGCTCATTTAAAAAGAAAAACTGCTCCTGCCTGCGCCCGAAAGTGCTTGCGCCAGACGCCTGCGCATGTCGGACAATAGGACCCGGTCGCTCGTTCCAGGTAATCACATGCTCAAGACCCTCGCGGTAGCCAATTACCGTTCGATCAACAAACTGGTGATCCCCCTGGGCCGCCTGAACCTGATCACCGGCGCCAATGGCAGTGGCAAATCCAATTTGTACCGAGCCTTGCGCCTGCTCGCGGAAACCGCCCAGGGCGGCGTGGTCAACGCCCTGGCGCGCGAGGGTGGCCTGGATTCGACCTTCTGGGCCGGCCCGGAAAACATCAGCCGACGCATGCGCAACGGCGAGGTCCCGGTGCAAGCTTCTGTGCGCCAAGGCGTAAAACGCCTGCGACTCGGGTTTACCGGGGAAGACTTCGGCTATTCCATCAGCCTCGGCCTGCCCGATTCCAACGGTCATTTCATGTTGCCCGGGCAAAGCACCCCCATTCCCTCGCGCTTCAGCCTCGACCCGCAAATAAAGCGCGAGTGCCTGTGGGCCGGGCCGTTCTATCGCCCGGCGAGCCTGCTGGTGGATCGCGAGGGCCCGAGGATCCGCGCCCGGGTCGACCGTAGCTGGGACGTACTGGCGCAGCACACGCCGAATTTCGACAGTTTGTTTGATCAGGTCGGCAGCCTGCGCGCTTCTCCAGAGGTTCTGGAGATGCGCGAATTCATCCGCCGCTGGCGCTTTTACGATCACTTTCGCAGCGACGCCGACGCGCCGGTGCGCCAACCGCAACTGGGCACGCGCACGCCGGTGCTGCATCACGATGGCCGCGACCTGGCGGCAGCCTTGCAGACCATCATCGAAATTGGTGACCCCGAAGCATTGCGGGCCGCAATCAGCGACGCCTTTCCCGGTGCACGGCTGCATATCGAGCCACTGGCGGGCGGACGTTTTGCTATCGAGTTTTATCAGGAAGGGTTGTTGCGACCGCTTTCGGCGGCGGAATTGTCGGACGGCACATTGCGTTATCTGCTGCTGGTGGCGGCGCTGCTGACACCTCGCCCGCCGACCCTGATGGTGCTCAACGAACCGGAAACCAGCCTGCACCCGGACCTGCTGCCGGCATTGGCACGCTTGATTATCCGGGCATCAGAACAGTGCCAGGTGTGGGTGGTGTCCCATGCCCGGCGATTGATTTCGGCGTTGCAGGAGGACCCGGAGTGTAACTGCATCGTGCTGGAGAAAAACCTGGGGCAGACCGGGATTGTCGGGCAGCGAGTGCTTGATGAGCCCGCGTGGTATTGGCCGGATGCATGACTGACGTTTGGCGCTGTTCTATCGGCTGTTGCGATGGCAAATGAATGGCGAGTCATGCTCTGAGAATTCCGAATTTTCCGGGCAGCGGAGGACATCCTTTTTCGTTTGCGCCGCAGGACGGATCTTTTTTTCAGATTGCCACTCCAAGGACGGATCGCGTTTGGCCAGACTCCCCCGGCCGAACAATCACAAGGACGGGAAAATGGCAGACGTGGAAGTGCCCCAGCGGCTGGACCCGCAAGATATCGTGAAGTTGTTGATGGCATTGCACAAGGCGTTGAAGGCGCGGACGGCGACGGCCTGAGACGACCGTTCCCATGCTCTGCGTGGGAACGATCATAAAAAACGCCGACGCTCTATCAGCCGTCGGCGTTTGAAACCTTGAAGGGGTTTACCTGGCGAATCAGAACGCCGGCAGTACCGCGCCGCTGTACTTCTGCGCGATGAAGGCTTTCACTTCAGGGCTGGTCAGGGCCTTGGCCAGTTTCTGGATGGCTGCGCTGTCCTTGTTGTCCGGACGAGCGACCAGGAAGTTCACGTAAGGCGAATCGGCACCTTCGATCACCAGCGCATCTTTAGCCGGGTTCAGGCCCGCTTCCAGCGCGTAGTTGGTGTTGATCATGTCCAGGTCAACCTGATCCAGCACTCGCGGCAACATCGCCGATTCAAGCTCCTTGAACTTGAAGTTGTGCGGGTTCTTGGCGATGTCTTTCGGCGTGGCCAGGGCGTTTTTCGGGTCTTTGAGCTCGATCAGGCCAGCCTTCTGAAGCAGGATCAGGGCACGGCCGCTGTTGCTGCCTTCGTTCGGGATAGCGATGGTCGCGCCGTCTTTCAGTTCGGCCAGGGTTTTGACTTTCTTCGAGTAGCCGCCGAACGGTTCGACGTGCACGCCGATCACGGTCACCAGGTTGGTGCCTTTGCCTTCGTTGAAGCTTTTCAAGTATGGCAGGGTCTGGAAGTAGTTGGCATCCAGACGCTTCTGGTCGACCTGTACGTTTGGCTGAACGTAGTCGGTGAATACTTTGATTTCCAGGTCCACGCCTTCTTTGGCGAGGGTTGGCTTGATCAGTTCGAGAATCTCGGCGTGTGGAACAGGGGTCGCCGCAACTATCAGTTTCTCGCCAGCCTGGGCCAGGCCCGCGGTCAGGGCAGCCGCCAGTGCGGTGAACAACAGAACCTTTTTCATGCAGTGTCCTTATCGAAAATCACAGTCGCTTGTGGCGACGGCTAAATATGAAGGTGCCAGCGAAGTGCTATCGCTGGCGTGACGCGGACAATACCGGGATTTTTTATTCCCGAACAATATCTTTTATTCACTTTCATATTCCATTTTGTTCATACAGCTCTAACTCGCGCATTCCATGTTGGAGCGAGCCTGCTCGCGGTGGTCGTCAACAATAACGCTGGTGTCCTGACACCCCGCGGCGCTCTCAGGTTCATCGCGAGCAGGCTCGCTCCTACAGGAGGCCAGTTTGCTTAAGTATTTGTTTCAGAGCGTCTTTTTCGGCGTCGGAACCCGTGTCGAGAATCAGCTGGAGTTGTCGTTCAATTTGCACCAATCCGTCATCCGGCAAATTCAAATGCTCAGGCAAAATCTCGTCACCTGTGCTCACCAGCAGCGCAAAGTGAATGATGTTTTCCAGCTCCCGGGTGTTGCCGGGCCAACTGTGGCGCTCCAGCACAGCTTGTGCCGCCTCGCTGATCAACGGCACCGGCAGTTCCAGGCGCTGGCTGTAAATGCCAAGGAAATACTCGGCCAGCGACAGAATGTCGCCCGTGCGCTCACGTAACGCCGGCAACTCCAGTTGCCCCTCACTGAGATAGTGATAAAGCCGCTCATGAAATTTCCCGGCAGCGACCGCTTGGGCCAGGTCGATGCTGGTGGCTGCCACTAACCGCACATCCACGGGGCTTGGCTGATAAGCGCCGACGCGGGTCACTTCGTGGTTTTCCAGAGCGGCGAGCAATTTGATCTGAATCGCCAGCGGCAGGTCGCCAATTTCATCCAGGTATAAGGTGCCGCCATTGGCCGACCCAAACCAACCCGCGCGACTGCTCGCCGAACCGCTGAAACTGCCCGCCGCGTAGCCGAACAGTTCAGCGTCGGCATAGGTCGGGCTGATCGCGCCGCAGTTGACCGAAACGAACAACCCGCCACGATCACTGGCGCGATGGATATGCCGCGCCAACAATTCCTTGCCGGTACCGGTTTCGCCACGGATCAGCACCGAGATGGCGCGCGGGGCCAGTAGCTCCAGGTCCTGGCGTAACTGGCGGGAACGCGGATCGACGAACACCAGCGCCTTGGCGCGAATGCTCAGGGGACTTTTTTCAGCATCGGGGAACGTCAGCAGTGGCTGACCGAATGTTTCAAAACTCATGGCAGACTCCCGCCCAAAGCCGCCGGGAGGCGGGGGGCCGATTCACAAAACAAGAAGGTTCAGGCGCGACGCAGGGCGTGATGCTCCATGCGGTTCTGCAGACGATAGAGGTAAGCAAAACCCTGCTCCCAGCGCTGATGACCGGACTTCACATTGATGTGCCCGGCCCCCGCCAGAATCCCCGCCTCGGCCCCCCAATTGCGCGCCAGCTCCAGGGCTCGCGGCGCACTGACGGCGCTGTCGTTGTCGGAGCTGACGACCTGGCTCGGGAATGGCAGCAAGTGCGTCGGGATCGGCGCGAAGTTGCGCAGGGCCGGTGCACAGGCAGGGCGTTCTACGTCCGCCGGGGCGACCAGCAAGGCGCCACGCACCTGACGCAAAAACTGCACAGGCGCAGTCGCCGCCCAATGCGCGACGGTGATGCAACCCAGGCTATGGGCGATCAGGATCACTGGCGTGCTATCGGCGGCAATCGCCTCGGCCAGCGCCGCCACCCAGTCTTCACGACGCGGTGTCAGCCAGTCAGACTGCTCAACCCGTGCGCTGTTCGGCAGGCTGTTCTGCCAGTGGCTTTGCCAATGATCTTCTGGCGATCCTTGCCAGCCCGGCACAATCAGGTAGCGAATTGATTCGTTGCGCATGGGGGGAGCTCTCCTGCTGCGTGTCTGTTCCCGGTCGAGTATAGGGAGGAGATTTATATTCGTTAAGGAATAAGAAGCTATTTATTAAGATCCATATCGAATAACACATACCCCTTTGGGGGCTTTGTTTCAGGCAAAAAAAGGGCCGCACCCTGCCAAGGAGACGGCCCCGGAAAATCGAAAACCTTTCAGCGCGCGGTAATCACCGACAGCTTGGTGATCCCTGCCCGCTCGAGCGGCGCTCACGCACGATCTGCTTGCACAAGGCCCTTTCAAGGCGATCCTGATGATTGATCGCCTGGCTCAGGTCCGCCGCTTGTTGCGCCTCGCCCACCTGAATTGCCGCGTAACCGGTCTGCGCTACCCGCGCTGCAGCGCCGGGTTGGGTTTCGGCCAACTCCGCCGCTGAATCCAGACTCGAAGCGGCCCAGAACTGTTTATGAAACCTGCGATCCTGCACCTTGAGGCGGCCAAACTGCACACCCTTGAGCAATGCCAGCCCCCAGGTGGCGACGGAAAAAACCACCAACAGTCAGATCACCGCGCTTTCAATGGATGCAAGTGGAGATGCCAGTAACGTCATGGTGTATTCCTCGTGTAAACGTTTCGCGCGAATTTGGTTTCGGTTTAATGAATCTTGAAATCGATGGTCGTACTGAACATCCCCCGACGACCTCTGGATGGAAGAATCATTGGCCGAAACGCTTAGCTTCGGAAGTAATATTTAAAGTTAAATATAGAACTTTAAGGAATATATAAAACTTCCGAATTGCTACACGCCTTGATCCGTAAAGGGTCGGGGCCACAGGCCGAGACTGCATGCTTTCAAGGCATGGAAAATATTCCCGGACGGCATGATTCATACGGTCTCAAGCCGGTGCACACGCCGTCTTACAACAGCAGGATTGCTAAAGGGCAGCTACACGCTTTAGAACAACAACAGTTGTACCAACGTTAAATACCGCTTCATTCAATCAACTCAGGATGAGTACCCATGACATTCACTACCCGCCTGCTGACTTACATGGCGCTGTTATTGGCGCCGTTATCGCTTTTTGCGGCCACTACCAAGGACCAGGAACCGATTGAACTCGAGATCAGCAACAAGACCAGTTACCCCATCAATGTCTTCCAGAGGCAGTGGAAGGGCGTCGTGTTACCGGATGAGCGCTTTGAGGCCAGGGATTACCAAAACGCCACGGTGACGATTTCCACTTCGACGCCCGAGGCAGTCATCCGGTTTGTCTCGCTGAGCAATGGCAAGGGCTGCAAGGCGCAAACCTGCGTCCTGGTCACCGGCAATTGAGGCGTCTGTCTCCCGCGCGCAGCCCTGGGTAGCCGCGGGAGACAGTTGCTGCTTAAAAGTCGTAGCGACCCGTCACACCCAGGGTCCGCGGCGCACCGAGCAGGCCTTCATAGCCGCCGTTGGCTGCCGTCCAGAGCGTGGTGAGGGTTGCATAAGTGAGGAGGTCGTCGGTGACGCGGTAGCTGAGGTTCAGTAAGCCAGAAGGGCTGGAGCTGTACTGATTCAAGTCGCCGGAGTCATACGCCCCGGCACGACCACGCCTTGCCGCGTTGACCAGCGTTGCACCAGCGGCGCTGGCCCGTGCCTGATACAGATTGACGCCGTTGATGGTTGGCCCGGTGGCCGGCGTGCGCCATCCGGGCAAGCAATGGCACGGCAAGCCTCGCCGTTTCAGCCGGATTGATGTTGTCTGAACTATCGCTATCGCGAGCAGGCTCCCACAGTGGGTCGTCTTTGGACTCACTATTTGAGTACAACAGAGGTCCCCTGTGAGCGAGCCTGCTCGCGATGAGGCCATCATCGACACTCATCAAGCCTGCGCTGTACGCACCTCTTCCTGCACCCCGACATCCTTGCGCACAAACCGGTTGGCCCGCGCAAACGTACCAAAATCATTAAAGCGCACACCCATTTCGCGCATCACCTTATGTCCAACCGGCACGGTCATCTGGCGGATGTAAAACGGTTCCTTCACCACAAAATGGTGGATGCCATGGCTACTGCCGAAGTTGAAGCAGAATGCCTGCAACGGCCACAACCACCATGCATGCAGCACCTGGCACTGCTGCATCACATTCCCCGGCTCGATGTCACCGTAGTAATGCATGTTTGAGCTGATGAAGTGCAAACAGAACGTACGCAGCACGTTCGGGCCGATGATCACCACTGCCGCGATATCGATCACCTGCATCACCGACAGCGTCATCGCCGACCACTCGATCGGCGCGCCCATCAAGTACGCGATACCGTTCGCTGCGTGGAAGCCGAGAAACACATACCAAGCGCCCCAATGTACAAGTGCCAGCGGCGCGTAGACCTTCAGGGTGCGCTTGATGATGCTTAATTTGCGCGCCCAGGTTGGCGCCCGGAGCATGCGGATGAACGCCGACATGATGTTGTCGCCAATCATCAAAAACCGTGCGAACCCCCATGGTTCACCATTGGTGATGGCGCGCTCTTCCATATCGGTTTCAGTGCCGGACACCTTGTGGTGGTTGAGATGCAGATGGCGGCGAATCCACGGATTGATCGTGCTCGGCCGCGCCAGCCACACCAGCCCCATCATCAGGTTGTGCGGCACCCGCTGCTTGCGGAAGTACATGCTGTGAATCAGGTCGTGTTCCAGCTCGTGGGTCAGCGAGGCGAAAAAGGCATTGAGCAGCAGGCAGACCCACCAGGCCATGTGCCCGGTCATGTACAACGCCGCCGAACCGACCATACCGATCAGCGCGAAGGCCAGAATGCCCGCGCCAAGGGCGTCCTGATGCTTAAGAATCGGATACTGTTTACGCAGTTCGACGCCTCTGGCCAGCACCACTTCGCGAATATGTGCCGATCGTTGCGCTGCATTCAGTCGCTGGGCACTTGCAGAAGTACGGTCCATGCTTCCATCCTCTGGTTATTGATGTTCGCATCCTGCCTTGCGAATCTTCACAACGCGGTAGCCGTGAACGCCAACCTGTTGACCGGAAGCGCCAATCAGCATGAGTGAACCGACCTCCCTTGCCAGCTGGACCCGCGCTCTGCGCAAGCAACTCGATGCCCTGGGCATCGACAGCGGCGCACTGTGCCATCAAGCAGGCCTCGACCCACACTTGATGGACGACCCGAACGCTCGTTACCCGTTGTCTGGCACCACGCGGCTGTGGGAACTGGCGGTGCAGGTCAGCGGCGACCCGGCGATTGGTTTGCGCGTATCGCGCTTTGTCAGCCCGACTACGTTCCACGCGCTGGGCTACGCATTGGTGGCCAGCGGCAGTCTGCGCGAAGTGTTCGAGCGCATCGTGCGTTATCACCAGGTGGTCAGCGATGCCCTGGAGCTGGAGCTGATCCGGGCAGAGGATCGCTACCATTTCAGTCTGAAAATTCCGCCTGGCAATCCGGCACCGGCCTTCGAGGCCATCGATGCCTTCATGGCGATCTACGTGCGCACTTGCCGTAATCGCCTGGGTCGTGACTACGCACCGTTGGCGGCGTTCCTGCGGCGCCCGGAACCGCTGGACGCGCATCAATGGCACAAGGTATTCCGCTCACCGGTGCACTTCGGCGCCGAGGAAGACCGGCTGGAATTCGGCCTCCTGGACTTCGACAGCCATCTGGACGATGCCAACCCGGAACTGGCCGAACACAACGAAACCGTGCTCAAGAGAACCCTGGCGCAACTCAAGCCGCTGACGTGGGAGCGCAAGGTTCGTGATGCCATTGAGGAGCAGTTGCCCGAAGGCGAACCCAGCGCCGAGCACATCGCCAAGGCCCTGCACTTGAGCCTGCGCAGTTTGCAGCGGCACCTGGCCGATGAAGGCTGCCGGTTCGATACGCTGCTCAACGAAAGTCGGGAAAATCTGGCGCTGCTGCACCTGCGTGACCCGCAAGTGTCATTGAGTGAGATCAGCTATCTGCTCGGCTTCGCTGACACCAGCAGTTTCAGCCGCGCATTCAAACGCTGGACCGGCATGACGCCGGGGCAGTTTCGGGATGGGTTGCGCTGATCAGTTTTTCACGAGACTGCGTGCCATGCCTGAGCGCCATTGCTCAATCATCGATTCGCCAACGCTGGTAAAACCTCGGTTAACCTTGATGTAATCAGCCATTTCGTTCATCGCCACGTCCATGCCATGGGCCACTTGTTGCAGCAATTCATTGCAACGCCCTTCCGTCAGATTGCAGGCCGACCGGCCAAAACGCATCAGCATTTTGTACTTGGGCCATGCTTTCGACCCACCGAGCAACAACGCCATGCTGTCGGTCTTTATGTAGACCGAAGTGGTGATGACGTCGTAGGCCGGTGCGAGGCGGATCTGCGTATCGGAACCACAATGATCGTACAGCACACCAAAGTTCTTGAGGTGAGCGTCTCCATTCTTCAGGCCCGACGAGAGCGCAACAATCTTGAAAAAAGATTCAAGCGCCCGGTTGAGCAATGGCGGGGAGACAAACTCTTTGATCTGCCTGGCGGCACCTTCGTATGAACCATCGTACTTGGCCTTTGATGGCCAAGCATTGAGAACACAGAAATCCTCGAACCCCAAATACCCTTGGTCGTTCAGGTCGAAGCGTTCGACAATCAGAAATTTTCCGTGCTCACTGAGTTCAAATTTCGGCACTTCAAGACCCGAATGCAACGCGGCCCGCATGCAAAAATATTCGTTGGCCGCAAGCTCAGGGTATTCCTCTGGACGGAACGATTTGACCAAGTGAGTCGCGCCGCGATGAGTCAAACGGTCAACGACTGTCTCACTATCGCGGATAAGCACTTTGGGCTGCACGCCGGAAACGCCCGAATACTGGCCATACGTCTGTAATAGTTCTTCGAATAAACCTTGGGCACCGTCGTGAACCAAAAGATCAGCGAGGCTGGTGTCAGGTGGACAGTCGCTCCCATCTTGCGCACTTGCAATCCCCACTCGACCGAGCTGGTAGGGTCCGACGATTGCCAGCATGGAAAAATCATCAAACCCTCTGACCGCTTTACTGAAGCGACGAACCAATTCGTCGCGCAGGGCACCTTCTGGCAGGTTCATTTCGAAAATCGGCGGTACACCTTGCTCCCACGTATAACTTTCCAAGCGAGCCGGCATCGTCAACGAAACCGAATTCTCTTCCTGCGTGCTTTCGGAATAGGTAAAAACTGAATCGCTGCGAGGTTGACCACGACCGAGAATGCCGACCGCAGCGTCGGAGACGCTGATGTGCAGCCGGTCAATTTTCTGCCGCTCATCCATGGAAATTAACCTTCTTCAGAGAGTCCAGCGTTGGACGCGTTGACTGGCGAGGTACGGCGGTAAGCTCATACCCAAATCCATTGAGGATCGCCTCAACCTTGCGCAGACCAATTTCGGAGATGGAGCTGTTCTCGATACCCGATATCGTAGAGCGGCTCATTCCATACTGTTCTGCCAGCGCTTGCTGGGTAAGCTTTTGCTTTTTGCGTAGTGTACGAATCAGTTCACCAAGGTTTTCCATTCAAAAATCCTGCATCGTATACAGTGCAAATCTTGCCTATAAACGAATATGCATTGTATTTAGTGCAGATTCAAGGCCGAGAGCAGTTCAACTTTGTGCAAAACTCATCGCGTCAACGCCCCCGATCCCGCCGCAACAACTTGCGCACCCGCGTCACCAGTTCGCTCACGGCAAACGGCTTGAGCAAGTAATCATCCTCGTGCAGCTCCAGACCACGCAGGCGATCCTCGATGCCATCGCGAGTGGTGAGAAACAGCACGGGCGTTGCGCCGAGCTTGCGGATCTGTTGCAACAACTGCCAGCCGTTGAGCCCCGGCAGCATGACGTCGAGGATGATCATCTCGTACTCACCGGACTCGATGAAACGCCGCCCGTCCATGCCATTGACGGCCACATCCACCGTATAGCTGGCCTCGCTCAAGCCCTTGGCAAGCCGTTCGGCGACCTCGGGTTCGTCTTCCACTAGCAACACACGCATGGCACACCTCAATTGTCGTCCTGACAGGCTAGGCGCCTTCGCGAGGAAAGCCCACCCTTAAAAGATCGCCAGCTCGCGCAACCGCTCGACATCAAGGATTTCAATCTCGCCATAACCAAGCTTCAAAATGCCCTGCCCCTGAAGATCCTTGAGGATTTGATTGGTGGTCTGGCGCGATAACGACAACATCGACGCCAACTGCTCCTGGGGCAGTTGCAGGACGCGGCGCGGCGGGTCGATCTCGCCGTAGCCCTGAGCGATCATCAGCAAACGGTGCGCCAGCCGCGTCGGGGCGGGCATCAGGCTTAGTTGTTCGAGATAGATAAAGGTCAGGCGCAGCTTCTGGCTCATCAACAAGGCCAGTTGCCGCCAGTGCTCCGGTTGTTCGGCGAGTAGCGCCAGCAGCGCAGCCTGCGGGATGTGCAGCAGGGCGCACTGGCCCAGGCCAAATGCATCATGGGTGCGCGCCTGGCCGTCGAACAGGCAGATTTCGCCGAACCAGTGCGGCGCTTCCACCACGCTGAGCAACGCCTCCTTGCCCTGCTCACTCACCGCGCCTATGCGCACCGCGCCCTCAAGCACCGCGTACAGGCCACAAGGCGGATCACCGCGCTGGAACAGGCGCTGGCCCGGTGACAAGCGCCGTACCCGGGCAACGGACAGCAGACTATCCTGTAGAGAAACAGGCAAATGGCTGAACCACTGACCGCGCATCAGGCATGGGCGCCAGACCTGCATATCCATGAAAACTCCTAGAGATTGTCGCCTGGCTGACAGAGCGTGAAGTGGCCCCGGGGCATGATCCATCAACCCACAGGAGAACAACAATGAAAAGCCTCGTCGACCACCTCAGTCAATACGCCGCCTACCATCGCGACCCACGCAACATTGCCACTCACTTCATCGGTATTCCGCTGATCATGGTCGCCGTGGCCGTTCTGCTGTCGCGTCCGCAATGGGGCGCTGGCTGGCTTTCACCGGCGGTGCTGGTGTCGCTGGCCTCGGCGTGGTTCTACCTGCGCCTGGAATTGCGCCTCGGTGTGGTGATGACGGTGTTGCTTGGGTTGAGTGTATGGCTCGGGTACGTGTTGGCCCAGCAAAGCACGATGGTGTGGTTGAGCAGCGGCCTGGCGATGTTTGTGATCGGGTGGGTGATCCAGTTTGTCGGCCATCACTACGAAGGGCGCAAACCGGCATTTGTCGATGACGTGACGGGGCTGATTGTCGGCCCGTTGTTCGTGGTGGCTGAACTGGCGTTCCTGCTGGGGATGCGCCTTGAGCTCAAGGAGCAGATCGAGGCGCGGGCAGGCGGAGTGCGGGCCAATCGCAAAAACGCAGCGGCCTGAAAGGTCTGTAGGAGCCGGCTTGCTGGCGATTGCGGTGAGCATGACACACCGCGTTATCGCTGATCGCTGGCAAGCCAGCTCCTTGTCTGTTGCCAGATTTTAGATGTTGGCGACTTTCTGCCAGACCTTGGGCTTGAAGAACAACGTCTCGCCCTTGGCCAGTCCGATCAGGCTGTCGTGATCCTTCACCACTTCGGCCTCGATCAAATCACTCTGCCCTTCGACCTTCAGCGTCACCCGCGTCGTCGCGCCCAGCGGGCGGATATCGCGCACTTGCGCCGCATGGTGGTCTTCCAGTTCATGCCGCGACAACGACACCTCGTGCGGGCGGAACAGCACGTGCTTGTCCTCGCCCAGGTGCAGACGGTTGGAATCGCCAAGGAAGTGATAAACGAAATCGCTCGCCGGGTTCTCGTAAACGTCGCCCGGTGAGCCGATCTGTTCGATCACGCCCTTGTTCATCACCACGATGCGGTCGGCGACTTCCATTGCTTCTTCCTGATCGTGGGTCACAAACACCGAAGTCAGGTTGATGTCTTCGTGCAGGCGCGCGAGCCAGCGGCGCAGCTCCTTGCGGACCTTGGCATCGAGGGCGCCGAAGGGTTCGTCGAGCAACAGCACTTTCGGCTCCACCGCCAGGGCCCGGGCCAGGGCAATACGCTGACGCTGGCCGCCGGACAGTTGCTCCGGGTAGCGATCCGACAGCCAATCGAGCTGCACCATGTTCAGCAGTTCATGAACCTTTGCCGCGATCTGGCTTTCGCTTGGGCGCTGATTCTTCGGCTTCATGCGCAGGCCGAAGGCGACGTTGTCGAACACCGTCATGTGGCGGAACAAGGCGTAATGCTGGAACACGAAACCGACGTTGCGATCACGCACGTCGTGCCCGGAGACGTCTTCACCGTGAAACACGATGTTGCCCTGATCCGGGGTTTCCAGACCGGCGATGATCCGCAGCAGCGTGGTCTTGCCGCAACCCGACGGGCCCAGCAGCGCCACGAGTTCGCCGCTCTGGATGTCCAGGCTGATGTTGTCCAGGGCCTTGAACGCGTTGAAATTCTTGCTGACGTTACGCACTTCGATCGACATGAATTATTCCTCCGCGGCGCTGGTGCGCAGGCGGTTAATACGGTTTTCGCTCCACTGCTTGAGCAGCAGGATGAAGAGCGCCAGGATCAGCAACAGGCTCGCCACGGCGAACGCGGCCACGTGGTTGTATTCGTTGTAGAGGATCTCGACGTGCAGCGGCAGGGTGTTGGTCACCCCGCGAATGTGCCCGGAAACCACCGACACCGCACCGAATTCACCCATGGCCCGGGCGGTGCACAGCACCACGCCGTAGATCAGGCCCCATTTGATGTTGGGTACGGTGACATGCCAGAACATCTGCCAGCCATTGGCCCCGAGCAGGCGCGCGGCCTCTTCCTCCTGGGTGCCCTGTTCCTGCATCAGCGGAATCAACTCGCGGGCCACGAACGGTACGGTGACGAAAATTGTCGCCAGCACGATGCCCGGCAGGGCGAAGACGATCTGGATGTCGTGATCCTGAAGCCACGGCCCGAACAGGCCCTGGGCGCCGAACATCAACACGTAGACCAGGCCCGCGATCACCGGCGACACCGAAAACGGCAGGTCGATCAGCGTCACCAGCATGCTCTTGCCGCGGAACGAGTACTTGCTCACACACCACGCGGCACTGACGCCGAATACCAGGTTCAACGGCACCGAAATCAACACGGCGATCACCGTGAGTTTCAGCGCTGACAGTGCATCCGGTTCAAAGATCGCGGTGAAGAACGCACCCAGACCAAGCTTCAGGCCCTGGGACACCACGATAAACAGCGGCAGCAATAGAAACAGCGCAAAAATCAGCCAGCCAAGACCGATCAGGATTCGCCGCGATGTCGCACTGCCACGACGGGCAGCATTCGAGGAAGCGGCAGCAATAGACGATTGGGACATGTTCTGCGCCTCCTTATGGGGTTTCGATGCGCCGCTGCAACAAGTTGATCAGCAGCAACAGGACAAAGGAAACCACCAGCATCAGTACACCAATGGAGGTGGCGCCGGTGTAATCGTACTGGTCGAGCTTGACCATGATCAGCAGCGGCAGGATCTCGGTTTTCATCGGCATGTTGCCGGCGATGAAAATCACCGATCCGTACTCGCCGACCCCGCGGGCAAAGGCCAACGCGAAGCCGGTGAGCCATGCCGGGAGCAGTGCCGGCACCAGAATATGACGGAAAACCTGTAAGGGTTTGGCACCCAGGCACGCCGCCGCTTCTTCCACTTCACGGGGAATATCGGCCAATACTGGCTGTACGGTACGTACTACGAATGGAAGTGTCACAAAAGTGAGGGCAAGGGTGATGCCCAGAGGGGTATAGGCGATCTTGAAGCCCAGATCGGCTGCAAATTGACCAACCAGCCCCGTGGGGGTGTACAGCGCAGTCAGCGCGATACCGGCCACGGCGGTGGGCAATGCGAACGGCAGGTCGATCATGGCGTCGATGACTTTGCGTCCAGGGAAGGTATAGCGCACCAGCACCCAGGCGAGCAGCGTGCCGATGATGCCGTTGATGATCGCGGCATAGAGTGCGGTGCTGAAGCTCAGCTTCAGCGCCGCCAGCACCCGTGGCGCCGAAATGATGGCCCAGAACTGATCCCAGGTTAGTTGGGCGGCATGTATGAACATCGCCGCCAGAGGTATGAGCACAATCAGGCTGAGGTACACCAAGGTGTAGCCCAGCGTCAGCCCGAAGCCGGGTATGACGGGGGAGATACGACGCGACATAAAAGTCCTTGGTTAAAAAGCGATCCGCTAAACCCACCCATGTGGGAGCGGGCTTGCTCGCGAAAGCAGTGTCTCAGTCAACGTAAATGCCGCCTGATACACCGCCTTCGCGAGCAAGCCCGCTCCCACATGCCAAGCACCGTAGCTGACTTGCATTGGGGCTTGTGGTGGCTATTTAAGATTACTGTGCCTGGTAGATCTGGTCGAATACACCGCCGTCATTGAAGAATTTCGGCTGAGCGGTTTTCCAGCCCCCGAAGTCCTTGTCGATGCTCACCAATTCCAGTTTCGGGAACTGCTGGGCGTACTTGGCAGCCACTTCCTTGTCCCTTGGACGATAGAAGTTTTTCGCCGCGATTTCCTGGCCGGCCGGGCTGTACAGGTGCTTGAGGTAGGCTTCGGCGATCTGCTCGTTGCCCTTTTTCTCGGCGTTCTTGTCGACCACTGCCACTGGCGGCTCGGCAAGGATCGAAAGCGAAGGCACGACGATCTCGAATTTGTCGGCGCCACCATCTTCTTTCAGGGCCAGGAAAGCTTCGTTTTCCCAGGCCAGCAGCACGTCGCCCTGACCATTGTTGACGAAGGTAATGGTTGAGCCGCGGGCACCGGTGTCCAGCACGGGTACATGCTTGAACAGGGTTTGCACGTATTGCTTGGCCTTGGCTTCGTCACCGCCGTTGGCTTTGAGGCCATAAGCCCACGCCGCGAGGAAGTTCCAGCGCGCACCACCGGAGGTTTTCGGGTTTGGCGTAATGACCGAGACGTCATTCTTGACCAGGTCACCCCAGTCCTTGATGCCTTTCGGGTTGCCCTTGCGCACCAGGAACACGATGGTGGAGGTATACGGCGTGCTCGCTTCCGGCAGGCGCTTCTGCCAGTCGGCGGGCAGGGTCTTGCCCAATTTGGCGATTTCATCGATATCACCGGCCAGCGCCAAGGTCACCACGTCGGCACGCAGGCCGTCGATCACTGCCCGCCCCTGCTTGCCCGAACCACCGTGGGATTGCTGGATCTTCACGTTGTCACCGGCATGGTCCTTCTGCCAGAACTTGACGAACTCGGCGTTGTAATCCTGATACAACTCACGAGTCGGGTCATACGACACGTTGAGCAGTTCGTAATCCTTGGCAACCGCGGAACCGGCGAACAGGGCACTGGCCAGGGCGGCCAAAGCGAAATGACGAATCGACGACATGGTGAAAGCTCCTGGAATTCTGGGCGTGATGGCTTTTTCTTATGGGTTGGAAACGGTTGCCGGCTTACAGATCGTCAGCCTCAGCCCGGCTTGTTGCCCGGCTGCTGCAAACGGAATTTTTCCTTGCGCTCGATCTGAACCACCTGGGCGTTGTGCACGGTGATTTCCACTGCGCCAAAACGCAGGTCACGCAAGGCACTCTGGATTTCACGCAGGATGGTGGCTTCGTCTTGACCGTCAACGCTACGCAGGGATGCGCTCATGGTGCTGCTCCTTCTACTGAGAGATTGCCTGGCAGTGGACGGCACTGCTTGTGGCTTGAGGGCAATAGTAGAGAGGCGCGGATATTCTTAAAAAGACTATTTAAGAATGTTTATATAACCAGAAAACATTATCTGATGGGACAAGGGCTTGCGCAGAACGAAGGTCAAAAGATCGCAGCCTCAGCCCCCCACACCGTAGTGCGCACCCTGCAGGAGCTGTCAAAGGCTGTGATCTTTTGATCTTTTACCGAATCACCGGCGCACGCCCAGCTAAATCATCGAAGAAACTGTTCAATAAATAGCCACTGAGCTGCAGCCAAACCACAGATAGCAACAGATAAAGCAGCGTTGCGAGCAAGGCAGCGCGATAGGTGGCATACATCCGGCGATCGATACCCCTACAAAAAAGTGGGAATTATAAATAAAAGACACATCCAGCCACTCTTATCTGAAAGGGTGACTGGTTTTCTCTGTGGGCTTAGTGATAATGCAATGGCTGTCTTTTTCTTTATCGAGGGCCCTATAGCCTATGTGGTACGAAGGTTTTCTTGGCTTGTCGCCCTGGTCTCTGGTGGCAGTCACCCTGCTGATGACCCACGTCACGATCATCGCCGTCACGGTCTACCTGCATCGTTACTCCGCCCATCGCTCCCTAGAGCTGAATGGGGGCCTCAAGCATTTCTTCCGTTTCTGGCTGTGGCTGACCACGGCGCAGAACACCCGCGAGTGGACCGCCATCCATCGCAAGCATCACGCCAAATGCGAAACCGTCGATGACCCGCACAGCCCGGTCATCAAGGGCCTGTCGACCGTTCTGCGCAAAGGCGCAGAGCTGTACCGCGCCGAAGCGGAAAACCCCGAGACCCTGCGCATCTACGGCAAAAACTGTCCCGAAGACTGGATCGAGCGCAATCTCTACAGCCGTTTCCCGCTGCTGGGCATCGCGATCATGGGCGTTATCGACCTGCTGCTGTTCGGCACCATCGGTATCACCATCTGGGCGATCCAGATGATGTGGATTCCGGTATGGGCCGCCGGCGTGGTCAATGGCCTGGGACATGCCGTCGGCTACCGCAACTTCGAATGCCGGGATGCGGCGACCAACCTGGTGCCATGGGGCATCCTGATTGGCGGTGAAGAACTGCATAACAACCATCACACCTATCCCAATTCGGCAAAACTGTCGGTGAAGAAATGGGAGTTCGACCTCGGCTGGGCCTGGATCAAAGTCTTCAGCTTTCTGCGCCTGGCCAAAGTCCAGCGGGTTGCGCCGATTGCCCACCGCGTCGAAGGCAAAGGCAGCCTGGACATGGATACCGCCATGGCGATCCTGAACAACCGCTTCCAGATCATGGCCCAGTACCGCAAGCTGGTGATCGGCCCACTGGTCAAACAAGAGCTGGAAAAGGTCGATCATTCGGTGCGCCACCAGTTTCACCGGGCCAAACGCCTGCTCTCGCGGGAAACCAGCCTGCTGGATGACAAACACCACGTGCGCATCCAGAACATGCTCGAGCACAGTCATGCACTGAAGGTGATTTACGAGAAACGCCTGGCCCTGCAGCAGATCTGGGTCAAGACCAGCTCAAATGGTCACGACATGCTCGCCGCCATCAAGGATTGGGTACACGAAGCCGAGGCCAGCGGGATTCAATCCCTGCGCGACTTCGCGGATCAGCTGAAGACCTATTCGCTGCGCCCTAACGCTGCTTGACTGTAACGAGGGCGCTGAACTGGCGCCCCCGGCCAAACCCGACATTAAACCCCTGTGGGAGTGAGCTTGCTCGCTCCCACAAAGGTTTGTGCTTGATCATTTTTTGCGCAAGCGCATCAACTCAGGCAAACCAATCTTGAGCAGGCGCGCCGTCCGGCTCGTTGCCAACGCCTCGACGCCCTCATGCTCGGTCAGACGCGCCAGCTGCGCCGCCACGTTCATCACCAGCGCTTCGCGCGAGTAAACCCCGCCACCGAGCTGATAGGCCGCTGCAATCAGCTCCCGCAGCTCCAGCGGCAGGCGCCAGCGAGTACGCAGCCCCGAGCCGTAGGCCGCAGCAAAATGCGCCAAGGCTTCACCCACTTCCTCCCGCTCGTCCAGTTCACCACCCGCCTGCTGCCATTCCTGCAAGCAGCGCAGCAATGCCAGATCACCGAGGCGATGCAACATGCCTGCGCAATAACAGCGCTCCTGATCCAGATCGAGCAGGCGCGCCAGCGTGCGCGCGTATTCGGCGGTATGCAGCGACAACTCCCAATAGCGCTCGGCATAGTCAGCCAGGCAGGGATCGCTGAGCCGGGCGCTGCGCTTGAGTGCCAGCCCGAGGATCAGGTTCATGCTTTGCCCGGTACCCAGGCGATGCAGTGCCTGGGCCAGGGTTTGCACGGCGCCACCCTGGTGCTGGGCGGCGCTGTTGGCGGCCGCTATCAGCACAGCGGTAACTTGTGGATCTGTGCGGACTTCGTCTTCCAACACCGTCAGATCGAGCCCCCCGGGATTGAGACTGCGCTTGACCGCCAACTGCACGTCAGTCATCAACGGCGCCCCCTCCGCCAGTTCGCGCCGACGCTCCAGGTACACCGACAGCGTCATGCCCGGCGCCAACGACGGAACCTCGCACGACACCTCGACGCCAGCATTGAGCAGCAAGCCCTGCAGCCGCCGGGTCAGGCTTTCCATGTTCAGGGGTTTGGTCAGGTAGGCCGTTGGTGCCAACGGCAAGGCTTCGCGCACACTGGCGCTATCGGCGCGCCCGCTCATCAGGATGAAGGGCAAAGGCGGCTGGCGTTTGCGCTGGCGAATGTTGCGCAGGACGTTCAGGCCATCGACGCCGGGCAGCTCCCAGTCGGCGATCACCAGGTCATAGGGATTGGCCGCCAACAGTTCCAGTGCCTGCTGGCCATCGGCGCACAAATCCAGCCGCGCATCGCAGCGCACGTTCAAAAGCACTTCCTTGAGCAGATCGCGGGACCAGGGGTCGGCCTCGGCGATCAGTACTCTCGGCACGGCGGGTAAAATGACACTTGTCATACTAGCGCTCCCTGGCAATGCCTGAACCTTAGCCAATGGCGGCCATTCGTTACAGCGCCAATCCACCCGTTGTGATTCAAGGGACGAAAAAAAACCCGCCGAAGCGGGTTTTTGTCGACCGGGTCACACTCGAAGATCAAAGCTCGGAGAAGCACTCTTCGATGATCGCCAGGCCTTTGTCCAGTTGCTCGTCCGGCGAAGTCAGCGGTACCAGGACGCGCAGAACGTTGCCGTAGGTGCCGCAGGACAGCAGGATCAGACCCTTGTCGCGAGCCTTGGCCACAACGGACGCCACCGCTGCAGCGTTTGGCTTGTGGGTGTCGCCGTCTTCGAACAGCTCGACCGCGATCATTGCGCCCAGGGCACGGACTTCGCCGATTACCGGGTATTTGGCCTGGATGGCTTTGAGGCCAGTGACCAGACGCTCGCCGACTGCTTTGCAGCGGTCCAGCAGGTGCTCTTCTTCGAACACTTCCATCACTGCCAATGCAGCGGCGCAAGCGATCGGGCTACCGGCGTAGGTGCCGCCCAGGCCGCCTGGAGCAATGGCGTCCATGTATTCGGCCTTGCCGCACACACCGGCCAGCGGGAAGCCACCAGCGATGGATTTGGCGAAGGTGGTCAGGTCGGCAGCAACGCCCATCTGTTCCATGGCGAAGAAGGTACCGGTACGGCCAGCGCCGGTCTGTACTTCGTCAGCGATCAGCAGGATGCCGTGCTGGTCGCACAGGGCACGCAGACGCTTCATGAACTCTTTTGGCGCGACGTAGAAACCACCTTCGCCCTGAACCGGTTCGATGATGATGGCAGCGATGTCACGCGGCTCGGCGTCGTTCTTGAAGATGCGCTCGATGCTGGCGATCGAATCGTCGATGCTCACACCGTGCAGTTCGTTCGGGTACAGCGCGCGGAATACGCCGCCTGGCATCAGGCCCATGCCGGCCGAGTAAGGCACGACTTTACCGGTCAGGCCCAGGGTCATCATGGTGCGACCGTGGTAAGCGCCGGTGAAGGCGATCACGCCGGCGCGGCCAGTGGCAGCACGGGCGATCTTGATGGAGTTTTCCACAGCCTCGGAGCCGGTGGTGACCAGCAGGGTTTTCTTGGCGAAATCACCCGGAACCTTGGCGTTCACTTTTTCACACACTTCCACGTACGGTTCGTACGCCAGAACCTGGAAGCAAGTGTGGGTCAGCTTGTTCAACTGCTCGGTCACGGCGGCGATGATTTTCGGGTGCACGTGGCCGGTGTTCAGTACAGCGATGCCGCCGGCGAAGTCGATGAACTCACGACCTTCAACGTCAGTCACGGTCGCGTTCTTCGCGGACTCGGCGAAGATCGGGTGAATCTGGCCAACACCACGTGGAACTGCATTGGTACGGCGGGCCATCAAATCAGCGTTAGTCTTGCTCATTACATTCCTCATTCGCCGCTCATCGGTCGGCGTGGTTCAAGGATTAAGCGGCGGGAAGGTGACTAAGGCAGCATGCGATGATCGACTGCCACAGTTTTCCCCGCCACAGAGAAAGTTCCGTTTGAAGCACGCAAAGGGTCAGCGCTCTCGTGCCCTTTGCGTTTCAAGCAATGCCCTGCCGGGCTGATGTCTTGCGAGCTTAGATGCCCAGGCAGAGGTATTTGATTTCCAGGTAATCTTCGATGCCGTACTTGGAGCCTTCACGGCCCAGGCCCGAGGCCTTGATGCCGCCGAATGGCGCGACTTCGTTGGAGATCAGCCCGGTGTTGACGCCGACCATACCGTATTCCAGGGCTTCAGCCACCCGGAACACGCGACCCAGGTCGCGAGCATAGAAGTACGAGGCCAGACCGAATTCGGTGTCGTTGGACATCGCGATCACGTCGGCTTCGTCTTTGAAGCGGAACAGCGGCGCCAATGGACCGAAGGTTTCTTCCTTGGCTACGGCAGCGTGGTTTGGCACGTTGGTCAGGATGGTCGGCTCGAAGAAGTTGCCTTCCATCGGCTTGCCGCCGGACAACACGGTGGCGCCTTTGGAAACGGCGTCAGCGATGTGCTCTTGCACCTTGGCCACAGCTTTTTCGTCGATCAGCGGACCGGTGGTGGTGCCGTCTTCCAGACCGTTGCCGATCTTGAGCTTGGCCACAGCCACTTTCAGCTTCTCGGCGAACGCGTCGTAGACCGAATCCTGAATGTACAGGCGGTTGGCGCAGACGCAGGTCTGACCGTTGTTGCGGTATTTGGAAATGATCGCGCCTTCGACGGCCTTATCCAGATCCGCGTCGTCGAACACGATGAACGGGGCGTTGCCACCCAGCTCCAGGGACACTTTTTTGATGTCCTTGGCGCATTCCGACATCAGTTGACGACCGATTTCAGTCGAACCGGTGAAGGACAGCTTGCGCACGATCGGGTTGCTGGTCAGCTCGCTGCCGATGTCCCCGGCGCTGCCGGAAACAACGCTGAAAACGCCAGCCGGGATACCGGCACGCTGGGCCAGTTCAGCCAGGGCGAAGGCGGAGAACGGAGTTTGCGAAGCAGGCTTGAGCACCATGGTGCAACCGGCGGCCAGGGCCGGGCCGGCTTTACGGGTGATCATTGCAGCCGGGAAGTTCCACGGGGTGATGGCAGCAGTCACGCCGATCGGCTGCTTGATCACGATCAGGCGCTTGTCTGGCTGGTGGCCCGGAATCACGTCACCGTAGATGCGCTTGGCTTCTTCGGCGAACCATTCGATAAAGGAAGCGGCGTAAACGATTTCGCCTTTGGCTTCGGCCAATGGCTTGCCTTGTTCCATAGTCATCAGGCGCGCCAGGTCGTCCTGGTTCTCGATGATCAGTTCGAACCAGCGACGCAGCTTGTTCGCGCGTTCCTTGGCGGTCAGTGCACGCCAGGCCGGCAGCGCCTTGTCAGCGGCTTCGATTGCACGACGGGTTTCGACAGCGCCCATTTTCGGCACAGTACCCAGAATTTCGCCCGTTGCCGGGTTGTTGACCTTGATCGTCTGACCATTGTCCGCATCGACCCAAGCGCCATCAATGAAGGCTTGCTGGCGGAACAACTGGGTGTCTTTAAGCTGCATGTCGGCTTTCCTTAACAGCACCGCAATAAATGCGGAGCAAATTATGATTGTAGAAAGGCGCCTCGATAGGCTGCCGTCAGGGAAATCATTCACCGGGCTGAAGCACATAAATAGCGCACGCAATGAACTCGCGCGGTTCAGCACCCAGACAAGAGCGTTTGAAATCTCAAACGAATCCTAGGATCAAAGGGGGTAAAGGACAATAGGCTGTTCGAAAAAAAGAACGAAAACGACGCTTTTGCCTCATTTTTTCTGATCAGCGTAGCAAACGCCTGTGACAGCTTCGAAAAACACAGGCGATTCAGCAGCATGGACGCCCGCAGTGCATATGAGTATCATGGCGCCCGCTGCACCAGTAGCTCAGCTGGATAGAGTACTGCCCTCCGAAGGCAGGGGTCGTGGGTTCGAATCCCGCCTGGTGCACCATATAGAAGAAACGAGAAAGCCTCAGGCCTTATGGGACTGGGGCTTTTTTGTGGGCCGGATATTTGCCTGACTGTAATGCGCGCGCCCTCCCCTCGTTCAGCAGTTGCTGAAAGCCGCCGCACCGACGTCGCCGACCATCAAAATCACGAACAGGCCAGCATTGAATGCAGCCTCCAGAGTCTGGCCATCCAGCCGACTTCCATACCGGTCCTGGCGACCAAAGCACAAATCCACAACCGCCTCCAAAGTTTTCTTGGCCTTCCCTTATTGAGTTTGATTAGAATGATGGCACATTGCCGCTAATCACAATGGATTGTCCCTTCCGGGATTTCTTACGCTCATAGAGATATTAGAAATGATGATGTTAAAACGCTGCCTGGTGCTGTCGATTGTTGCCGTTCTTGCTGGCTGCCAAACCAACGGTGAGGAGTATCAAGCAGATGTATTCGACGCCAGTCAGGTAAACACTCAGCAGGAAGCTAAAACCGTAAAAATCATTACGATTTCGCCGAGCAAGATCAAAGTCAGCAACGAAAAGAACAAAAAAGCCGCCATGATGGCGGGCGGGGTATTGGGCCTGCTCGGTGGTGCCGCACTGGGCAACACTAAAAACACCGACACGGCCATTGTTGGCGGTGTAGCCGGTGGTGCTGCCGGCGCCATGGCTGGCTCTCTGGTCAATGACACCACCCTGGTACCGGGCGTGCTGATTGGTTATTCCGAAAGCGGCAAGATCTACACCTCTACCCAGGTAGGTCGCCCTTGTGAGTTCAAGGTTGGCGAAATCTCACTGATGGTGATGACGATCTCCAACGAAACACGCATTCAGCCGAATGCGACCTGTCCAGAACCCAAGAAAAGCTAAGGGGACGGACATGAAACATATTGTTCTGGGCTCCGTTCTCGCACTGCTCACCCTGCCGACATTGGCAAACCAGTTCGACAGCCTGCATCAAATTGAACAGCAAACCAAACAGTCTGAAGCCGCCGCCGAGGCCGAACGCATCCGCCAGGCGTCAGCCGATCGGGCACGCGAAGAGGCTCGCAGCGCAGCTGATCGCAAGCAGCGGGCAGTGGCACAGCAAGCTGCGCAGCAAAGGGCTCTTGAGCAGCGCAAGACACAGGATCTTGAACATAAACGTGTTCAAACCCGTGAAGAAGGCTACGAAGACGAGTTGCGCGCACTGGAGTTGGAGGAGCGCCGTCTGGCACTGCAGGCCAAGCGTGCGCGCACCGCGCGCGCCAACGACTACATCGATGCGGAGTTGCGTGACAGCGCAGCACGCACCGACGTGATCCAGTCTGAAGCCGACTCGGCACGCAATGTGACCTCAGGCGCCAAGTCTTTGCTGGAAGATTCCGGCAAGGCTGAAGTCAACCGCTCCAGCCGTTTGTTCGGCGAATAATCTTCCTATCGATCTGCCCCGGACTTCGGTCCGGGGTATCCGTTACCAGAGATGAATTCATATGCTGCGTTTTTGTATGCTGATTGCCGCAGGACTGCTCCTGAGCGCCTGCTCCAAAGAAGATCCCAAAGCCCAGGTTCCAGCTGTCGATCTGCACGGACGCCTGGTGGTGGATCAGGAAATGACTAGCAGTCGTCAAGCCCAAGGCATCAATGGTGAATACTACAAGCGAGTCCTCACCGTTAATGGCCAGGATATGGTCTTTGCCGACTTCATCAAGCAATTTTGCGCTGACACCAACACACGCGACGAAACTTGCCTGAAAGCCTTTCGCATCAAGAAAATCGACGATGTCAGCGGCGCAACAAAATTTCTCCCCAATGGGCTCTAAGCCAGAAACAGCACATCAGGGCTTTTGCCTGGCCCCACAAAAAAACCGCCGAAGCGGTTTTTTTATTCTGTAGTCCAGTCGAATTCGTCGTACTCATCGTCGTCCTCGTCGTCCTCGAAAAACTCCTCTTCAAGGTCGTCGTCTTCAACAACGTCTTCTTCCGGCTGATTCAGCAGAAAATCCTTGCGACTCTCGGTAATCGCTCGCCGCAGTTCCTCACCCTTTTTCGGGCAGTTGAGCATTTGGGCGATGCGGTCGATTTTTTTTGCCACGGCATCCTCCAACGCATCGACTATGGCTCGATAGTGCGCGCTTTCGGGCCTGGATGCCAAATCGCCGCGCTTAACGCAGAAAAAATCTTCAGCGGTGATAACGCCGCACTACGCTGCTGTTTCGCAGCACATGACCTTTTATTTTTTCCAGCAGCTGCGCGCGGGTCAGGCCGGCGGGCAAGGCGTCCGGGGTAAGGTCCAAGGCATAAATCTGGATGATGTAGTGGTGAGCGCTGTCACCCACTGGCGGGCACGGGCCGACGTAACCCGTGGTGTTCTTGCTGTTGGTGCCGCCGATGCCCTCCAGCGCGGATTTTGCCCCTGCACCGGCCGGGATCTGTTGCGTGGTGGGCTTGATGCCGTAATGCACCCAGTGATCGACACCCTGGCCTTTCTGGCCGTCGGGGTCATGCATGACGATGGCATAGCTGCGGGTGCCTGCCGGGCCGGCGTTCCAGTTGAGCGCCGGGGAAACGTTGTGTCCGCCACAGCCGGCGGCATCGCTGGCGGCCGCCGCCGTGAACAAACGGTCATCCGATACACCAGGGATGTTCAGGGTGAATCGTTCCTGAGCCTGTGCCGGAAATTGCACGCAAAGAGCGACAGCCAACGCCGCAAGCCAAGGGTTCAATGAGGTCGATCGGGTCATACCGGAGCACCTTGTGCGTGTTGGGCCGTCGTCGGCGTGCAAACTATAGCCGGACCGTTCACGCCGTGGCACTGGGATTTCACTGAACCTCATGGCTGGGTCCAGACCCATATTTGAAACGTCCGCCCGCAGAGCGTTTCGTTGCCTGCGATGAAGAACGGGCCATGCTCTTGCTGGCGCAACGGATGAAACATCCATTGCCGACAGACGAGGCGTGGCGGCTGGTTCGCCGATAAGCATTGCGCGCACCAGATCCCCGTAGGAGCTGCTGCAGGCTGCGATCTTTTGATCTTTTAAAAGCAAAAGATCGCAGCCTGCGACAGCTCCTACACAGGCCAGCCCAACGTTTATTGCATCTCGCCGACACCACCGACTTTGCTCATGACGAAAGCGGCGAACTCTTCAACGGTCATTTTCTGGCCATTGAACTCCACCTGGTTGTTGGCGTAGTGCAACTTGGTGACGATGTTATTGCCATCCAGTTTCGCCAACTGTGAGCCGACCGCCATGCTGCTGAACATGTCCGCGGTGGCAGTGGCCTGATCGGCAATCAACTTGACGTCGGTCTGGCCGTCGAGTTGCGACTGCAGCGAGAGCACATCAACCAGCATGGGTTTGGACACTTGCAGATTGAAGTCCAGCAATGCGATCAGTTGTCGGACCAACTGATCGGTCGGCAGGTCGATCGCTTGTGGCTTGGTCAGGTCGAGCACCAGGTTGGCGCGGCTTTCACCGTTGGTGGTCTTGAACGACAGATTTTCCAGGGCAACCTGAGGACCTGCCGCCAGCACTTTCTCCAGACTGGACTTGAGCAGTGCCTCTTCGGCTTCGGTCAGTTGCAACTCCGGTGCCGGCAGCCCGGCTGCGATCGCTTCGGAGGCAGCCCTTTCATAGGGTTGCAGCTTGCTCTGATACACCTGCATCAACGACAGGGTTGCCGGAATGTCGAGGTTCTTCAGGCTCATGGCCATGGCCGCGGAACCGACGGCCTTGCCGTTCAGGGATACTTCGCCGACCTTGTAATCGGCACGCCCCGAGGCATTGGTGCCGGATTCTTCGGTCAGGTTCTTCATTTCGAACTTCTTGAAGTCGAGCACCGACTGCTTGGTGCCAAAGGTCGATTTGCCACTGGCCAGTTCCAGCACGTTCTCGCCGACATAGAAACCGTAAGTGCTTTTTGTCAGGTTGCTGGCCAGAGTCAGGCCGTTCAGCTCGACTTGCACCGGTGCCTGATCTTCGGAAACGGTGATCAGTTTAAGGCTGTCCATGTAGCCATCGGCCTTGACCTTTTTCGCCTGCGCGCTGGCAGCGACGTCGATGCTCAGGCCGGAGAACTTCATGCTGGATTTTTCATCCAGGGCCATTTCCAGTGGCTGCAATTGCAGTGTGCCGTTGGTGGCGTTGTCGTAGCCGATGTTGACCACGCCGGTCAGGGGCGATTTGTCCTTGGCGGCGGCAAACCACTTCTCGGTGAGCGGGGTCTTTTCCAGTTCATAGTGACTGGTCGCCATGACCGGCAACCATTTCAGCGACATCAGTCGCGAGAACGGCAGCGGGCCGTGTTCGATGTGGTCGACGAACTGCAACTCGAGTGGTGTTTCACCAAACATTTCGCCTTCGCCCTTGAGGCGGTAGTGCGCAGTACTGCTGAAGACATGACGTTCCAGCGACACCAGCTCCAGCGACGCCGTACCGTTGGAACCGACCATCGCGGCTTGCAGCTCTTTGTTGGCATCCGCGATCGAGGTGTTGAGCACGCCTTCGAGTTTGCTGCCGGTAAACCATGCACCGCCGGCGCTGATGGCTCCGATGACGACAACAATTCCCAGAAGCACGCCTGCTGATTTATTCATGTATGACCCGTTCAATGTCCGTTGCTGAAGGTGTCGTCGTCTTCCCTGCCCCCATGACGGGTTGCGGTCACGACTGCGCTGAAAGTGGGGTGCAGATTAGCATCAGGCGCGTTGAGCGGCCCAATGATTAACGGTGAAAGAGTGTCTTTGGGTTGGTCATCAAAAGCAGAGAATTGCGGTGGATGTTCTGGCGCCTTCGCGAGCAAGCCCGCTCCCACATTGGAATGCGATCTCCTGTGGGAGCGGGCTTGCTCGCGAAGGCGTCAGAACAGCCAAAACAAAATCAGGAATACTGAACCTCGATTTCATCCAGCTGATGATCAAAGCTTTTTAACCGCGCAGTCCAGGTGTACACCAACACCTCGAAGTCGCGATTGATCACCGCCCCGCCCGTCACTTCGGCGCGGGGGTCGCAGAAGTCCAGTTGATAACGTTCACGGGCCATGGCCGTGGCGACATCGGCCAGTTCCCGGGCATTGCTGAGCCAGTGCCGACCGTCGTCAGCCACTTGCCTGTCGAGCGCCAGGCATTGTTTTTTCAGGGTCTCGAGGCTTTTCTCCAGCGGCGTGCCGGTCAGTTCCCCCATGACCTCCTGAAACGTACGCCCAGGTTGCCAGTAACTGCCCCAGAAATAGCGGTCGAACACCGTTTCGACACGGCGCAGCGCAACCTTGGTGTCCCAGATCAGCACCAGAGTCTTGCCTTGTTCAAGCTGTCTTTTTTTGGTGCGTTGATTCTGGACCGACGCCCAGGCCACCACCGCAATGGACATGACCGCGATCAGCGCGATGGCACTATCGAGAAAGGCCAGCGCCTTATCAATCTGGTCAGCCAGCATGATGCCGTAGAAATAGGTCGCCGAAAGCAGCACTAACACCACCACGGCACACCAGAAGCCGAGAGCATAAGGGTTTTTCATTATTGGTTTCCCCATGACCTGCGCGAGCTTTGTGCAATAAAAGGGCGCTTTGCACGAGGCGCCCTTCCAACACTTCAAAGCATAGCAACGGCCTCAGGGTTTGCCGGGGTTCGACGCTTGCGTTCGTCCGCTTTCCCAGCCACCGCCCAAGGCGAGGAACAGATCGATCTGGCTCATCGCAACTTGCGTGTTCGCAGCAGCCAGTTGCGCCGTGACATCGGTGTAGGTGCGGGTCGCTTGCAGGTCCGCCAGGAACGACTCGCGGCCGGCCTGAAAGAAGCGGTGAGTCTGATCGGCGGCCAGTTGCGCCGATTGCGCGGCATCGGCCAGGGCATCGCGACGTTGCAACAACGCCGAGTACTGGGCCAGGCCGGTCTGGGTTTCACGAATGGCGTTGAGCACCACGCCATCGAAGTGCGCCAGGTAACCCTGGGTCGCGGCTTCCGCCTCGCGGATTCGCGCCCGCGCGCCATTGGTCGGCACGTTCCAGGTCAGGGATGGGCCGAAGCCCCAGCGGTTGGTGGACGGTTCGCCGAGGTTCTCCAGGAGACCGACGGTGCCCACGGTCGCGCCGATGCTGATATTGGGGTACAGCTCGCCAGTGGCAACGCCGATGTCGGCTGTTGCGGCAGCCAGTTGGCGCTCGGCCTGGCGTACGTCCGGACGGCGTTTGAGCAACGCGGCGCCATCGCCCACCGGCACCAGTTGCGCGATTTTCGGCAGCTCGGCACAGGTCGCGGTTCCAGCGGGTAATTGATCCACCGGCTTGGCCAGCAGCATCGACAAACGGTAAAGCCCGGCCTGACGCGCCGCTTCGTAACGCGGCAGGTCGGCGCGAAGTGATTTGAACTGGGTTTGTGAACGAGTCACCTGGGTTTCGTCGCCGCGCCCGGCATCGCGCAAGCGCTGGATCAGCGAGGTGCTCTGGGCTTGCAGGTCGAGGGAGTGCTCGGCGATCTCGCGCTCTTCGTTGGCTGCGCAAACCTGGGTGTAAGCGCGCACTACATCCGCCACCAGCGTGATGCGTGCGGTATCGGCCGCGGCTTGCGTCGCATCGGCATTGGCCTTGGCCGCTTCGATGCCGCGTTGCAGCGTGCCGAACAGGTCGAACTGGTACGACGCACTGATGCCGATATCGCCGATGTTGGCCACCGGCACTTTTTCCGGCAGCAGGAAGGCTTCACCGGATTCCTGCAAACGCTGAGCGCCCATTTTCACGCCGCCACTCCAGCCACCCATGGCTTGCGCCTCGTCGACCTGGGCGCGAGCCCGCAACAGTCTGGCCGCCGCCACCCGCAAATCGGTGTTGGAAGCCATGGCCTGCTGCACCAATTGATCGAGCAGCGGGTCTCGGTACAAGCGCCACCAATCGGCCGGCACGGGTGCGGAAACCACGGCTTTAGCATCCTTCGCCAGATCACTTTGCAGGTCTTTGCGCTGAATGGCCGCTTCCGTGGGCAAGTGATAATCCGGCCCGACCACCTGACACGCCGAGAGCAACAGGCCTAACCCGACGACGGCCAAACCCGAGGCCTTGCTCATTGCGCAGGCTCCCGATTGTTGTCATCGATGATTGATACTGTCGCGGTGCGACCGGCGATCATGCGGAAATCCTCAGGCACGTCATCGAAGGCGATCCGCACCGGAATCCGCTGTGCCAGGCGCACCCAGCTGAACGCCGGATTGACGTTGGGCAGCAGATTATTGCCGCTGGTGCGATCCCGGTCTTCGATGCCGGCGACAATACTTTCCACGTGCCCGCGCAGGCGCGCACTGTCGCCAACCACGCGGATATCGACGCTCTGGCCGATATGAATACCACCCAGTTTGGTTTCTTCGAAGTAGCCATCGATGTGGAACGAATTGCTGTCGACCACCGACAACACCGGCCGCCCGGCGCTGACGAACTCCTGGACTCGCGGAGCACGGTCGTTGACGTAGCCGTCCACCGGGCTGCGGACCACCGAACGGTCGAGGTTCAGTTGCGCGCTGTCCACTGCCACCTGGGCTTCCATCAATGCCACTTGGGCGCGGGCGACCCGGGACTGACTTTCCTCCAGTTGCTCACCCGGCACCAGATTGCCCAGCCCCTTGTTGCGCTTGGCCTCACGCTGGGCCTGGGCGAGGGTTTCTTCGCGATCGGCGACCGCTGCCTTGGCCTGACGCAGCGCCAGCTTGAAACGGTCCGGATCGATGCTGAACAGCACTTGGCCACGTTTGACCAACTGGTTATCGCGCACTTCTACTTGCTGGATCAGCCCGGACACATCCGGGGCGATTTGCACGACGTCGGCACGAATGTGCCCGTCGCGGGTCCAGGGCGCGAACATGTAATACATCACCATGCGCCACACCACGAAAACGGCGAAGCTCACGATCAACAGGGTCAGCACCACGCGACCAAAAGTCAGGAACGGTTTTTTCATGTCATCAGGTATCGACTGAGTGAGTCCACGGCGCCAAGCAGCAAGGCGTAGAGAGCCACGTTGAACAATGCCCGGTGCCAGACCAGACGGTAAAAGTGCAGGCGCGTCAGCACCCCGTGCACCAACAGGTACAACACGTACGTAATGCCCATCAGTACCAGCAGCGTAGGCAGGAACACCCCGTTGATATCCAGATCACCGATCATAAAGGCGCTCCATCGATGCCATGGGGAAGCGGCTCTTCAGGTTCGGCAGAGCCGACGAATTCGACACCTGGCAGCAATGCCAGGCGCAGGCCGCTCAAGGCGTGCAGCAGATGCCGACGGGTTTCGTCATCCCCGGCGCCACCAAGGGCGCGACGGGTGCGGTCGAGGGTCATCAGCAACGGGCCAGGTGCCGGCAAGCGCTCGTCGGCCTTGAGGCACGCCTTGAAGTAGTCGCCCACTTCGCTCACCACCTGACGCAACATTACTTGCGGCACACCACGAACACGCGGTGAATAGGCGAGCAAATCCAGCAGATTCAACGCCACCCGTACTTCCCGCAGCGCAATGCCGGTGTCCTGACCCGTCATGGCCAGGCGTGGCAAATGCTGCATCAGTCGATCGAGCATCTGCACGCCCAACTGCCGATGCTCGGCCAGCGTCGCCGGTTTGCTGAGACTGACGATATCGCGCCAGCTGAATCGGGTCAGGCGCTTGGCCGCCAGCTCGGCCCCGAAAGGCCGGGCGATCAACGTCCAGATGAACGCGAACAGCAAGCCCATTGGACCGGCCAGGTTGGAGTTGACGAAGCTGAGGAAGTCCGCGTCGTAGGCGCCCTGGATACTGATGAAAGACGACGTGTTGACCAGGGTCAGCAGCATGCCCAGATAGAACTGCGGCTTGACGGTCAGAGTGCCGATACAAATGAACGGCACGGCAAACGCCAGCACCAGCATCGGAAAGTCATGCAGGTTGGGCAGGACCAGAAACAGGTAGAGGCTGGCGAACACCACCGAGATCGCCGTCCAGAAAAAGAACCGGTAAATCTGCGGCGCCGGGTCATCCATCGAGGCGAAAAAGCTGCACGCCACCGCCGCCAGAATCACGGCGCCGCCGCCGTCGGTCCAGCCCAGCAGGATCCACAAGACCGAGGCGACAATAATGGCAGTGACGGTGGAAACAGCGGAATAGAGCATCAAGCCGCGATCCAGGAACGGGGTCAGCCGCCCCAGGCGCCAATGTCGATACACCGCGCGCCAGTTGTCCTGGCTGTCGCACTGGATGGCGTATTGCAGGCTGCGGCAGTCCTGCCATAAATCAACCCATTCGCCGAGGCGGTAAATGGCATTGGAGAGCAGCAGTTGCTTACGGTCATCCAGCGCTTCGGGACCCGGCTGTTGGGCCTCCAGTTGATCTTTGAGGGCTTGCCAGCGACTCGGGTCGGCATCCTTGTGCTCCAGCCATTCGCTGGCAGCGGCCGCCAGAGGCGCGAATTTTTCCACCAGTTCAGGCGTGCGCCGCTCCAGAGCATAGAGCGCGTCGTCGAGGTCATCGATTACCGGCAGCAGGTGGATCATTCTCCCGCGCAATTCCTTGGTGTTGCGTACCGTTTGCGGACCCGCGCCTTCATGGGGCAACTGGCCGATCATTAATTCGAGGGTGTTGAAGGTGGCAACCATGGACGTACGTAGCGCGCTGACTTCTTCGGGCTGCACATTGCGGCTGATGAAACGCAGGCTGTAGGTCGATGCCTCGGCAGACCATTTGCTTACCGAATCGTTGAATACCGGGGCCAGGCGTCGTGGCCAGAATATCGCGCCAACCACCGCCGCCACGGCAATGCCCAGAAAGATCTCTTCGGTCCGTGCCTCTGCGACGTCCCATACCCCCAACGGGTTATCCACCACCGGCAGGGCGATCAGCGGCAACGTGTAGCCGGCGAGCATCAGCGCGTAGTTGTTGGCGGTGCGCAGGTGCAAAGACAAGAACAGCAGCGTCCCGGTCCACAGCGCAATCACGACCACCAGCACATAAGGACTCTGAACGAACATCGGCACGAACAGCACTGCGGCCGCAGCACCGATGAACGTACCGATCGCACGGTACAACGCCTTGGAACTGGTCGGGCCGAGAAACGGACTGGAAACGATATAAACCGTGGCCATCGCCCAATACGGACGCGGCATTTGCATGAGCAGGGCGATGTACAGCGCGATCATTGATGCGGCGAAAGTGCGAACCCCGTAGAACCAGTCCCGCGCCGGGGGCATACCAGCAAAAAATCCTTTCAAGAGTGGGCCACCGATGGCGGCGTGGCCGCTTCAAAAGCTCTCAGTACCCGCAGCGTAGCTTCCAGATCGCTCTGGTCAATGCCATCGAGGACCTCATGACGCAGGCGCACCAGTTCGACTTCGACCGCCTGCACCAGCTCCCGGCCGGTCGCAGTCAGGCTCAGGCATTTGGCGCGGCGGTCCTGGGTGTCTGCGGTGCGGCAAACGTAGCCGTCATGGCACAACTGATCGAGCAGGCGTACCAAAGAAGGGCTCTCCATCCCTGCCGCCTGCGCCACTGTCACCTGCCGCACACCCTCACCCAGACGCCCGATCATCAACAACGGGACGGCACAGGCTTCGGAGATTCCATAGTTGACCAGCGTGGTCTGGCAGATTTTGCGCCAATGCCTGGCGGCCACCACCATGGAGCTGCTGATGTTCATCTGGAGGACGTTGAGGTTATTTGGCACGAGAGGAAATATACATAGTTAGTTTGCTAACTATCAATATGGCATTTGCAGGGATTCCTCGTCAAGTTTTGAAACAATTCAGCGTCTCTTGGCCCTTTCGTAGACTTCGCTACGTTCGCGCTTGCCCACCGCGACTACAGAAACGACAACACGCTCATCTATCACCTCGTAGACAAGCCGGTAGCCCGATGACTTCAATTTGATTTTGTAGCAGTCAGGCATGCCATGCAGCGAGTCAGAGGGAATCCGGGGCACTTCGAGCCGCTCTGTCAGTTTCTTTTTGAACTGCTCACGCAGCGTGTGCCCCAGCTTGTCCCACTCCTTGCGTGCAGACGGCAGAAATTCGAGCTTATAGGTCATCCAGCGTTACCGGAATTGGCGTTTCATGACGACGAGAACGCACGATTTCCGCCAGCTCCATATCATCGAGGCGCTCCATCATGGCCTCGAAAACATCGGCCGGGACCATGTAACCCATGACTCGATTGTGATTGAGCACAGCAACAGGCCCACCATGAGCGCCATTTAAGACGGCAGACGGGTTTTTCTTCAGTTCAGAGACACTGACTGCCATATCGGCCAGGACACTTTGCATAATTAAGACCTCAAATAAGGTCGTAATTCTGGTCTACTTTTAATCTCCCAGCAATCTTGAAAGCTGCTGCCCATCAGATTTTTACACCCCCCGCCCCTTCCTCAACATCACATTCAACTGATCCACCACCTCCGCCCAGTCGGCATCATCGAGAATCTCTTCGCGCAGAAGCTGCGCCTGACTCTGGCTCCAGAAAAAGGCATCCGCCAGGTGCAGTTCCGGTTTGAGCGGTGAGTGGGTGGCAATGAATTTATCGATGCTTTCGGCGTCATCCGCCAGGCCGAGTTGTTTGAACAGCGAAGGAAGGTTATGCGTCGGGCTTTCCATATCGAACTCCTGGGGACCAATTCGGGGACCGCTGCGCGGTCATCGCGACCAGGCTCGCTCCCACAAGGATCTGTATCGATCACAAAACCTGTGGGAGCGAGCCTGCTCGCGATGACGGCAGCGAAAACACTGCAGAACTAATGACTCAATTCCCGCACCTCGGCATGCGGCACCATTTTCAGGTACTCGGGCATGTCCATACGCAGCAGGTTGGTGTGGTTCCCAGCCTCCAGGTAGATGTCTTTCTGCCGAGTCAAAAGTGGGTCGATCACCACGTCCAAGCCATAGGCTTCACCCAAGGCAGGCACGGCGCCGCGCTCGCAATCATCAAACAGGTGCGCCAGATTGCTTTCACGGGAAACTTGCCATTGGCCACTGCTGCGCACCTTGCTCAGGTCCAGGTGACGGCTGGCGGGCAGTACCGCCATCAGATAGTGACCATGGTGGTCGTCAAGGATCACCGATTTCGCCACCCGTTCCGCAGGAATGCCGGCGACCCGCGCCGTTTCCAGGCTGCTGGCCGAATGTGGGTGGCTGACGATGTCATATTCGCATTGAGCCTTGTCCAGGCTGCGCTGCACGGTTCTTGCCATACGCATGATGCACCTCGGTGTCCGCGCAACAATCATTTGCGGACGATGGTTAACATTTTCGCAGTACTGAAAATCTAGGCCCGCTGACGTCTTCCGGCTGGAATTCCGCCCATCGGACACCGCCGACAATTGAGCGAAGTTCATACAACCCCAGGCTCAACTAAACTGTATGCAGAGCCACCCCATGACTCTCCCGGAGGGTCAAGTGAACACTCGTTGTTGTGCTGTTGCGCTGTTCCTGGCACTGAGCGGATCGGCCTGTGCCGCAGACTCGGTTGTGCTGCTGGCTCCCAACCCTGTCGGGATCTGGCTGATCACCTTCGGCATCGCGTTTCTGATAGCCGAGGCCGCCCTGCCCAACTACGGCGTGATCGGCCTGGGCGGGATCGTGATGTTCGTGATCGGTGCGGTCATCCTCACCAACACCGAAGTCCCCGTGCCCTTGATGATCGGTCTGGGACTGGTCAGCGCCCTGCTGCTGCTCCTGCTGGTGATCCACGCCCTGAAAACCCGGCCGCGCCACACGGTCAGCGGTGATGCCGGCCTCGTCGGCAGCGTGGCACCGATAACTTCATTGCAGGCTGGTAACGCCCATGGCGGCTGGGTGCATCTGCAAGGAGAACAATGGCAAGTGCTCAGCGCGACGCCGCTGCAACCCGGACAACGGGTGCGGGTGGTAGCGCGCAAGGGATTGCTGCTGCAAGTGGCCGCGGCTGACGCGGCACCGGGTGGAGAATAGTCATGGGTGTGCAACTGGGTTTCGTCGCGCTGCTGTTGTTGCTGATCGCACTGGCGGGTTCGACGTTTCGTATCCTGCGCGAGTACGAGCGTGGAGTGGTGTTCCAGCTCGGGCGCTTCTGGCAGGTCAAGGGGCCCGGTCTGATTCTGCTGATTCCGGTGGTCCAGCAAATGGTCCGCGTCGATTTGCGCACGGTAGTCCTCGACGTACCGCCGCAAGACGTGATCACCCGCGACAATGTCTCGGTGAAGGTCAATGCGGTGCTGTATTTCCGCGTGCTCGATCCGCAGAAGGCAATCATTCAGGTCGAAGACTTCCTGATGGCCACCAGCCAATTGGCCCAGACCACGTTGCGCGCGGTGCTGGGTAAGCATGAGCTCGATGAATTGTTGGCCGAGCGGGAACGGTTGAATGTCGACATCCAGCAAGTGCTCGACGCCCAGACCGACGCCTGGGGGATCAAGGTGGCCAACGTTGAGATCAAGCACGTTGACCTCAACGAATCGATGGTCCGCGCCATCGCTAAGCAGGCCGAGGCCGAACGGGAACGGCGGGCCAAGGTGATTCACGCCGAGGGCGAATTGCAGGCTTCGGAAAAACTCATGCAGGCCGCCGAAATGCTGGGGCGTCAGCCGGGGGCCATGCAATTGCGCTATATGCAGACACTCAGTTCGATTGCCGGCGACAAGAGCTCGACCATCGTCTTTCCATTGCCGATCGAGTTGCTCAAGGGCATGGCCGATCTGTCGGCGAAACCTTGAGCCGCTGGCGTTTATCGAGTGTTCACCGCCACCGGATAAACCGACTCCCATCCCCCACCCAACGCCTTGTACAACCCCACCATCGCCAATGACACACCGGTCGAACTTTCGACCCATTGCTCCTGGGTCGTCAGCAAGGCGCCTTGCACGGTGAGTACATTGACGAAATCCACCACCCCTTCCACGTATTGCTGTTGCGCGGTACGCAGGGCGATCTGGTTCTGGCGCACGGCTTCGGCCAGGCTGTCGCGGCGCAGTTGACTGGCGTTGTAGGCTGTCAGCTGATCGTCGATTTCATGCCAGGCGCGCAGTACGGTTTGCTGATAGGCGATGGCCGCCTCCTGCTGTTGCGCTTCGCGTAGCTCAACCACGCCGCGCAAGCGGCCACCGTCGAACAGCGGCAGGCTGAACTGCGGGCCGATACCGAACGAGCGCGAGTTCCATGAACCGAAATCGCTCAATTGCATGGCCTGCGAACCTAAATTGCCCGACAGGGTGATACGCGGATAAAAATCGCCCTTCGCCACGCCGATGTTGGCCGTCGCCGCATGCAGGCGGGCCTCGGCCTGACGGATGTCCGGACGGCGCTCGGCCAGTTGCGACGGCACTCCGATGGCGACCTGACGCGGCGTCTGCGGCACTGGCGCGTCTGTGGATAACTCCGCCGCCAGCGCTTGTGGCGGTTCACCCATCAACAGACTCAAGGCGTTGATCAGTTGCGACTGACGCTGCTCCAGGGCCGGCAGCCGCGATTCGATGGCCGCGACTTGCGCGGCAGCCTCGGCGACGTCCAGGTCCGTCGCCACCCCGTCGGCCAGGCGTAACTGTGAGAGCTTCAAGCTGTGGCGAGCGACGTCGAGGTTCTGCTCGGTGACTGCCCGAGTGTTTTGCACACCCCGCAGCTGAATGTAGTCCTGGGCCGTTTCGGCCAGCACCGACAACAGCGCCCCACGACGATCGTTTTCCGCGACCTCAAGTGTGGCGTCTGCCGCTTCGGTTTCGCGGCGCACCCGGCCCCAGAAATCCAGTTCCCAGGACGCTGAAAAGCCTGCGTCCCAAAGATTGAACGCCGAATTGCCGTTGTGTCCCGAGGGGTCGCTCAGGCCTTCGCCACTATTGCGTTTACGCGCATAACTGCCGGTAGCGGCGGTGTTCGGATAGCGCTCGGCAGTGATCACCTGGCGTACGGCGCGGCTTTGCTGCAGGCGACTGCTGGCAATCTTCAGGTCGAGGTTGTCGGCAAGGGCGCGCTGGCTCAGTTCAGAGAGTTTCGGGTCGTTGAAAACCTCCCACCAGCGTTCGTTGATTGTCTCGTTAATGATTTGGCTGTCCGCGGCTTTTGATGGCCTGGACCACTCTGCGATTTGCCGGGCTTCGGGTTTGTGGAAATCCGGGCCTACTGTGCAGGCACTGAGGCTTACGGCGAACACGGCGCTCAGGATGAGTTGCGGCGCACGGCCTCTTCGCGAGCAAGCCCGCTCCCACACGGGATTTCCTTTTATGCAGGGAGCTTGACCACCCTGCAGATCAAGTGTGGGAGCGGGCTTGCTCGCGAAAGCGTCAGACCAGTCACCAAGCCTCCTCATCGTTGCGCAACCTCATGCTCGGTGCCGGCACTGGCGGTATCAATCCTCGCCTCCACCGACATCCCCACCCGCACACGCTCAGCCAGTGGCTGCCCCGGCTCCAGCACAATTTTCACCGGAATCCGCTGTACCACCTTGGTGAAGTTGCCGGTGGCGTTGTCCGGTTTGACCGAGGCGAACGTGACCCCGGTGGCCGGCGCAATGCTTTCGACCCGACCGTTCAGTGCCGCGCCGCCAAGGCTGTCGACGCGCACCTGGACCTGTTGCCCCGGTTGCACATCGGTGAGTTGGGTTTCCTGAAAATTGGCGACCACGTAGGCCTGATGCAACGGAACCACAGCCAGCAGCTTGCTGCCCGGTGTCACATAAGCACCGACCCGCACCGCGCGCTCACCTATCACACCATCCTGCGGCGCAACGATGCGCGTGTACGACAGTTCATAGCTGGCAATTTCCAGTGCCGCCTGCGCGCGCTTCAAGCCACCGTCGGCGGCGTCACGCTGTGCGGCGAGGATTTCCACTTGCTTGCGCTCGGCCGCCAGCACTGCCGTGGCCGTATCCAGCCGCGCGCTGGCCTGATCGATGCGGGTCCTGGCCTGCTGCGCATTCTGTACGGTGCCGGCCCCCACTCCCGCAAGGTGGTTGTAGCGGTTCAGTTCCTGCTGGGCGAAGGCCATTTCGGCCTTGGCCGAGACCACCGACGCCTGTGCCTGGGCGATCACCGAAGCCTGGCGTTCCAGGGTTGCCCGGGCGTTTTGCAGTTGTGCGCGGGCCATCAGCGTTTGCGCATCAGCGGCCTCGGCGGCGGCACGCAGGTCACGGTCGTCGATCAGTGCCAACAACTGCCCGGCCTTGACCTGCTGGTTGTCCTCCACCAGCACTTCCTTGATGAACCCGGCCACCCGCGGCACCACCAGGGTGAAATCGGCGGAAACGAATGCATCATTGGTGTTTTGGCTGGTGCGCTTGCCGAACAGGCCGGGCATCGTCAGGTACAGCAACACGCCAACAGCCAGTGCGACGGCCACGGCCACCGCTATTTTTTGCTTTGCTTGAGTCGTCATGAAAACCTTCTGTTTCAGTGAAGCGATCAGGTCGGCGCCCGTGGCGGATAAATCCGCGTCGGCACCCAGAAAATCAGCAGGATCAACGCCACTGCGACGCCGGCCATGCACAGGTAAAGGTCTGAAGAGGTCAGCACCAGCGCTTGTTCGTGCAGACGATGGGCGAGCCCCGCACTGTCGCGCTCGGCCAATGGCGAGTTACCGAGGTTGTCGACCAGCATGGTCGAATGGAAATGCAGGCGCGCCGTGGTCAGTGCCTCGATCACGCCGGTGGCGATCACCGCCGCCAGGCCTTTCACGGTGTTGAACCAGGAGGATGCGAACGGCCCCTCCATCGGGTGAATGCTGCCGGTGGAGAGCATCAACAGCGGCAACACCGCCATCGGCTGGCCGAAAATCTGCAGCCATTGCAGTACATAGAAATCGTCGCGAATCCACATCGATGTCAGCTGCGAACCACCGATGCACGACAGCGCCAGCATGCCCAGGCCGATCCCCAGCACCCACCGGCAATCGACCCAACGCAGGTTGCACAACGCCGCCACCAACGGCAGCGCGATCAACTGCGGCAGCGCAGCCAGCAGCATGATTGGCGCGGTCTGCAGCGGGCGATAACCCTGCACCTGCGCCAGGTAGCCGGACGGAATAATGACTACCGCCTGCAACACCACCAGCACCCCGGCCAGGGTCATCAAGGCGAACGACAAGTTGCGGATGGCGAGCATCTGCAACTTGAAAAACGGAACTGGCTGCGACCATTCGTTGATCAGAAAAGCCAGCAACAGCAGCAGGCCGCCACCGAGCAAAGCGCAGATCAAGTCCGACTCGAACCAGTCCAGGCGATTGCCCTGCAGGATGCCGATCACCAGCATGCAAATCGCCGGAAAACCCAGGAGCAATCCACGCCAGTTGAATGCCTTGAAGCGTTCCAGTCGCAGCGGATCCTGCGGCAAACCATAAGCCACCGCGACCATGGCAATCAGGCAGGGCGCGACGATTTGCCAGAAGGTCCATTGCCAACCGACATACTCGGTCCAGAATCCGGCCAGCGGTGTACCCAGCCCCGGGCCGAAGGTAGCCGTCAGTGCATAACCAGCCAGGCCGTACAGCTTCACGTTGGCCGGCAGAAAGCGCAGGGCTACGGTCATCAACATGGGTGGCAACGCGCCCCCCGCCAGGCCTTGCAGGGTGCGCAGGAGCAGCAGGCTTTCGTAGTTCGGGGCGAACGGACTCACCACGCCCAGCAAGGTAAATACGCCGATGGCGCACAGGGTGAAACGGCGCAATGAAAAGGTCACCGCGCACCACGGCGCGAAGGCCATGGCGGCCACCGAGGTGGCGGTGTAGCTGGCGACCAGCCAGGTGCCTTCGTCGTAGCCGATGGACAACCCGCCGCGAATATCGGCCAGCGCGACCTTGGTCACCATCTCGTTCAGGCCCGATACCAACACCGCCAGCAGTACACCGACCAGACCGATGATGATCCGTGGGCCGAAGACCGCTGGTGCGGCGGCTACCGGGCTAGGCGCGGCTACAGGCATCGTGACCGTGAGGGAAGTCATGTACTGCGAGCTCCGGGAGAATACCGAAGCATTTTAAGAAGCGTGGCTGCTGACGAAAATCAACTTATTGGCAGGTTATAAGTGCGTCAGACGCAACAATAGCCTCCTGACATAGCTCCCACAGGGGACCATTGATTAATTTTATTCAGACGAAACAATTAGCGGGGTTGATCCTGAGGCGATAAAAATCAAACCGGCCGACAACGCCTCACCGCTGCATCCCCCACCGCTTCACCGTCACCCGCTCCAACGTATCAAACACCAGATTCTCCACCAGCAAGCCAATCAAAATCACCACCGCCAACCCGGCAAACACCTTGTCGGTATAAAGCTCATTGCGATTCTGAAAGATGTACCAGCCCAAACCGCCTTTGCCGCTGGTAGCACCAAACACCAGTTCGGCAGCAATGAGGGTGCGCCAGGCAAACGCCCAGCCGATTTTCAGGCCGGCGAGGATCGACGGCAGCGCAGCCGGGATCAGGATGAACAACACGAAACGCATGCCCTTGAGGCCGTAGTTGCGCCCGGCCATGCGCAGGGTTTCCGAGACGCCGAGAAAGCCTGCGTAAGTGTTCAGTGCCAAGGCCCAGAGCACAGAATGCACCAGCACGAAAATCAGGCTGTTCTGCCCCAGGCCAAACCACAATAACGCCAGCGGTAACAGCGCAATGGCCGGCAGCGGGTTGAACATCGACGTCAATGTGCTCAGCAGATCCCGGCCGAACTGCGTCGACACCGCCAGTGTGGTCAGGGCAAACGCCAGGACGATGCCGATCAGGTAACCCTTGAGCAACACCACCAGGGAAATCCACACCTTGCCCAGCAATTCACCACTGAGCAGGCCGTCATACAAGGCATGACCAGTTTGCAGGAAGCTCGGCAGCAGCAGGTCGTTGTTCTGATAACGGGCGACGGCCTCCCAGAGCACCGCGAGCAAAATCAGGATCAGGCTTTTGCGCAGCCAGCCCTGTTGCCACAGGCGTTGGCCGAGGGGCAGTTCTCGCTCCAGCGGCACGCTGGTCAGTGGCTGTAGAACGGTTTCGAATTCTTTACGCAGGGATGATGATTGGCTCATCGGGCAATCCTCCAGGCAGCTCAATAAGCAATGCGGATATCAGTGAAATCCAGTTCGCGCTCGATTTGCGGCGACTGACCTTCATCGAACAACAGCCGATGAATACGCCGCGCCGATTCCTGGAACGCCACGCCACCGAGGCTGTGCAGATCGTATTGGTGGCTGTGGACTTCCGCCCTCACCCGCCCCGGATGCGGCGACAGCAACAGGATGCGATTGCCCACCACCAGCGCCTCTTCAATGGAGTGGGTGACGAACAACAGGGTGAAGCGCACCTCTTCCCACAGCAGCAGCAATTCTTCCTGCATCTTGCGCCGGGTCAGCGCGTCGAGGGCAGCGAAGGGTTCGTCCATCAAAAGGATTTTCGGCTGCATCGCCAACGCCCGGGCGATGGCAACCCGAGCTTTCATGCCGCCAGACAACGTATGCGGATAGGCATCGGCAAACGCCGCCAGCCCCACCTTTTCCAGGTAATGCAGCGCGCGCTCTTCAGCGTCGCGACGCTTGAGAGTCTTAGACGCCAGCAGTGGAAACATCACGTTCTGTTTGACGGTTTTCCATGGCGGCAGTTGATCGAACTCCTGGAACACGACGATGCGATCCGGCCCCGGTGCGTGGACGGTCTGCCCCTGCAGGCGAATCTCTCCTTCAACAGGCTGGATAAAACCACCGACCGCCTTGAGCAAGGTCGACTTGCCACAACCGGACGGGCCGAGCAGGACATAACGATCCGCCGGGTCGACTTCGAAACTGACTTGGTGGGTCGCTCGAACCACACGCTGCGGCGTGCGGTATTCGAGGCTGACGTTATCGACCGACAGCAGCGCCTGCGCTGCCGTGGTCGGTTTGCTGACCGTGTGGCCTTGCAAAGGGGCATTCATTTCGGTCAGCTCCCTTGCAGCGGCTTGGCGTCCTGGAAGAAATAGTCCTTCCACGAGTCCGGTTTGTTTTTGATAGCGCCCACGCGGTAGAGGAACTCGGCCAGTGGGTAGGTGTTTTTCGGCGTGACACTGAATTCGAACTGCGGGTTGTCGATAATCTTCAGCAGCTCTGCGCGGTCGATTTTCGCCTTGGTCACGCGGATATAGGTGTCGGCCGCCGCGCCTTTGTCGTTCTGGGCAAACTGCGCAGCTTCGGTCAGGGCGTCGATGAAAGCCTTATAGGTTTTCGGGTTTTCGTCGCGGAATTTTTCAGTGGCGAACAGCACTGTCGGCGAGTTCGGGCCGAGCAGGTCGTAAGTGTTCAATACCACGTGCACATTGGGATTGGTCAGTGCCTGATCCTGGAACGGCGGGTTGGAGAAGTGCCCGGTCAGTTCGGTACCGCCAGCCACCAGCGCCGCTGTCGCATCGGGGTGCGGGACGGCGATGGTGTACTTGTCGAGGCGATTGAATTCCTTGTCGCCCCACTGCTTGGCGGCAGCATATTGCAGGAAGCGCGACTGCACCGACACGCCGACCGCCGGTACTGCGATGCGGTCCTTCTCGGTGAAGTCGGCAATGGTTTTGACCTTCGGATTGTTGCTCACCAGGTAGTACGGGAAGTTACCCAGGGAGGCGACGGCTTTGACGTTCTGCTTGCCATGGGTGCGGTCCCAGATGGTCAGCAGCGGGCCGACACCGGCCCCGGCAATGTCGATGGAACCGGAGAGCAATGCATCGTTGACCGCCGCGCCGCCGGAAAGCTGGGTCCAGTCGACCTTGATGTCGATGCCTTCCTGCTTGCCGTATTTCTCGATCAGATTCTGATCGCGAACCACGTTGAGCAATAAGTAAACGATGCCGAATTGTTCGGCGATACGGATTTCACCTTCGGCATGGGCCACGGTCGGCGCCACCAGGCTGCCGGCGATCAGGCTGAAACCCAAGCCGATGGCGGCGGCCAGGGGTGCAAATGGAATACGTTTGGACATGATCGATCTCCGATAAATCAGAAAGGCGCGTCGCCCTGGATGGTGGTGCGATACAGCTTGCGGCGCAGATGACTGGGGCAGCCGGCGGCAAGGTGGATCAGCGAACGGTTGTCCCAGAACACCAGGTCATGGGGCTGCCATTGATGGCGGTAGATGTTTTGCGGCAATACGCTGTGGGCGTAGAGCTCGGCCAGCAGCTGTTTGCTCTCGTCATCGGGAAGGCCAACGATGCGTGTGGTGAATCCTTCACTGACAAACAACGCCTTGCGGCCGTTCTCCGGGTGAGTCCGCACGATCGGGTGAACCACTTCGGCGACCTGGGCGAGTTGTTCCGGGGTCAGCGTCGGGCGCCAGTTGCCTTCGAATTTGGTCTCGCTGTAACGCGCCGTGTAGGAATGCGCGGCCGAGCGACCATCGACGGCTTTGCGCAGTGCTTCGGGCAGGTTGTCCCAGGCTTTGTGCATGTCGGCGAACAACGTGTCGCCACCTTCGGATGGCAACTCCTGGGCATGCAGCATCGAGCCCAGGCTTGGCAGTTCCTTGTAGGAGAGATCGGAGTGCCAGAACTTGCCGGCATCGCCGAGACCGATGGATTGGCCGTTTTCAATAATGTTGGAAACAATGAGGATTTCCGGGTGCCCCGCCAGCAAAAACTGCTTGAGCACATGGATCTGCAACACGCCGAAGCGACGGCTGAAATCGATGTGCTGCTCGGGGGTGATGCGCTGGTCGCGGAACACCACCACGTGATGGTCCAGATGCGCGCGGTGGATGCGGGCGAAGTCCTGGTCATTGATTGGACGGGACAAGTCGAGCCCGACGATTTCGGCGCCCACTGCGCCGATGAAGGGACGAATCTCGAAGAGCTGTGGCGCGATAGCTGGCGATGCTGAAGCTGCAGACATAAATCTCTCCCACGCACGGCACGCTCAAAGGCGCGCGTCGATCAGAAACTCACGGTGGTCCCGTGTTGGTTCGGTCGTGCGGCGCGCCGATTGGTCGGCAGGTACGCAGGAGAGTGACTTTATAGGTATAAGAGAACTAATTTAAATACCGTTAGTGAATAACGATATGGCTTATTTCGGGTTCTTCAGGCAATCCCGGGAAGTACGCAGAACGTCATACCAGTAGGAGCCGGCTTGCTGGCGATGGTCTCAAATACGCCGCATTCATTCAGCTCATACGCTTTATCGTTATCGACCATCGCCAGCAAGCCGGCTCCTACAGAGAAACGCGAACTCCAACAGTTCCGCATTCTTGTTTCTGTGTTCCCCGGGATTGCAGCACCCGGAGCTGGCCTACCACTCAGGCTGGCTGGGCAGCGAGCCATGTCTCGTCGCAACACGCCTTGAGCGTTTCGCGCATCCAGCGGTGAGCCGGGTCCTTGTCGAAGCGCGGATGCCAGGCCTGGGTCAGCATCAGGGTCGGTAACGGGATCGGCAGGTCGAACGAGCGCAGTTTCAGTCCCAGGCGTCGCACGCTCAGTAGCGCTTCCTTGGGCACTGGCAGGATCAGATCCGAATCGGGCAGGGCGAACATCGCCGCATGGAAGCTCGGGGCAATGACCGCAACCCGTCGCTCCAGCCCCAGGGCATTGAGCGCTGTGTCGATCGGCCCGCGGGCGATGCCTCGCCGGGACATGCTGATATGGGAGAACCCCGCATAGCGCTCGGCGGTGATTTCTTCGTCGAACAACGGATGGTCCGCGCGTACCAGGCCGACAAAGTGGGTCGAAAACAGATTCTGGACTTTCACTTCCGGGGTCTGCGGCCGGGTATTGCTGATGCTCAGATCGATCCGCCCTTCGCGTAGCGCTTCATCGTCGCCATCACCCTCCGGGACGAAGCGCAATTCGCAGTGCGGCGCCTGGCGGTCCATCGTATCGAACAGCTTGCCGCCGTACACGCCTACGAAAAAGTCATTGGCCCGGATACTGAAACGTCGGCGCAACGAGCCCAGTTCCACGGCATCGGCCGATCGAAACAGCAGCGCGGCCTGCTCCACCACGTCGCGCACCTGTTCACGCAACTGCAGGGCCTTGGGTGTCGGCACCAGCCCTCGCCCTGCGCGTACCAGAATGGGATCACCGATGGCCTCACGGATGCGTGTCAGCGTCCGGCTCATCGCGGCCGGGCTCAGGTTCATGCGGCGTGCGGCGCCGACAACGCTGCCCTCGTCGAGCAAGGCGTCGAGGGCAACCAACAGGTTCATGTCCGGGAGTTGCATGGTGTGCACTCGTGTCTGATATGGATTGACTCAGACACAATGCCAGCAGCCTCGCTGAACAATCAACGTTCGTGCAGCGCTTCGGCCCGGGCCCGAATGATTGGCTTGAGCAGGTAACTGAGCACGGTCTTCTTGCCGGTAATGATGTCTACCGAGGCGACCATCCCCGGGATGATCAGCAGCGGTTTTTCGTCAGAGCCAAGGTGACTACGATCGGTACGTAGCTTGATGATGTAGTAGGTGGTTTTCTTGTCTTCGTCGGTGATGGTATCGGCACCGATCTGTTCCAGTTTGGCCTTTAGCCCGCCATAAATGGTGTAGTCATAGGCGGTAAATTTCACCGTCGCTTCCTGCCCCGGGTGTAGAAAGGCGATGTCTTGTGGACGGACCTTCGCCTCGACCAGCAAGGTGTCGTCCAGCGGCACGATTTCCACCAGATCACTGCCTGGCTGGATGACCCCACCGATGGTATTGACCAGCAGCTTGTTGACGATCCCTCGCACCGGTGAAGTGACCAGGGTACGGCTGACCCGGTCTTCCAGGGCCTTGCCAGTGGCCTGGGCCTTGTTCAGGTCGGTGCGCGCTTCGTTGAGTTGTGTCAGGGCTTCGCTACGGAACTTGCCGCGGGTTTCGTCGATTTTGCGCTGTACTTCCTTGATCGCCGATTCGGCACGGGGGATCGCCAAGGTGGTGGCATCGAGCTGACCACGGGTCTCCACTTCGGCACGCTTGAGGCGCAATACTTCCACCGGAGAGACCGCGCCCTGAGCCACCAGCGGCTCGGACATGTTGATTTCCTGGCGTTGCAGACTCAGTTGCTGGCGGTACTGTGCCTGCTTGGAGGTGAACTCGCGCAGCTCTTGCTGACGCTGGATCAGTTGCTCCTGCAAGCCGCCAATCTCGTCGTGCAATTGCTGGCGGCGGCTGATGTACAACGATTCTTCGCTCTGGGCCTGCCCCGGAACCGCCTTGAGTACGTCTGCGGGGAAATTCAGCGGTCGGTCATCGACCTCGGCGCTCAGCCGCTCTACGCGCAACAGCATCGATAGCCGGTCAGCCTCGGTTTCGCCGACGTTGGAAGCAAAACGCGTATCGTCCAGGCGAATCAGCGGGGCGCCAGCCTCGACGATCTGGCCTTCCTTGACGAACAGTTCGGCGACGATACCCCCTTCAAGGTTCTGGATTTTCTGGATCTTCGAGGACGGAATCGCCTTGCCATCTCCCTTGGTCACTTCGTCGATGACCGCGAAGTTGGCCCAAAGCATGAGGAACACGAAGAAACCGATGATCGCCCAGATGGTCAGCCGCACCACGCGCGGCGCATCTTCGATCAGCGCCTTGTTCACTTCCGGCAATGGCTGGCCTTGCAGCGATGCGGAGCCCTTGAAGTAACGGCGGATAGAGTCCTTGAAACCCGACTTAAGCAACACTGATCTGCCCCTTCTTCAACGCTTCCATCACAACGGCTTTCGGGCCATCGGCGAGAATCTGCCCACGGTCGATCACCAACAGGCGATCAACCAGCGACAGCAGCGACGCCCGGTGCGTCACCAGCACCACGGTCTTGTTTTCAATCACCGCCGCCAGGCGTTGCTTGAGGCGTTCTTCGCCGGTGTTGTCCATCGCGCTGGTCGGTTCATCGAGCAGCAGGATCGGCGGGTTGAGCAGCAGCGCACGGGCCAGGGCAACGTTCTGGCGCTGGCCACCGGACAGGTTCTGCCCACGCTCGCCGACCTGCAGCTCATAGCCTTGCGGGTGCAGACGGGCAAATTCGTGGACACCGGCCAGCTCCGCGGCTTGCAGCACTAACTCGTCTTCCACATAGCGCGCACCGGATACCAGGTTGTCGCGCAGGGTGCCGGCGAGTAACTGGATGTCCTGCGGCACGTAGCCGATGTTGTAGCGCAGTTCGCTGACATCGATCTGACGGATATCCACACCATCGACCAGCAACGCACCGTCGTCCGGCTGGTACAGCCCCACCAGCAGCTTCGCCAGCGAACTCTTGCCCGAGCCGCTACGGCCGATGATGCCGATTTTCTCGCCGGGACGAATCACCAGGTTGATGTTCTTCAGCGCCAGATTCTGCTGTTGCGGATAAGTGAAGTTGAGCTGCCGACATTCGATGGCACCCTGCAGTACCTTGCGGCTGAGCGGGCGCTCCTCGAAATTGCGCTCCTGAGGCAACTCCATCATTTGATCGACCGAGGTCATGGTCACGCGTGCCTGCTGGTAGCGGGTCAGCAAGCCGGACAGCGACGCCAGCGGGCTGAGCGCGCGGCCGCTGAGCATGTAGCAGGCGATCAGACCGCCCATGCTCAGGTCACCGGCGATGATCTTGTACACGCCAAAGACGATCATGATCACCCCGGCCAGTTGCTGGATCAGCAGGGTAATGTTCATCGCCAGACCGGAGAGCATTTTCACCCGCAGTTCAAGGCGGCTGAGGGTGCCAATGGTCTGCTCCCACTGATACTGGCGTTCGCTTTCAGCGTTGTTGACCTTGACCGCGTCGAGACCGGCGAGGGTTTCAATCAGGCTCGATTGGCGCTCGGCACCCAGCGCCATGGTGCGTTCCATGGTTGCCACCAGGGGTTTCTGCAAGGCGTAGCCAATAGCCAGGGCAATCGGGAATGCCAGCACCGGAATCCACACCAGATGCCCGCCGAGTATCGCGATCACGATAAATATCAGGATGGTGAACGGCAGATCGATCAGGCTGGTCAGCGTCAGCGAGGCGAGAAAGTCGCGCAGGCTCTGGAACTCATGGATGTTCTGGGCAAAGCTGCCGACCCGCGCCGGACGGTATTTCATGGCCATGCCGACAATGCGCTCGAACAGCGTGGCGGAGATGATCAGGTCGGTTTTCTTGCCGGCCAGATCGAGGCAAAGACTGCGCAGGCTCTTGAGGATCAGGTCGAAGATGTAGGCGCCGGTGATGCCGAGCGCAAGCACCCACAGGGTGGCTTCAGCCTGGTTCGGTACGACACGGTCATAGACATTCATCACGAACAGCGGCGCGGCCATGGCGATGATGTTGATCAGGAAACTGGCAGCGATGGCGTCGGCATACAGCCAGCGCGAACGCTTGAGGGTATCGCGGAACCACGAGCGTGCGCGCGGAATCAGCGTGCCGTGGTTGACGTCGAATTTGTGCTGCGGCTGGGCGAAAAAGACTTTGCCGATGTAGTCGTCAGCCAGCAACTCGCGGCTAACCAGAGATTCGCCGCCATCGCTTTCGCTGAGCAGCACCCGGACCTGGTCTTCACCTTGCCACCCGAGCAGTACAGCACTGCGGCCATCCTTTAGCAGCAACAGCGCCGGCATGGCGATGGCGGGAATTTCTTCCAGTTTGCGCTGCAGCACCCGGCCCTGCAGCCCGGCGCGAGCTGCCGCCCGGGGTAGCAACTCGACGCTCAAGCGTTGTTTGGGCAGTGGCAGGCCGGTTGTCAGCATCGCCGCACTGGCGGGCTTCTGGTGCAGCATGCAAAGAGCGAGCAGACCGTCCAGCAACGGATCGTCGTGCAATGCGCGTGGATCATGACTGAGATTTACTCGACTGATTTCTGATTCCACGCTCGACACTCTTTAGCAGTTGAAAGGGATAACTCAATTCATCCCGGGTAGCTGCACCTTGGGCTTCACATCGTTCTGCACAACGGATGCCAACGGCGCCACCACTCCCTGGCTCTTGAGCAACTCGCCCATGGTCGCCTTGATTCGATACTGAGTAAATAACTGAATGTTTTTGATCTCAGCTAAACGCCGCGATGCGGTGAACAGTTCATTTTCACTGTCGAGCAAGTCGAGCAAGGTACGTTCGCCGAGACTGAATTGACGCTGGTAGGCAGTTCGCACTGAAGTACTGCGATCGACGTACTGCTGGGCAATTGGTACCTGAGCGTTGGCGTTGTTCAAGGCATTCCAGGCCAAGCCGAGTTCTTCATTCAGTTGGCGCAGGGCGTTGTTGCGGATGTCCAGCGCCTGGTTCGACAGGTAGGCCCGAGATTCCAGATCAGCCTTGTTGCTGCCGCCGGCATACAGGTTGAAGCGCATACGCAGCATAGCCTGCCATTCGTTGTTATGGCCGGCCTGGCCGTCAATATTGTTGTCGGCGGTGGAACCCAACTCAGCATCGACACGTGGATAGAATGTCGACTTGGCGGTCTCATATTGCTTTTCCGCAGCAGCGATGTCGGACTCGGCCGAGCGCAGGATCGGGCTGTTTTCCAGCATCTGCGCGCGGGCTTCGTTCAGATCGGCCGGCAATAACGCCATGAATGGCGCCGGGAGCTCCAGCTGATCGGGCATCTGACCGACAGCACTGAGGTAATTGGTCTCGGCATCAGCAAGGTTGGTCTGCTCAGTGAGCAGATTGTTACGGGCCTGGGCCATCCGGGCCTCGGCCTGGTCAAGGTCGGCACCACTGCCGACGCCCCGCTGGGTGCGTAGCTGTATCTGATCGTAAATGCGCTGGTGGCTTTTGAGGTTGTCTTCGGCCAGGCGTACGAACTCACGGCGAGTCAGCACGTCGAGATAAACCTGGGCCACGGTCAGCCCGGTGCGTTCGGAGGTGCCAAGCAACGAGTAGGCACGGGAGTTGACGGTGGCTTGTTGGCGCCCCACTTCGTTCGACGTCGCAAAACCGTCGAAGACCATTTGCGACAGACGTAAATTTGACTCGCCGCGGTTCAGGGTTTCGTAGTGGTTATTGCTGCCATCGCCTCGGGTGGTCACGCTATCAGTGCCTTCACGGCCATAACCGCCCAGCAGGTCAACCTTGGGCAGGTATCCCCCTTTCGCAGCCTTTAACTGATAATCCGCGGCCAATCGGCTGTTTACGCCTGCCTGGACCTCCGGATGGACATCCAGCGCCTGTTGCATGGCTTGCGGTAAGGATTGCGCTTGAACAAAAGAGGCGGTGAGAGCGAAAGGTATAGCCATGAACAAAAGCGGACGCATGGTAGGAGTTTCCCAGAACTACTTGTCTTGAATCAGCGCGAATGAAAACGCCGTGTCGGAAGATGGCAGGTGGGATGACCGCATGTCGGAAAGTTCAAAAGCGGAACTGAATCACGCGCCTAGGGCAGGCCACCCATCAAATATCAATGTGACATTATTGGGACGATTGTTTAGGATGGATCCAAGAAGGTCAATAGTTTGGCATAAAGTTAATAGCCAAAGAATATAGACAAAATATTGGCGCAAACTGGCGTCAAATATTTGTACTACTTTTAAAAATTGCGTCCCCGATCTGATAAGTCCCCCCCTCAGGTCAATGTAAGTCAACTGAATGTGACACCCGGAGAGTCTTCAATGAGCAGTGTTGTTGCCGTCGTCAAAAGCATTGTCGGTCAAGTTTTCGTGGTGTCACCAGAGGGCGTGCGCCGCGTACTCGTTGAAGGCGACCGACTGTCCGTCGGCGACCAGATTGACACGGGCCTGTCCGGCGCCGTGTCCCTGGAACTGGCTGACGGCCGTACCCTGGATCTGGGACGTGAAACCCAATGGAGCGCCAGCGCTGCGGACTCCAGCAGCGATCTGGCAGAAGCCACCGCGCAAGCCGCGCCATCCGTTGATGAACTGCAACAAGCTATCGCCGCCGGCGTCGACCCGACTACGGCACTTGAGGCTACCGCTGCCGGTCCGGCTGCGGCGGGCTCTAATGGTGGTGCCGCCGGTGGCGGTCACAGCTTTGTTATGCTCGATGCCACTGCTGGCCGGGTAGACGCAACCATTGGTTTCCCAACCGACGGTCCTGATTCCGCTGCCGCAATCACCACGCTCGATATCGGCAATCAGAACACCACTACCAGCAACGCTGCGAGTGTCCTGACCGCTGATACTGGCTCACTGGCCGAAGACAGCGTCGCGACGGGTAACGTACTGAACAACGATAGCGATGCTGACTCGCAACTCAGCGTCGCCAGCTTCACCGTCGCCGGAGTGACCGGCAGTTTCACCGCAGGCCAGACAGCGACTATCGTCGGGGTCGGTACCGTGACCATCGGCACCAATGGCAACTACACCTTTACTCCGGACGCCAATTACCACGGCGTCGTACCGCAAATCACGTACACCACCAACACCGGCTCGACCAGCACGCTGGATTTGACCGTGACTGCAGTCGACGACAGTTTCATCGACGCCAGCGAAACCGTAACGGTCAACGAAGACTCGGCGGCTACCGGCAACGTGTTGTCCGGTACTTCGAGCGTCGATGGCCCGGTCAGCGTGGTCAATTTCACCATCGGTGAAACCACTTACTCCGCCGGCAGCACCGCGACTATCGCCAACGTCGGTACCCTGGTGATCGGGGCTAACGGCGACTACACCTTTACCCCGGCAGCCAACTACAACGGCAGCGTGCCGACAGTGAGCTACACCGTCACTGACGGCTCCGGTACGGACGTCACCTCGACCCTGAACATCGATGTCACCCCGGTCGACGACAGCTTCACCGACGCCAGCGAAAGCGTTACGGTCAACGAAGACACCGTCGCCACCGGCAACCTGTTGTCGGGTACTTCGAGCGTCGACGGCCCGGTCAGCGTGGTTAACTTCACCATCGGTGAAACTACTTACGCCGCTGGCAGCACCGCGACTATCGCCAACGTCGGCACCCTGGTCATTGGTACCGATGGCGCGTACACCTTTACTCCGGCCGCCAACTACAACGGCACGGTGCCAAGCGTGAGCTACACGGTCACCGACGGCTCTGGCAACAACGTCACCTCGACTCTGAACATCGACGTCAGTCCGGTCGACGACAGCTTCACCGACGCCAGCGAAAGCGTTACGGTCAACGAAGACACCGTCGCCACCGGCAACCTGTTGTCGGGTACTTCGAGCGTCGACGGCCCGGTCAGCGTGGTTAACTTCACCATCGGTGAAACTACTTACGCCGCTGGCAGCACCGCGACTATCGCCAACGTCGGCACCCTGGTCATTGGTACCGATGGCGCGTACACCTTTACTCCGGCCGCCAACTACAACGGCACGGTGCCAAGCGTGAGCTACACGGTCACCGACGGCTCTGGCAACAACGTCACCTCGACTCTGAACATCGACGTCAGTCCGGTCGACGACAGCTTCACCGACGCCAGCGAAAGCGTTACGGTCAGCGAAGACACCGTCGCCACCGGCAACCTGTTGTCGGGTACTTCGAGCGTCGACGGCCCGGTCAGCGTGGTTAACTTCACCATCGGTGATACCACCTACGCCGCTGGCAGCACCGCGACCATCGCCAACGTCGGCACCTTGGTGATCGGAGCCAACGGGGTTTATACCTTCACCCCGGCAGCCAACTACAACGGCAGCGTGCCAGGCGTCAGCTACACCGTCACCGACGGTTCCGGCACTGACGTCACTTCGACCTTGAACATCAACGTTACCCCGGTCGACGATAGCTTCACCGACGCCAGCGAAACCGTTACGGTCAACGAAGACACCGCGGCTACCGGCAACGTGTTGTCCGGCACTTCGAGCGTCGATGGCCCGGTCAGTGTGGTCAACTTCACCGTCGAAGGTGTCACTGGTACGTTCACCGCCGGCACCACCGCAACCATCGCCAACGTCGGCACCCTGGTCATTGGTGCCGATGGCGCCTACGCCTTTACTCCGGCCGCCAACTACAACGGCAGCGTGCCAAGCGTCAGCTACACCGTAACCGACGGTTCCGGCACTGATGTCACTTCGACCTTGAACATCAACGTTACCCCGGTCGACGATAGCTTCACCGACGCCAGCGAAAGCGTTACGGTCAACGAAGACACCGCGGCTACCGGCAACGTGTTGTCCGGCACTTCGAGCGTCGACGGCCCGGTCAGCGTGGTCAACTTCACCATCGAAGGCGTCAGTGGCACGTTCACCGCCGGCAGCACCGCGACCATCGCCAACGTCGGCACCTTGGTGATCGGAGCCAACGGGGTTTATACCTTCACCCCGGCAGCCAACTACAACGGCAGCGTGCCAAGCGTCAGCTACACCGTCACCGACGGTTCCGGCACTGATGTCACTTCGACCTTGAACATCAACGTTACCCCGGTCGACGATAGCTTCACCGACGCCAGCGAAAGCGTTACGGTCAACGAAGACACCGCGGCTACCGGCAACGTGTTGTCCGGCACTTCGAGCGTCGATGGCCCGGTCAGTGTGGTCAACTTCACCGTCGAAGGCGTCACTGGTACGTTCACCGCCGGCACCACCGCAACCATCGCCAACGTCGGCACCCTGGTCATTGGTGCCGATGGCGCGTACAGCTTTACCCCGGCCGCCAACTACAACGGCAGCGTGCCAAGCGTCAGCTACACCGTCACCGACGGTTCCGGCACTGACGTTACTTCGACCTTGAACATCAACGTTACCCCGGTCGACGATAGCTTCACCGACGCCAGCGAAAGCGTTACGGTCAACGAAGACACCGCGGCTACCGGCAACGTGTTGTCCGGCACTTCGAGCGTCGATGGCCCGGTCAGTGTGGTCAACTTCACCGTCGAAGGCGTCACTGGTACGTTCACCGCCGGCACCACCGCAACCATCGCCAACGTCGGCACCCTGGTCATTGGTGCCGATGGCGCGTACAGCTTTACCCCGGCCGCCAACTACAACGGCAACGTGCCAAGCGTCAGCTACACCGTCACCGACGGTTCCGGCACTGACGTCACTTCGACCTTGAACATCAACGTTACCCCGGTCGACGATAGCTTCACCGACGCCAGCGAAACCGTTACGGTCAACGAAGACACCGCGGCTACCGGCAACGTGTTGTCCGGCACTTCGAGCGTCGATGGCCCGGTCAGCGTGGTCAACTTCACCATCGAAGGCGTCAGTGGCACGTTCACCGCCGGTCAGACAGCCAACATCGCCAACGTCGGCACCCTGGTGATCGGAGCGAACGGTGAATACACCTTCACCCCGGCCGCCAACTACAACGGCAACGTGCCAAGCGTCAGCTACACCGTCACCGACGGTTCCGGCACTGACGCCACTTCGACCTTGAACATCAACGTTACCCCGGTCGACGATAGCTTCACCGACGCCAGCGAAACCGTTACGGTCAACGAAGACACCGCGGCTACCGGCAACGTGTTGTCCGGCACTTCGAGCGTCGACGGCCCGGTCAGCGTGGTCAACTTCACCGTCGAAGGCGTCAGTGGCACGTTCACCGCCGGTCAGACAGCCAACATCGCCAACGTCGGCACCTTGGTGATCGGAGCGAACGGTGAATACACCTTCACCCCGGCCGCCAACTACAACGGCAACGTGCCAAGCGTCAGCTACACCGTCACCGACGGCTCCGGCACTGACGTCACCTCGACCTTGAACATCAACGTCACCCCGGTCGACGACAGTTTCACCGACGCCAGCGAAACCGTGACCACCGCCGAAGACGCTCCAGTTACCGGCAGCGTCCTGAGTGGAACGAGCAGCGTCGACGGCCCGGTCAGCGTGGTCAACTTCACCATCGAAGGCGTCAGTGGCACGTTCACCGCCGGTCAGACAGCCAACATCGCCAACGTCGGCACCTTGATGATCGGAGCGAACGGTGAATACACCTTCACCCCGGCCGCCAACTACAACGGCAACGTGCCAAGCGTCAGCTACACCGTCACCGACGGCTCCGGCACTGACGTCACCTCGACCTTGAACATCAACGTCACCCCGGTCGACGACAGCTTCACCGATGCCAGCGAAACCGTGACCACCGCCGAAGACGCTCCAGTCACCGGCAGCGTCCTGAGTGGAACGAGCAGCGTCGACGGCCCGGTCAGCGTGGTCAACTTCACCATCGAAGGCGTCACTGGTACGTTCACCGCAGGCACCACCGCCACCATCGCCAACGTCGGTACCCTGGTCATTGGTGCCGATGGCGCGTACAGCTTTACCCCGGCCGCCAACTACAACGGCACAGTGCCAACGGTTACCTACACCGTCACTGACGGTTCCGGAACCAACGACACTTCGACCCTGAATATCAGCGTCACACCTGTTGACGACAGCTTCACCGACGCCAGCGAAACCGTCACGATCAACGAAGACACCACAGCCAGCGGCAACGTATTGGCGGGAACTTCAAGCGTCGACGGCCCGGTCAGCGTGGTCGACTTCACCGTCGCTGGCGTCACTGGCACGTTCACCGCCGGTCAGACCGCCAACATCGCTAACGTCGGCACCCTGGTCATCGGAGCGAACGGGGCTTACACCTTTACCCCGGCCGCCAACTACAACGGCACCGTGCCAACGGTTACCTACACCGTCACTGACGGCTCCGGAACCAACGACACCTCGACCCTGAACATCAGCGTCACACCCGTCAACGACAACTTCGTCGATGCCAGTGAAACCGTCACGATCAACGAAGACACGGTGGCTACCGGCAATGTACTGACCGGTACTTCGAGCGTCGACGGCCCGGTAAGCGTGCTCAACTTCACCGTCGCTGGCGTCACTGGCACGTTCACCGCCGGCCAGACCGCGACCATAACCAACGTCGGTACCCTGGTGATCGGAGCGAACGGTGCCTACACCTTCACCCCGGCCGCCAATTACAACGGCACTGTGCCGACCGTGACCTACACCGTCACCGACGGTTCGGGAAGCAACGACACCTCGACCCTGAAAATCAGCGTCACGCCGGTCAACGACAACTTCGTCGATGCCAATGAAGCCGTCACGATCAACGAAGACACTTGGGCGACCGGCAACGTGCTGACCGGCACTTCGAGCGTCGACGGCCCGGTCAGCGTGCTCAATTTCACCGTCGGGGCGACCACTTACGCGGCAGGTGTCCCGGCAATTATCGCCAACGTCGGGATCCTGGTGATCGCGGCGAACGGTGCGTACACCTTCATTCCGGCCCCCAATTACAACGGCACGGTGCCAACGGTGACCTACACCGTCACCGACGGTTCGGGCAGCAACGACACCTCGACCCTGGACATCAGCGTCACACCGGTCAACGACAACTTCATCGATACCAGTGAATTCGTCTCGATCAAAGAAGACTCTGTGGCTACCGGCAACGTGTTGTCCGGCACTTCGAGCGTCGATGGCCCGGTCAGCGTGCTCAATTTCACCGTCGCTGGCGTCACTGGCACGTTCACTGCCGGCCAGACTGCGACCATCGACAACGTCGGCACCCTGGTGATCGGAGCGAACGGTGCATACACCTTCACCCCGGACGCAAACTACAACGGCACGGTGCCAACGGTGACCTACGTCGTCACCGACGGCTCGGGCACCGACAACACCTCGACCTTGAACATCAGCGTCACGCCGGTTAACGACAACTTCATCGATGCCAGTGAAACCGTCACGATCAACGAAGACACCACGGCCAGCGGCAACGTATTGGCGGGGACCTCGAGCGTCGACGGCCCGGTCAGCGTGGTCAATTTCACCGTCGAAGGCGTCAATGGGACCTTCACAACTGGCCAGACCGCGACCATCGCCAACGTAGGCACCCTGGTGATCGGTGCGAATGGTGCTTACACCTTCACCCCTGCCGCCAATTACAACGGCACTGTGCCGACCGTGACCTACACCGTCACCGACGGTTCGGGAAGCAACGACACCTCGACCCTGAAAATCAGCGTCACCCCGGTCGACGACAGCTTCACCGACGCCAACGAAACGGTTTCAACCCTGGAAGACACCGCCCTTACCGGCAGCGTTCTAACTGGTACGACCAGCGTCGATGGCTCGGTCAGCGTGGTCAATTTCACCGTCGAAGGCGTCAATGGGACCTTCACAGCTGGCCAAACCGCGACCATCGCCAACGTCGGCACCCTGGTCATCGGAGCGAACGGTGCGTACACCTTCACCCCTGCCGCCAATTACAACGGCACTGTGCCGACCGTGACCTACACCGTGACTGACGGTTCAGGAACCAACGACACCTCGACCCTGAACATCAGCGTCACCCCGGTCGACGACAGCTTCACCGACGCCAACGAATCGGTCTCCACCCTGGAAGACACCGCCCTCACCGGCAGCGTCCTCACTGGTACGACCAGCGTCGATGGCTCGGTCAGCGTGGTCAACTTCACCGTCGAAGGCGTCAATGGGACCTTCACAGCTGGCCAAACCGCGACCATCGCCAACGTCGGCACCCTGGTCATCGGAGCGAACGGTGCGTACACCTTCACCCCGGCCGCCAATTACAACGGCACTGTGCCGACCGTGACCTACACCGTCACTGACGGCTCTGGAACCAATGACACCTCGACCCTGAACATCAGCGTCACCCCGGTCAATGACCCGAGTGTGCTGATCGCGGACACCAACACCGTCGATGAAGACCACATTGCAACCGGCAACGTGCTGGGTAATGACAGCGATGTCGACAACGCTCTGAGTGTCGCGACATTCACTGTGCAAGGCGCCACCGGTTCCTTTACCGCGGGCCAGGTCGCGACTATCGCCGGAGTCGGTACTGTGACTATCGCCACTAACGGCGACTACAGTTTCACCCCGGCCGCGAACTGGAACGGCAACGTTCCACAGATCAGCTACACCACCAACACCAACTCCACCAGCACGCTGGATATTACGGTCAATTCGGTCAACGACGCTCCGACCGTCAATTCCACTTCGGCCCACGGCAATGAAGATCAATTGATCGCCGTGCAGCTTGGCGGCAATGACATTGACGGCAGCGTCAACCACTTCAGCCTGACCAGCCTGCCGGCCAATGGCAGTTTTTACGCCGACGCCGCCGGGACAATCGCATTGACCGCCAGCAGCGTGATCTCCGCTACCGCCAACGGCGCAACGATTTACTTCAAGCCAACCGGCGACTGGAGCGGTACCACCAGCTTCACCTATAACGCGACCGACAACGGCGGTTTGCCTTCCGCGTCTTCCGCGACCGGAACCATCGTCGTTGCGCCAGTAACCGACACCCCTAGCCTGTCACTGACCGGTGGCGGTGTGGTTGCTTCGACCGACTTACAGGAAGTCGCTGTTAACGGCTCCTATAACAGCAACGTCAATGTCAGCAAGCTCGGCAATGGTGCCTGGCACACTGACAACAGCGGTGGCATGGTCGAAATCGGCAAGGCCAGCGTCTACGGTGCCGGCGGCGATAACCAGGTCATTGAACTGGAGCGCAATACCGGTGATGCGAGCAACCTCTACACCACTATCGATGCCAAGGCCGGCACCACTTATAACGTGTCGCTCGACTATGCACCGCGTGCCGGCGTGGATAATTCGCTCATCAATGTGTACTGGGGTGGTCAACTCATTGGCACTCTGAACACCTCGGCCACCGGCATGAAGCACTACAGCTTCGACGTTCCGGTCACTGCCGATGGCAATCAGAAGCTCGAGTTCCGCGCTGGGGACAGCAATAGCGTGGGCGGCCTGCTGGACAACATCAATGTCACTCAGGTGCTCAACTCGGGCCTCGAAGACAACGCGATCCTGCTATCGACCATCCAGGCCCACACCAATGACGTCGACGGTTCGGAAACGCTTGCTCTCACTCTGAGCGGCTTGCCGGCGGGTTCCACGCTCTCCGATGGCACTCACACCTTTAACGCTGCCGACGGCTCGACGTCGGTGGACATTACGGGTTGGAACCTGTCCACGCTCAAGCTGACACCGCCAACGAACTTCAATGGCGACATCCCCCTGACCGTAACGGCCACCGCCAAAGACGGCGATGCCCAAAGCGCCAGCACCTCGCTGCCACTGGTGGTGCACGTTGCGCCCGTCAATGACGCAAGCGTACTGCAAGCAGACCAGAACACCGTCAGCGAAGACCACAACGCAACCGGCAACGTGCTGCACAACGACCACGATGTCGATAATGCCCTGAGCGTCTCCAGCTTCAGCGTGAATGGGGTCAACGGCAGCTTCACGGCGGGTCAGACCGCAACCATCACCGGTGTCGGAACGCTGATCATCGCCAGCAATGGCGACTACAGCTTCAAACCGGCTGCTGACTGGAATGGCAACGTTCCACAGGTGACGTACACCACCAATACTGGCTCGAGCAGTACGCTGAACATCAGTGTTACGCCGGTCAACGACAACTTCACTGACGCTAATGAAACCGTCTCCACCCTGGAAGACAGCGTGGCCACCGGCAGCGTGCTGTCCGGAACTTCGAGCGTTGATGGCACGGTCACTGTGGTCAACTTCACCGTCGAAGGCGTCAATGGCACCTTCACAGCTGGTCAGACCGCCAACATCGCCAACGTCGGCACCCTGGTGATCGGAGCGAATGGTGCATACACCTTTACTCCAGCTGCCAACTACAACGGCACTGTGCCCACGGTCACCTACACCGTCACCGACGGCTCTGGACCCAACGACACCTCGACCCTGAACATCAGCGTCACGCCGGCCGACGACAGCTTCATCGATGCCAGCGAAAGCGTGACCACCGCAGAAGAGACTCCAGTCTCCGGTAGTGTGTTGACGGGTACCTCTAGCGTCGACGGCACGGTCAGCGTGGTTGACTTCACCATCGCTGGCGTTACTGGTACGTTCAACGCCGGTCAGACCGCCACCATCGCCAACGTCGGTACCCTGGTCATTGGTGCGAACGGTGCTTACACCTTCACCCCAGCCGCCAACTACAACGGCACGGTGCCAACAGTCACCTACACCGTCACCGACGGCTCGGGAACCAACGACACTTCGACCCTGAACATCAGCGTCAGCCCGGTCGATGACAGCTTTACCGATGCCAACGAAACCGTTACGGTCAACGAAGACACCGTGGCGACTGGCAATGTGTTGTCCGGCACCTTGAGCGTTGACGGTCCGGTCAGCGTGGTCGACTTCACCGTCGCGGGCGTCACTGGCACGTTCACTGCCGGCCAGACCGCCAATATCGCCAATGTCGGCACCTTGGTCATTGGGGCAAGCGGGGCTTACACCTTCACCCCGGCTGCCAACTACAACGGCACTGTGCCGACCGTCACCTACACCGTCACCGACGGCTCGGGAACCAACGACACCTCGACCCTGAACATCAACGTCAGCCCGGTCGACGACAGCTTTACCGACGCCAACGAAACGGTCTCCACCCTGGAAGACACCGCCCTCACCGGCAGCGTTCTCACTGGTACGACCAGCGTCGATGGTTCGGTCAGCGTCGTTAACTTCACCGTCGAAGGCGTCAATGGCACCTTCACAGCTGGTCAGACCGCCAACATCGCCAACGTCGGCACCTTGGTCATTGGGGCAAACGGCACGTACACCTTCACCCCGGCGGCCAACTACAACGGCACGGTGCCGACCGTCACCTACACCGTCACCGACGGCTCGGGAACCAATGACACCTCGACGCTGAACATCAGCGTCAGCCCGGTCGATGACAGCTTCACCGATACCAGCGAAACCGTTACGGTCAACGAAGACACCTCGGCTACCGGCAACGTGTTGTCCGGTACTTCGAGTGTCGATGGCCCGGTCAGCGTGGTCGACTTCACCGTCGCGGGCGTCACTGGCACGTTCACTGCCGGCCAGACCGCCAACATCGCCAATGTCGGCACCTTGGTCATTGGGGCAAGCGGGGCTTACACCTTCACCCCGGCTGCCAACTACAACGGCACGGTGCCAACGGTCACCTACACCGTTACAGACGGTTCGGGAACCAATGACACCTCGACGCTGAACATCAGCGTCACCCCGGTCGACGACAGCTTCACCGACGCCAACGAAACGGTCTCCACCCTGGAAGACACCGCCCTCACCGGCAGCGTCCTCACTGGTACGACCAGCGTCGATGGCTCGGTCACTGTGGTCAACTTCACCGTCGAAGGCGTCAATGGCACCTTCACAGCTGGTCAGACCGCCGACATCGCCAACGTCGGCACCTTGGTCATTGGGGCAAACGGGGCTTATACCTTCACCCCGGCCGCCAATTACAACGGCACAGTGCCGACCGTCACCTACACCGTTACAGACGGTTCGGGAACCAATGACACCTCGACTCTGAACATCAGCGTCACCCCGGTCGATGACAGCTTCACCGATGCCAGCGAAACCGTTACGGTCAACGAAGACACCGTGGCGACCGGCAACGTGTTGTCCGGTACCTTGAGCGTTGATGGCCCGGTCAGCGTGGTCGACTTCACCGTCGCGGGCGTCACTGGGACGTTCAACGCCGGCCAGACCGCCAACATCGCCAACGTCGGCACCTTGGTCATTGGGGCAAACGGGGCTTATACCTTCACCCCGGCCGCCAATTACAACGGCACAGTGCCGACCGTCACCTATACCGTCACCGACGGTTCTGGAACCAACGACACCTCGACTCTGAACATCAGCGTCACCCCGGTCGATGACAGCTTCACCGATGCCAGCGAAACCGCTACCGTCAACGAAGACACCGCCCTCACCGGCAGCGTTCTCACTGGTACGAGCAGCGTTGACGGCTCGGTCAGCGTGGTCGAGTTCACCGTTGCTGGCGTCACTGGTTCGTTCAACGCCGGCCAGACCGCCAACATCGCTAACGTCGGCACCTTGGTGATCGGAGCGAACGGTGCTTACACCTTCACCCCTGCTGCCAACTACAACGGCACGGTGCCAACAGTCACCTACACCGTCACCGACGGCTCGGGAACCAACGACACTTCGACCCTGAACATCAGCGTCACGCCGGTCGACGACAGCTTTACCGATACCAGCGAAACCGTTGCGATCAACGAAGACACCGCGGCGACCGGCAACGTATTGTCCGGTACCTTGAGTGTTGACGGTCCTGTTAGCGTGGTTGACTTTACCGTCGCGGGCGTCACTGGCACGTTCACTGCCGGCCAGACCGCCACCATCGTCAACGTCGGCACCTTGGTCATCGGAGCGAACGGTGCATACACCTTTACTCCAACTGCCAACTACAACGGCACTGTGCCAACAGTCACCTACACCGTCACCGACGGCTCGGGAACCAACGACACGTCGACCCTGAACATCAGCGTCAGCCCGGTCGATGACAGCTTTACCGATGCCAACGAAACCGTTACGGTCAACGAAGACACCGTGGCGACCGGCAATGTGTTGTCCGGTACCTTGAGCGTTGACGGTCCGGTCAGCGTGGTCGACTTCACCGTCGCGGGCGTCACTGGCACGTTCACTGCCGGCCAGACCGCCAATATCGCCAATGTCGGCACCTTGGTCATTGGGGCAAGCGGGGCTTACACCTTCACCCCGGCTGCCAACTACAACGGCACGGTACCGACCGTGACCTACACCGTCACCGACGGTTCGGGAACCAACGACACCTCGACGCTGAACATCAGCGTTACACCGGTCGACGACAGCTTCACCGACGCCAGCGAATCGGTCTCCACACTGGAAGACACCGCCCTCACAGGCAGCGTCCTCACTGGCACAACCAGCGTCGATGGCTCGGTCAGCGTGGTCAACTTCACCGTCGCGGGCGTTACCGGCACGTTCAACGCCGGCCAGACCGCGACCATCGCCAATGTCGGCACCCTGGTGATCGGTGCGAACGGTGCTTACACCTTCACCCCGGCCGCCAACTACAACGGCACTGTGCCGACCGTCACCTACACCGTCACCGACGGCTCGGGAACCAACGACACCTCGACCCTGAACATCAGCGTCACCCCGATCGATGACAGCTTCACCGACGCCAACGAAACGGTCTCCACACTGGAAGACACCGCCCTCACCGGCAGCGTCCTCACTGGCACAACCAGCGTCGACGGTTCGGTCAGCGTCGTTAACTTCACCGTCGCTGGCGTCACCGGTAGTTTCAACGCCGGCCAGACCGCGAACATCGCCAATGTCGGCACTCTGGTGATCGGTGCGAACGGTGCGTACACCTTCACCCCGGCTGCCAACTACAACGGCACGGTACCGACCGTGACCTACACCGTCACCGACGGTTCGGGAACCAACGACACCTCGACGCTGAATATCAGCGTTACACCGGTCGATGACAGCTTCACCGATGCCAACGAAACGGTCTCCACACTGGAAGACACCGCCCTCACCGGCAGCGTTCTCACTGGTACGACCAGCGTCGATGGCTCGGTCACTGTGGTCAACTTCACCGTCGAAGGCGTCAATGGCACCTTCACAGCTGGTCAGACCGCCAACATCGCCAACGTCGGCACCTTGGTCATTGGGGCAAACGGGGCTTATACCTTCACCCCGGCCGCCAACTACAACGGCACTGTGCCGACCGTCACCTACACCGTCACCGACGGTTCGGGAACCAACGACACCTCGACGCTGAACATCAGCGTTACACCGGTCGACGACAGCTTCACCGATGCCAACGAAACGGTCTCCACACTGGAAGACACCGCCCTCACCGGCAGCGTTCTCACTGGTACGACCAGCGTTGACGGCTCGGTCAGCGTCGTTAACTTCACCGTCGCTGGCGTCACCGGTAGTTTCAACGCCGGCCAGACCGCGAACATCGCCAACGTCGGCACTTTGGTGATCGGTGCGAACGGTGCTTACACCTTCACCCCGGCCGCCAACTACAACGGCACGGTACCAACGGTCACCTACACCATCACCGACGGCTCGGGCACCAACGACACCTCGACCCTGAACATCAGCGTCACCCCGGTCGATGACAGCTTCACCGACGCCAGCGAATCGGTCTCCACACTGGAAGACACCGCCCTCACCGGCAGCGTCCTCACTGGCACAACCAGCGTCGACGGTTCGGTCAGCGTCGTTAACTTCACCGTCGCTGGCGTCACCGGTAGTTTCAACGCCGGCCAGACCGCGAACATCGCCAATGTCGGCACTCTGGTGATCGGTGCGAACGGTGCGTACACCTTCACCCCGGCTGCCAACTACAACGGCACGGTACCGACCGTGACCTACACCGTCACCGACGGTTCGGGAACCAACGACACCTCGACGCTGAACATCAGCGTTACACCGGTCGACGACAGCTTCACCGACGCCAACGAAACGGTCTCCACACTGGAAGACACCGCCCTCACCGGCAGCGTCCTCACGGGTACGACCAGCGTCGATGGCTCGGTCAGCGTGGTCACTTTCAGCGTCGCTGGCGTCACTGGTTCGTTCAACGCCGGCCAGACCGCGAACATCGCCAACGTCGGCACCCTGGTGATCGGTGCGAACGGTGCTTACACCTTCACCCCGGCCGCCAACTACAACGGCACGGTACCGACCGTGACCTACACCGTCACCGACGGCTCGGGCACCAACGACACCTCGACCCTGAACATCAGCGTTACACCGGTCGATGACCCGAGCGTGCTGGCTGCTGACCTCAAAACTACCCTTGAGGACACGATCGCCACCGGCAACGTACTGACCAACGACCGCGATGTGGATAACGCCCTCAGCGTGGCCAAGTTCACGGTGGGTGGCGTGGAGTACACGGCAGGGAGTACCGCCACGATACTGAACGTCGGCAAGCTGACTCTCGGTGCCAACGGTGAATACAGCTTTACCCCCGCCAACAACTGGAGCGGCAAGGTTCCGACTGTCACCTACATCACCAGCACCGGTTCAAACTCCACGCTAGACATCAGTGTGACCGCGGTCGCGGATGCACCGATCGTGTCCGCCACCACGACACAGGTCGCCGAAAACGGCAGCATTGCGTTGGGCTTGAAGGTAACGTCCGCGGACACTGATGGCTCTGAAACACAGACCATTACCTCGATCGGCGGCATCCCGGCAGGTGCGACCTTGACCGACGGCACGCACACCTTTACCGGCACGCTCGGTAATACCGTCGTGAACCTCAGCGGGTGGGATGTAAGCAAATTGAGCTACACCCCGGCACCGTACGCCACCGGTACCAACACGCTGACAGTCACGGCAGTCTCGACCGAAAGCCAAGGTGGTTCGGCCAGCAATACCACTCAGATTCCGATCGCGATTAATCCGGCGGTTTATAACTCGGTCACTGGCACCACCGGTAATGACAATGTCGTCGGCACCGACGGCAACGACATCATGATCGCCGACATCGGCGGGCTGACGGTGGTGCCGGGCACCAACTACAACATTGCGTTCATGGTCGACAGTTCGGGCAGTATGAGCGCGTCGTCGATCAGCGCGGCCAAGACCTCGCTGACGTCGGTGTTCAACACGCTCAAGCAGAGCATGGGTGGAAACTCGGGCACCGTGAACATCTTCCTCGCGGACTTCGATAGCCAGGTCAACAAGTCTGTTTCGGTCAACCTGAACGATCCAAATGCCCTGACCCTGCTCAAAGGGGTGCTGGATTCGATGGCTTCCGGCGGCGGCACTAACTACGAGGACGTGTTCAAAACCACGGCCAACTGGTTCCAGAGCACCGAGGCGAAGGCCAACTCCGGGGCGACGAACCTCACGTACTTCATCACCGACGGCAAACCGACTTACTACCAGAGCGGTGAGCTGACCAACCCGACCTTGTACGGCAACGTGAAGTTCGACGACGTTATCACCACCAGCAATTACAAACTGGGGCAGACCTACAGCGCCACTCTGGACAGTACTCACAAACTGTCCATCGATAGCGATGGCACGGTCACGCTGCAGACGTACAAGTCCTCATGGCTTGGCAACTACTGGAGCAGTGATGATCTGGGTACCATTCGCGCCGAGGGCAACGGCACCTATGAGCTGTCCAGTCGCGACGGCACCGGCAACAGCACCGGTTCCGACGCCATCGACAACTCCTCCGATGGCTTCGCGCTCTTGGCCAAGGTGTCGGCGGTGGAAGCTATCGGCCTGAACAAGGACGTGACGCTCAGCGACCTGAGGCCGTACGACTCGGATAGAACGCCGCAGACCGACATTGATCCAAAGAACCTTGCCGACTCGATCATCGGTCATACCGAAGCAACCATGCCGGGTAACGACATCGTCAATGGCGGCAATGGCAACGACATCCTGTTCGGCGACCTGGTGAGCTTCAACGGCATCGCCGGCGAGGGTTATCCGGCGATGCAGGCGTTCGTCGCCAAAGAGACCGGCGTAGACGTCAGCAAAGTCACCACCAGCAATGTGCACCAGTACATCACCGAGCACTACACAGCGTTCGATGTATCGGGTAGCCATGATGGCAACGACTCCCTGCTAGGCGGCGCGGGCAATGACATCCTGTTCGGTTCAGGCGGTACCGATCTGCTCGACGGCGGCAGAGGCAATGACATCCTGCTGGGTGGTACCGGCAACGACTCACTGACCGGTGGCCAGGGCAATGACATCCTGATCGGCGGATCCGGTGGCGACACCTTCGTCTGGAAGGCGGGCGACACCGGCAGCGACGTGATCAAGGATTTCAAGGCCAGCGAAGGCGACCGCATCGACCTGCGCGATCTGTTGCAGGGCGAAACCGGCAGCACCATCGACAACTTCCTGAAGATCTCTACGGTCGATGGCGTGTCGTCGCTGCAGGTCAGCTCGGGCGGCAAGTTCAACTCCGGCGACGCGGCAGCGGCCACACCGGATGTGACGATCAAACTGGAAGGCAACAACTGGTCGAGCGCCAACCTGCACAGCCTGATTGCCGGTAGCGACCCGACCATCAAGGTCGACCACAACAACAGCTGATGCGTAAAAACGACCGCCCTTATGGGGCGGTCGTCACGTTTGCGGCTACCGTCCGATGACGATTTCGTCGGCGCACCGCATACTCGCGTACAGTTGTCCTATGCTGCTGACGGCATGATGCTGGTTAATTTCCGAGGGATGCTCAATGTTTTACGTGCAACGCGATGCGCAGGGCCTGTTGGTTCGCGTGGAAGCTGCGGCTTACGCCGAGGCCACGGAGACGCTGCCGGCCGACCACCATGAAATCCAGGACTGGTACGCTAACGAGGCCGTGGAGACTAGCCTCAAGCAGCTCAAGCAGAGCGACCTGGAAATGATCCGGGTACTCGACGACTTGATTCAGGTGCTGACCCAGAAAGGCGTAATCCGCGTCACCGATCTGCCACCGGCGGCCCAGGCAAAACTCATGGACCGGACCCAAGCCCGTGAAGCATTGGGTGGCCTGAGCCATTTGATCGATGAAGAAGAAGCCGGGTTGATCTGACCTCCCGGTACCCATGAAGATCGTCCGTATCGCGAACGATCTTTTCAGGCATCAGCTCATCCCCAGGGCTTGGGCTCACCGAACAGCTGCCCCTGCACCCCATAAAGCCCCATCTCGCGAATCACCGACAATTCACCTTCGGTCTCGACCCGCTCGGCAATCAGCGGCAAATCGATACTGTGCGCCGCCCGCTGAATTGCCTCGATGAATAGACGCTTGTCGCTCTCCTGGTCAATCGATCGAATGTAACTGCCATCGATTTTCAGGTATGCCAGTCCAAGTCGTGCCAGGTTGCCAATCATGCTAAAGCGTCCGCCAAAGCGCTGCAGGCTCAAGGAGAAGCCAAGCTCTCGCAGGCGTCGGGTCAGTTGCTCCAGTACCGCCTGTTCGGGCAGTTGCTCTTCGCCGATTTCCAGGGTCAGACGTGGGCCGAGGCTGGAGTTAGCGCGCAGGATCTCGAAGACTTTGTTCAGCGCCTGGGGGTCGGCCAGGGTGGCCGATGACAGGTTCAACGCCAGTGACTCTTCGTGTCCGTGCATCTGCTCCAGCACGCGCTCGAGCATCAGCCGATCGAGCCGTGCGGTCCAGCCAAAGCGCTCCAGCCATGGCAGGAAACGCCCGGCAGGAATGGTCTGGCCCTGTTCGTCGAGCAACCGCGACAGTACTTTGTAATGCAGCACCATCTGCGTGTCCTGGGCAGCCACTACCGGCTGGAAATACAAGTCGAAACGCTGCTGACTCAGTGCCTGGTCGAGCAAGCGGTGCCAGGCGTGGTGATCGTCGCCGACGCTGGCCGAAAGACTGTGGTCCAGGCAGGCCCAGTTCTGCTCGCCCTGGCCTTCCGCTTGCGCCAATGCTTGATCGCCGAGGCTCAACACCGATTGCGGTGAGTCGCCATGGGCGAATGGTGCCAGTCCAATGGAGGCCACTGCCGGCACATCTGTAGCACCAGTGGCGTGCAGACTCGCCAGGGCGCTGTCGAGGTTTTGGGCCAGATGCAGTGCTTCTTCGCGTACCAGACCCGGTGCCAGCACAGCAAACTCACCGCCACGGATACGAGTGACCAGGTTCTGGGTTTCCGGGTATTTGGCGCATTCGCGCGACAGTTGCTCGCCGACTGCTTTAAGTACTTCATCGGTGCGCTGGCCGCCGAGTCGCTGGTTGAGTCCAGCCAGATCCTTGACCCGCAACAACAGCAGATAACCGGAGCTGGCCTGTTCAGGATTGCTGACCCGCGCATTCAGTTGCATCTCGAAATAGCGCCGGTTGGCCAATCCGGTCAAGGTGTCCTGATAGGATTCGGCTCGCAGTTTTTCGCTGCGCTCGGCCTGTTCCTGGAACAGCGCTTTGAGTTTTTCTACCATCTGGTTCATGGCCTGCACCACCCGGCGCAATTCGGGAGTGCGCGGTAATTCCGGCAGACTCAGGAATTCCCGCCGGGCGATGGCATGGGACTGCTGGACCATATAATCGAGCGGCTTGAGTTGCCGACGCAGCAACAGCGCGCCCAGCACTGCACTCACCGCGCCGCAGATCAGCAGCCAGCCAAGGCTACCCAACGCGCTTTGCCACAACTTGGCCAGAGCAAACATCGGATGGCTGACCACTTCGACCCGCGCCGCCTGTTCCCAGCCACGGCTGACTATCGCGTCACCACCGGCAGCCTCAAGACCTATCAGCTTGACGAACCAGTCCGGAACGTTGGTGACTGCAGGGATGCCCGTACGCTCAACCAGCGTCTGATCAGTCTTCACGTCGACTACGCGGATGCTCGCATAGTAGCCGCTGTCGAAAATCGAGCTGACCAACAGCTCGACCATCGCCGGGTCGTCGATGTTCGGCGTCAAGGACAACGCCAGTGCCGTCGCCGCGTCCTGAGCGTGGGAGCGCAGTTGATTGACGTATTGGGTGCGCGAGCTTTCCAGGCTGACCATGAAGCTGCCGGTGAAAGCGACTACCAGGAACAGACAGATAGCAATCAACAGCTGTTTGAACAAAGACATCTGAGCGCGTGCTCCTAATTAGTCGTCTCGAGCGGGAAACCTTCGGCCTGCATTTTTTTCAGTACATCCAGCCATCGCGAAAGGCGTTTGGTATCACCAACCTTCTGGTTGCCCTTGGCACCAGCCAACCACAACCCTTCTGCGTTGAAAGAGTAGACCGGCAGCAGATCCTTTCGTTGGCTGGCGGGCTTAATCACGTCGATCAGGCTGTCGAGCACCAGTGGCATGGCCTCCGGGCTGGAGTAGTAGGTCAGCACCATATGCGCGCGATTCTGGGTCAGAGCCTTTACATAGGTGATACGCAACTTGTCACTGGCGACACCGAGATGGCGCAGGCTGAAGTACTTGGCTATAGCGTAGTCTTCACAGTCGCCGGCGCCCTTCCACAGCGCCTCGATCGGGGTTTCCCAGTAATCCACCTGGCGCCACAGGTCTATGTCCTCAACGTAGCGCAGCTGTTTGTTGAAGAAGCGGTTAACCACATTAAGCTTCTCCAGCTCGCCGAGCTGCTTCTGGCTGGCCAATAGCTGCTGCCAGTCGTCAATGCGCTGCTGCCCCTGGCCCAAGGGCCCGTACAACCCCTGCGCCTTCCGGCTGATCAGGGAAAAATCCCAGTCGGCACTCAGGCTGCCCAGCATCACGCCAGCCAGCAGTAATGCACTGCACAGCCAACTTAGAATCCGGGGAATCGCTATAGGTGCCGTCAATGCAAAGGCATCCAGGGTGGACAGGAAGGAGTCGATTGAATGGTGAAGGTTAGCCTGAAAAAAAACAATGGCACGATGAGATCATTGGCGTCGCGCTAAACTAAAGACAGGTGAGCTACTGCTTGTTTGACTTCCCGTCAGGCAGTCACTAGTGTCATTTGGATCCAAAACCTCTGAATCAGGGTGCGTTGTAGTGACACAAAAGCCCAACCCTCTTAGCAGTATCAAGATCAACGGGCCGATTCCCGCACATCTGGCGCGTTCGGTGATCGAAGAAACCCTGCGCTCGGCCATCCTGGACGGGCGCATCCCTTGTGGTGCTGCACTGCGTCAGCAAGACCTGGCCGACCTGTTCGGCGTCAGTCGCATGCCGGTGCGCGAAGCCCTGCGCCAGCTCGAGGCACAAGCACTGCTTAATGTTGTAGCCCATAAAGGTGCCGTCGTCGCTCCGCTGGTCCAGGGTGATGCCGTGGAAACCTACGCCTTGCGCATTCTCCTGGAGTCGGAAGCGCTACGCCTGTCGATCCCATTGCTCCAGGATGCGGACATCGAACAGGCCCAACGATACATCGAAGAACTCGAAACAGAACACGACTACACCGAAATCGGCCGTCTCAACCGTCTCTTCCATATGATGCTGTACAGCAGGGCGCCCAATCGCCGGCTGTTGCAGCTGGTTGAGGACGGGTTGAATGAAGAGGAGCGCTTCCTGCGTTTCAACCTGGAGGCCATGGGCCTCGGCAAGCTATCCCAGGACGACCACAGAGCTCTATTGCATGCAGCCCGGGAGCGGAATGTGGAACGCTCTGTTCAGTTGCTGGAGCTCCACCTGAACCGTGCGGTGCAAGTCATCACACGCTACCTAGACAGCCCTGAAGCTCAGGCCAGAAAGACCTCGAAGTAACCTACAGGGCCCTGAAACGACTAAACCCCTGTCTGCGTCAGCAGACAGGGGTTTCGGAATTCAATCTTGACGATGACCTACTCTCACATGGGGAAACCCCACACTACCATCGGCGATGCATCGTTTCACTGCTGAGTTCGGGATGGGATCAGGTGGTTCCAATGCTCTATGGTCGTCAAGAAATTCTGTGTGTCGATCCGTCTGTAATGACGTGCCGACGAATTCTTGATGTTTCTACTTTAAAGACAAAACCCCTACCTGCTACGCAGATAGGGGTTTCGGAATTTAATCTTGACGATGACCTACTCTCACATGGGGAAACCCCACACTACCATCGGCGATGCATCGTTTCACTGCTGAGTTCGGGATGGGATCAGGTGGTTCCAATGCTC
>NZ_JAHUWS010000049.1:0-255 GCF_019218965.1 Pseudomonas sp. PDM31 | reverse complement strand
ACTTCACCCAGTGGGAAATTTCAGCCCTTTCTTCCCAACTGAAACCACGACTGACGAATGCTGGCAGGCCGTTCGCGACCTGTTGCGGCGCTTTGCTGCCTGTGACCGCACAGCGGGCAAACCACTCGCGGTCTTCGGTGTATTGCGCTTCGGTGGAGCGCTGCAGCGCTCGATCGGCGATACGAATCGAGCCTTTGCCGGGCAGGTTGGCTTCGCCGCCCACTCCCGCCAGATTGAAGGGCATTTCCCAACCCA
>NZ_JAHUWS010000048.1:0-255 GCF_019218965.1 Pseudomonas sp. PDM31 | reverse complement strand
CCCCAAACCGACACAGGTGGTTGGGTAGAGAATACCAAGGCGCTTGAGAGAACTCGGGTGAAGGAACTAGGCAAAATGGCACCGTAACTTCGGGAGAAGGTGCGCCGGTGAGGGTGAAGTACTTGCTACGTAAGCCCACGCCGGTCGAAGATACCAGGCCGCTGCGACTGTTTATTAAAAACACAGCACTCTGCAAACACGAAAGTGGACGTATAGGGTGTGACGCCTGCCCGGTGCCGGAAGGTTAATTGATGG
>NZ_JAHUWS010000047.1:0-255 GCF_019218965.1 Pseudomonas sp. PDM31 | reverse complement strand
GAACCGTACCCCAAACCGACACAGGTGGTTGGGTAGAGAATACCAAGGCGCTTGAGAGAACTCGGGTGAAGGAACTAGGCAAAATGGCACCGTAACTTCGGGAGAAGGTGCGCCGGTGAGGGTGAAGCACTTGCTGCGTAAGCCCACGCCGGTCGAAGATACCAGGCCGCTGCGACTGTTTATTAAAAACACAGCACTCTGCAAACACGAAAGTGGACGTATAGGGTGTGACGCCTGCCCGGTGCCGGAAGGTTA
>NZ_JAHUWS010000046.1:0-255 GCF_019218965.1 Pseudomonas sp. PDM31 | reverse complement strand
GTATTTAGCCTTGGAGGATGGTCCCCCCATATTCAGACAAAGTTTCTCGTGCTCCGTCCTACTCGATTTCATGACTAAGAGATTTTCGCGTACAGGGCTATCACCCACTATGGCCGCACTTTCCAGAGCGTTCCGCTAATCTCAAAGCCACTTAAGGGCTAGTCCCCGTTCGCTCGCCACTACTAAGGGAATCTCGGTTGATTTCTTTTCCTCAGGGTACTTAGATGTTTCAGTTCCCCTGGTTCGCCTCTTGCA
>NZ_JAHUWS010000045.1:0-255 GCF_019218965.1 Pseudomonas sp. PDM31 | reverse complement strand
GTCAGTCAGTAGTATTTAGCCTTGGAGGATGGTCCCCCCATATTCAGACAAAGTTTCTCGTGCTCCGTCCTACTCGATTTCATGACTAAGAGATTTTCGCGTACAGGGCTATCACCCACTATGGCCGTACTTTCCAGAACGTTCCGCTAATCTCAAAGCCACTTAAGGGCTAGTCCCCGTTCGCTCGCCACTACTAAGGGAATCTCGGTTGATTTCTTTTCCTCAGGGTACTTAGATGTTTCAGTTCCCCTGGTT
>NZ_JAHUWS010000044.1:0-278 GCF_019218965.1 Pseudomonas sp. PDM31 | reverse complement strand
CACCCTCAACACCACGGACGCCGACTTCAAAGCCCTGCACGGCGGTGGTGATGGCAGCGAGACCTTCCAATACACCATCACCGACGCAGACGGCGACACCAGCACCGCCAACCTGGTGCTGCAGATCTACAACAACGACGACACCGTGACCCTCGACGGCCTGAACGTCTATGGCGGAGAACTGACCGTCTACGAGAAAAACCTCAGCGACGGCAGCAACCCAGCCACCTCGGCGCTGACCCAGAGCGGCACCTTCACCGTGACGGCGCTGGACGGCC
>NZ_JAHUWS010000043.1:0-283 GCF_019218965.1 Pseudomonas sp. PDM31 | reverse complement strand
CGTGCCAAGGACAGCAAACCGGCCCCCAACCTCGGTCCCCGTGGCGACACCCCGCGCCAGGACATCTCCAGCCAGGTCAGCGGCCCGATCCTCGAACACCTGCACCACAATTTCGCCACGGCCTGGCGCAAGGAAACCGGCGAGGACCTGCTGGCGTCGCGACAGGCCAAGCAAGTCGGGCTGCAACTGCAATGCGCCCCCGGTGCCACGCGGCAGATTGCGCAGATCCTGCGCACCCAGGCCCAGGAGGGCAAACGCGACATCGAGACGCTCTACCTGCAGG
>NZ_JAHUWS010000042.1:0-291 GCF_019218965.1 Pseudomonas sp. PDM31 | reverse complement strand
CCTTGAGTGTTGACGGTCCTGTTAGCGTGGTTGACTTTACCGTCGCGGGCGTCACTGGCACGTTCACTGCCGGCCAGACCGCCACCATCGTCAACGTCGGCACCTTGGTCATCGGAGCGAACGGTGCTTACACCTTCACCCCAGCCGCCAACTACAACGGCACGGTGCCAACAGTCACCTACACCGTCACCGACGGCTCGGGAACCAACGACACGTCGACCCTGAACATCAGCGTCAGCCCGGTCGATGACAGCTTTACCGATGCCAACGAAACCGTTACGGTCAACGAAG
>NZ_JAHUWS010000041.1:0-312 GCF_019218965.1 Pseudomonas sp. PDM31 | reverse complement strand
GTGGCGAGTTGACTGTTTTCGAGAAAAACCTCGGTGACGGCAGTGCTGCGGATAGTAATGCCCTGACCCAGAACGGCACCTTTACCATCACCGCGCTGGACGGTGTGACGACCCTGACGGTGGGCGGTATTGCCGTGGTCACCAATGGCGTGGCGGCGGGCTTCCCGCAGTCGACCACTACACCTTTGGGCAGCACCCTGACCATCACCGGGTTCAATGCCACTACCGGCGTGGTCAGCTACAGCTACACCCTCACCGATAACGAAGCGCACCCAACCGCCAACGGCGCCAACACGCTGTCCGAGCAGTTCG
>NZ_JAHUWS010000040.1:0-345 GCF_019218965.1 Pseudomonas sp. PDM31 | reverse complement strand
GAGCTATGGCCCCGTATTTCTACAGGTTCCCACACAACAAAATTGGTGGGTCTGGGCAGATTCGAACTGCCGACCTCACCCTTATCAGGGGTGCGCTCTAACCAACTGAGCTACAGACCCAATTTCGAGCTATCCGGCCGACCTCACCCTGCTCTTTACCACAAAGCATGGGGTGCGCTCTAACCAACCAAGCTACAACCCGTTAAGGCTGCTTCTTTTCGTCTTCTTCAATGAATCAAGCAATTCGTGTGGGAACTTATGGAGCAGCTGAGTCGTCGATTAAGGAGGTGATCCAGCCGCAGGTTCCCCTACGGCTACCTTGTTACGACTTCACCCCAGTCATGA